>NZ_JAFCSZ010000001.1:0-374951 GCF_049895765.1 Caulobacter sp. DWR1-3-2b1
TTGTCCTGGCCGGCCACGAACTCGACCGTGCCGGCGCTGTCGTAGTTCACAGCCTTGGAGAGCGCCACGGCCTGGGCGCCCATGGCGGCGCGGGTGGCTTCGTCGAGCAGCGGGGACGGAGCTTCCTCGATGACCTTCTGGTTACGGCGCTGGATCGAGCATTCGCGCTCGAACAGGTGGACGACATTGCCGTGCTTGTCGCCCAGCACCTGGATCTCGATGTGGCGCGGGCTTTCGATGAACTTCTCGATGAAGATCCGGTCGTCGCCGAAGCTGGCCTTGGCTTCGGCGCGGACGGCCGGGAAGCCCTCCTCGACATCCTGGCGATGCCAGGCGACCCGAATGCCCTTGCCGCCGCCGCCGGCCGAGGCCTTGATCATCACCGGATAGCCGATCTGCTCGGAGATCAGGACGGCATGGGCGGCGTCGTCGATCTCGCCGATATGGCCCGGCACGCAGGAGACGCCGGCGGCCTGGGCGAACCTCTTGCTCTCGATCTTGTCGCCCATGACGCGGATCGCGCCGGGATTGGGACCGATGAAGGCGATCCCCTCGTCGGCGCAGCGCTGGGCGAAGCTGGCGTTCTCCGACAGGAAGCCGAAGCCCGGGTGAACGGCCTGGGCTCCGGTCTGCTTGCAGGCCGCGATGATCTTATCGGCGACCAGATAGCTCTGGTTGGCCGGCGACGGGCCGATATGCACCGTCTCGTCGGCCATCTCGACCGCCATGCTGCCCGCGTCGGCGTCCGAATAGACCACCACCGTCGATATCCCCAACCGACGGCACGTCTTGATGACACGCACGGCAATCTCACCGCGATTGGCGATCAAAATCTTGCTGAACATGCGGTCTTCCCCTGCAGGCATATTGTCTCGTTGGACATCGGTTAGCAGGCCTTCGTCTGTTTGCAACCTTGGCCCTGGAGCGCTAAAGCGGAGTCAGGGCATGACACCGGTTTCCAAAAGATCAGCGCCCAAGGGAGGAACTGCCATTATGAAGGCGATGTTTCTGGGCTCTGCCTGCTTCCTGATCCTGGCCAGCGCGGCGAGCGCGGCCTGCGCGCAGCAACCAGCCCTGCTTTTCCATGTTTCGGGCGAGAACGGCCTGATCGCCGACGTCGCCAGGGGTGACGGTACGCCCAACTTCATCGACAAGGTCACGTCGGTCGCCAACGGCGCGGCCGGCAAGGCGTTCCGCGCCGAAGACGACGGCCTGGTCGCCTGGAACGCGCCCGGCAATATCCAGGCTCAGCGAGGGTCGCTCTCCTTCTTCTGGCGTTCGGGCTATCCGGTCGGCGAGGCGCCGTTCGTGATCTTCCGGGTGGGCTATGCCGACCACACAAGCTGGGACATGGCCTTCCTGCGGATCGACTGGAACGGCTCGGGCTTCGACGCTTTCGTCACCGACAACGGCCTGGCCCGCACCCGCGTGTCGTTCAAGCTGGACAAATCACCCACCGCCGACGCCTGGACCCATCTGGCCTTCACCTGGGACGAGACGACCGGCGTGCAGCTGTTCGTCGATGGCAAGCTGGCGGCCAAGAAGGATCGCAAGGCGATCTATGACGCCGGCCTTGACCAGTTCGGCGTCGCTCCCCGCGTGATCGCGCCCCATCAGGTGCAGGCCCGCTACAGCTTCATGCGCGGCGGCGATCTGGACGAGCTTCGTGTCCATGACCGCCCTCTCGACGCCGCCGCCATCGCGTCGCTGGCCAGGAACGAGCCGATCACGGCACCCGCCCCCGTCGCCACGCTCGACGATCCGGCGACGCGCGCCGCCTGGCGGCTTCGTTACGGCTGGAACCGAGAAAAGGACCTGCCGCCCTATCTGACTGCGCCCGCGACCAGCATCCGCAAGGTCGAGGTCGCCGACGCCAAGGACATCAAGCAGTGGATGTGGCGGGCCAATGACGGCATCCCGGAGACCACTTGGCCGGGCGTCTACAACCGCTCGCGCCTGGAAGGCCGCGACGACTACTTCCTGCTGCCCGACTGGAATACCTATGTGGACGGCGGCAAGACCCTGAAGCTGTCGCTGCCGGACGAGCCGGTCAACTGGATCGAGATCCAGGGTCCGGCCTATGGCGATTTGACCTGGGCGCCCGCCACAGGCGGCGCAACTGCCAAGGTCGGCGCGCGCTCGAAAGGTCAGGGCCGCACGGTCACCAGCCTCACCGAGCCCCTGAAGGGCGGCGTGCTGAGCTTCACCAACACGGCGCAGGAGACCCCGATCCAGGAGCTGTGGGCCTATAACGTGACCGCCGGCCAGGAGCCGAAGGATGCGTTCAAGATGAGCTACACCGTCCGCTCGGACGCGGCTGCCGACTATCTGAACCTGACGGACCTGAACAGCTATATCGCCGGCCGCCATCCCGCCGGCGAGCGCGCCACGGTTGTCGCCCTGCCGGACGGCGCGCCCAGCCGCAAGCGGCCTGCTTCGGATACCACGGCCAAGGGCCTGCCGATCGTCCACCTGCTGATCCCCTCGAACTTCGGCGACGCTCCGCCCAACCTGCCTCTGGCCCGCGCTTGGGCCTATGGCTGGGAGAACACCCGCGACGGGCTCGACGGGATCGCCATCGACATCCCTGCCCTGAAAATCGGCGCCGCCGACGGCGAGCTCGTGCCGCTGAACATCCAGATCAAGGATCCGATCTGGCCGGGCCGCAACATGATCGATGTCAGCGTCTCGGTGAAACCCGGCGAGGCTCGCACCGTGTGGCTGGACCTGCGCGACCGCATCCTCACCGCCGACAGCCTGTACCTGACCATCGCCGCCGCCAGCGGCGAGTTCGGCCCCAAGGCGCTGGACGGCACGAAGATCCGCCTGGTCTTCAAGGACCGCGACGCCGCCAAGGCGGAGCACGTCGCCGACCGCTTCAACCAAGTACGCGACAACTGGGCCTTCCTGGTCGAGGAGCACACCACCTCCAAGCGCCAGGGCCTGTATCGCCGCCTGGACGCCGACATCTCCGACCTGCTGCGCGTCGATCCCGATCACCAGCAAGGCCGCGAATACTGGGGCGACATCACCTATGGCAGCCAGGGCTGGCCGGCCTTTACGCAGCCCAAGGCTCCCGAAGGCACACCGCTGTGGGCCTTCCGCCAGACGCAAGACCTTAAGCTGGTCAGCAAGTTCATCAACTGGTGGATTGACGAGCGCCAGGCCGAGTTCGGCGACTTCGGCGGCGGCATCTCAGACGACAGCGACCTGACCCAGCAATGGCCGGGCCTGGCCCTGATGGGCGTCGAGCCCGACAAGGTCCGAACCTCGCTGAACCGCCTGGCCGACGCGGCTTACAAGAACGGCATGTTCACCGACGGCCTGCCGACCATCACCACTGACGAACTGCACGTCTATGAGGAAGGCATCAACAGCGACGCCGAGGCCATGTACCTCAGCTACGGCGACCCGCTGGCCGTCGAGCGGATGATGGAGACCGTGCGCGGCCTTCAACGCGTGGTCGAGAAGAACCCGGCCGGCCACCTGCACTTCAATTCCAACTGGTTCGGCGGCAAGAAGATCTACCGCGAAGGTCCGTGGGAGTGGTCCAAGCCCTATTCGTACCTGATCCTGCACCCCGCCATCCTGATGGGCGCCTATAACAGCGATCCCCAGTCGCGCGAGATGATCATCGGCATCGCCGACGGCTATCTGGCGCACCAAGCTAAGGACGGCTCGTACCCCAACGAAATCAACTGGCGCAGCGACGCCGAGCGCGGCGGCACGATGCTGCAAGGCTCGGGCGGCGGCGCCCCCATGCAGATCTTCTGGGCGGCCTACCGCTTCACCGGCGACGCCAAATATCTCAAGCCGATCGCCTGGCGCGTCGAGAAGAACGGTCCGCGTTCGGTGGCTGATCTGGGCGAGAACGTCATGGACGCCCTGAACAAGCGCGACCAATGGGGCGACGCCATCGTCAAGCAGGCGGCGACCGGCGGCAGTGTCGAGCGCTTCGCCGCCTGGCAGATCACCGGCGACAAGAGCCATCTTGAGCGGCTCTATGCCGACGAGATCAAGTGGAACAGCCAGCATATGTACATGCTGACCGAAGGCCACTGGTGGTCGGACCGCGTGGACCTGCCCAGCGACCTGCTGCAACGCTCCCGGCTGGGCGGGATCGCCCTGAAGCGCAACCTGCTCTATCCGGGCAATCTGGTCAGCTGGCGCTTCGGCGGCGGGGCCTTGGGCGAGGACGTCGCGGTCCTGATCAAGGACGCGACGCCAAGGAGCTTCAAGGTCATGGCCTATAACCTCACCGACAAGCCGGTGACGGCCGACATGACCGGCTGGGCCGTCGCGCCCGGCCAGTGGAGCCTGCGTCAGGGCCTCGACGCCAATGGCGACGACACCATCGATGGCGACGGCGACAGCCGCTCGGTCGCCTTCGAGCGCACCAGGGCGGTGACCCTGACCCTCGCCCCGCGCCAGACCACCGTCGTCGAGATGGTCCTGACCACGGCGGGCGACAATCCGGCCGGCCGCGCCGATCTGGGCGTGGGCCGCGGCGACGTCACGGTGAAGGGCTCCAGCGTCATTGCCAAGGTCCACAGCCTCGGCGCGCTCGACGCCATAGCGGCCAGGCTTGAACTGGTCGATGCGGCGGACAACGTGTTGGCCTTTGCGCCAACCCCGGCGCTGAAGGCGCCTACGGACTTGAAGCCCAAGATCGCCAGCGTGAGGCTGAAGATCCCCGGCGGGGCGAAGGCCACTGGCCTGCGCGTGCGTCTCGTGACCGACCAGCCGCAGATAACCGCCCTCAATGACGAGGTCGTTCTGCCATGACGATCAGACCCAACCGCTTCAGGAGACCGAAGACATGAAGTCCGCCGCCCATATCGCCGCGCTCGCGCTGGCCCTCGCCTCGCCCGCCATGGCCCAGACCGTCGCACCGCCGGCCGCGCCCCCGGTCTATCCGCCCTATGGCCGGTCGGTGACCCTGGCGGAGGCCAAGGTCGCCGTCGCCGCCGCTCAGGCGGCCGCCGTCAAGAATGGCTGGATCATGGTCATCACCGTGGTCGAGCCCAACGGCGCCCTGGTGCTGAGCGAGAAGATGGACGGCGCGCAGTACGGCTCCAACGACGTGGCCCGCCGCAAGGCGGAGACGTCGGCCAGCTTCCGCCGTCCGACCCTGTACTTCCAGGACGCGGTCAGGGGCGGAACCCTGAACGCCATCTTCACCGGCGCCCTGGCCATCGAGGGCGGCGAGCTGCTGATTATCGACAATCGCATTGTCGGGGCCATTGGCGCCTCGGGCGGATCGGGCGCCCAGGACGGCGTCGTGGCTCGCGCCGGCGCAGCCGCCCTGGCCAAGTAGGCGACTTCAGGCGGGCAGTGTCGGCCAAGACCCCGCCCGCCGATGGTCGTCAGTCGGCCGTGAATTCCTTGGCGAACATCGCTTCATAGCCAGCGATCAGTTCCTCGGACTCCGGCGCAATCAAACGGGCGACACCAGCCGCGAAACTAACCGGCGCGATGCCGGCGGCGCTGACGATCCTGCCCGAGGTCACCGCCCGCGCCTGATCGACATACCGGGCGCCGCCGCCGTAGTCGGGAACCTGCTCTTCCAGCCAGTCCTTGCCGTTGGAGGTATGCTCTCGCCCCTCGAACAGCCGGGCGCGGGCCGCGGCGACCGTACCTGCGCAGATCGCACCGACGATCTTGCCGTCGGCCAGAGCTTGCCGCAGCAAGCCAAACAACGCCTCGTCTTTAAAGCTCGTCCAGGCGTCTGAGCCGATCAGCAGGAAGACGTCGGCGTCCGACAGGACAGGGTCGGCGAACCTGTAGTCGGCGGCGGCCAGCAGGCCACCAATAGAGGTCTGGGGTTCGCCATCAGGGGTGGCGATCTCGATCTGGACGCCCAGATGCTCACGCAAAAGCGCCAGGACAGGCGCGGCCTCCCAATCGGCCCAGCCGGGCTGCAGGAATGCGACGGCGATGGTCATCGGGGCGCTCCTAGCGCAGCTTCACGGCGGTGCCGGCGGCGGTGACCATCAGCATGCCGCCATCGGGACCCAGCGACTCGTAGTCGAGATCGACGCCCACCACCGCGTCGGCGCCCAGACGGCGAGCTTCGTCATTCATTTCCTGCAGGGCGATGTCGCGCGCCTCTCGCAAGGCCTTCTCGTAGCCGCCCGCGCGACCGCCGATGATGTTGGTGATGCCGGCGAAAATGTCCCGGAAGATGTGCGCGCCGATGATCGCCTCGCCAGACACCACCCCAAGGGTGGCCACGGTGTCGCGCTCGGCGATCGACGGAGTCGTGGAGGTCAGCATCGGCTCGTTCCTTCCTGATGGTTCTTGGTCTACCGGATTGGCTTCGGCCATCTTACATTGTGTGTCATGACAGACGCCGCCACCCAATCAACCGCTGGTTTCGACCTGACCCCGCCCAACGAGGCAGAGCGCGAACGCCTGGAGGCCGACCTGACGTCCGAAGAAGCGCGGGTCCTGCTGCAGCATGGCACCGAGGCCCCGTTCTGCGGCGGCCTGCTGGGCGAGAAGAGCCCAGGCGTCTATGGCTGCCGGCTGTGCGGCCTTCCCTTGTTCCGGCACCAGACCAAGTTCGAGAGCGGTACCGGCTGGCCCAGTTTCTACGCGCCCTTCGCCGAGGACCATGTCCGGGCGATCAAGGACACCTCATACGGCATGACCCGTATCGAGACCCGCTGCGCCCGTTGCGACAGCCACCAGGGTCACGTCTTTCCGGACGGCCCGCCGCCGACCCGGCTGCGGTACTGCATCAACTCGGTGTCATTACAGTTTGTGAAAGCCGGGGATCCCCTGCCCGACCCGTTGCATCGCGGCGATCCGACTCTCGACTGAGCAAGCGACCTCAGCTTCTCTATATTCCTACCGAATTGATCTGATTTGAACGGAGACCGCGAAAGCGGTTTGGGTTGCCTTACGACAACCCCTCCGAGCATGGCGCGATGATCACTTCCGAACCTTCCGGCTTCCGCGCGGAGTCGCCTTCGCGCCGCGATGCCCATGGCCCGCCGATCCTGATCGTGCCCGGGCTCTATAACTCCGACCCCGATCACTGGCAGAGCCATTGGGAACGAGATTTTCCCGCCGCCGAAAGGGTGGACCAGACCGACTGGGAACGCCCTACCCTGGGCGACTGGACCATCAGTCTGGCCGAGGCTGTTCGCCAGCGTCCCGGCGCGATCCTGGTGGCCCATAGCCTGGGTTGCGCCCTCGTCGCACATTTGGCCCAAGTGACCGGCGGGCGCGGCATCGGCGGGGCCTTGATGGTCGCGCCGGCCGACGTCAATCGCGAAGGACCAGCGGGGCGCCTGCTGACGGGGTTCTCGCCCATTCCACGCCAGCGACTGCCCTTTCCGAGCCTGGTCGTGGCCAGTCGCGACGATCCCTATGTGGAAATCGGGCGCGCCGAGGCCTTTGCGCGCGGCTGGGGCGCGCGTTTCGTGGATCTGGGCCGCGCCGGACACATCAATGTCGCGTCTGGCCATGGCGCATGGATCAAGGGCCGCGCCCTGCTAGCCGACCTGACCCGGGAGGTAGAGGCCGCCCGCGCGCCCGGAGGCTGCGAGCGGCCCCAGTCCTAGAAGTCCGCCGACAAGGTGAACTGGATCGTGCGGTGCGAACCCGGACGGAAGGTCGCGGCGGTGTTCACCGTCGTTCCGATCGTGCCGAGATAGTCGGTGTCGAAGATATTATCGACATTGACCCGCGCCTTGACCTGCTCGAACGGGCCAAAGCCGAAGCCCTCGCCCATGTCGATATAGGCGTTCCAGATCATGTAGCCGGCCGCGTGCTCGCCATTGATGAAGTTGGTGAAGCGGTCGTCGATCAGGCGACCCGACAGGTTGAACACCAGGCCATCGGTCGGCTCGACCGTGACCCCGCCCTGGAAGATCCATTCAGGGAAGTCAGGCACCTTCTTGCCGGCAATCTTCAGCGCGGCGGGTGTCGGGATCAGGACGAAGTTGGCGATATCATCCTGAAATTCCGAGATATTGTACGAGATATTGGTGTTGAAATAGACCTTGCCGGCGAAGAGGTTCGGCTTCCACTGGCCACTGAATTCGACCCCCGAAGCTTTGACCGCGCCGACGTTCTGGAAGAAGGTTTCGGTCGTGGTGCTGCCTGGGACCGGGGCCGCGAACGACTGCAGGCGGTTCTTGAACTCGGTCTTATAGACCACGAACGAGGCGTTGAAGGTCGCCCGGTTGGCGCGATAGCCAAGCTCGATATTGGTCGAGGTTTCGGCTTCGGGCGCAGGAACCAGTGGGCTGGCGGCCGACAGCACGTCGTCCGCGCCGCGCGGCAGGGCCATGTTCTCCGAATAGGACGCGAAGACCTGATCGCGCGCGCCCACCGAATAGACCATGCCCACCTGCGGCAGGAAGCTGTCGGACCAGTTGGCCTTGATGCTGGGCGTGCGGCGGTTGATGTAATCGGCGGGGTTGCGGTAGCCGCTGATCTGATAGTCGACGTCCAGCGTCTTGAAGCCGAACTCCAGCTTCAGATCGTCGTCCAGCAGGCTGAGCGTGTCCTTCAGGAAGAACTGCGTCGTCTGGCGGGTCGAGACGTAGTTGCGCTGCAGGTGGACCGGCTCGTTGAACAACGGCGCGCCGTCGGGATTGCCACCCTCGACGTTATAGCGGGCCTGGGTGCGGTGATAATCGTCGTCCTCGATCCAGACGCCGGCCTCGACGGTGTTGATCCCGATCCGCCATTCGCCCTTGGCCGTCACGCCCTGGCGGGTTCCGTCGACGCCCGACAGGCCGTACTGAATGCCCCTGGGTGCGGTCAGACCGGGGACGATCAGGCGCTCGGCATTGTGGCTGGCCAGCGAGGTGGCATAGGCTTCAGGCGAGACTCCGTAGCCGCTCTTGTCCTCGTAATAGGCGGTGGCGCTCAAGTCGATCGACTCTCCCACGGCAGTCTTGAACGTCAGGCCGTAGAGGTGGTCCTTCCGCTTGTTGATCGCGAACTTGTAGTACTGATTGTAATTGGTGTTGGAGTAGGTTGGACCGGTCACGCCATTGATCACGGCCGGCGCCAGCACTGGCACATAGCCCAGATAGGCAAAGTCTCGACCCTTGCGGCCAAACGGGTCGTTGGCGTTCCCGAAGTACTGAGCCTTGGTGATCGACGGCGAGTCGTAGTCGAAATAGTCGTTGTGCACGGTCTGGAAGGTCAGGCTGGTGTCCTCGCTCATGTCCCAGCGCAGCTTGGCTTCATAGTGAGTGCGGTCGATGGTGCCCGGGCCGCGCCAAAGGTCTCCCTCGATCCACGAGCCGCTGACATAGCCCGAGAACGGCCCAACCTTGCCGCTCTCCAGCCGCAGGAAGGCGCGCTTCAGCGCGTCGCTGCCGCGCGTGTAGCTGGCCGAGCCGCCGGCGACCTGGCTGGGCGCCTGGGTGAAATAGTCGACGATCGGTCCCAGCGACGCATAGCTGGGCAGAGCCACATCGCCGGCCCCGGCCGACGCGGTGACCCGCAGCAGGTTCTCGTTGTCGACGTAGCGATAGATTGGGCTGCCGCCGAACTGGTCGCTGCGGCCCATCGGGATGTCGTCGAGCAGGAAGCCGATCTGCTGGAAGTTGAAGGCCCGCACCGAGACCGAGTTACCGAACTCGTACATGCCCAGGGCGTCATTGGCCTGGACGTTGAAGCCCGGCAGGGATTCCAGCATCTTGAGGCCGGTGACTCCGGCCGGCGCCGAGAGCAACGCCTCGCGCGTGATGGAAACCGTTGCGGTTGCCTGGTCGGTGCCGATGGCGACGCTGGCTTCCGACACGCGTTTGCCGGTGACGACGACCAGATCGACCTCGGTCGACGGCGCGGCCTCCTGAGCCAGCACCGGCGTGGCGGCGGCGAGGATCGTCGCCGAAAGCAGAGTGAGCCGCAGGCGGCGCGCGGCGGTATGCATATTGGTGTTCAAAGCTATCCCCATTTATCTCGGGCGGCCCATCGCGGCGGGGAGGCGCCGGACAGATCCAGGTTGATCCGAAGACTGATGAGGAGATGACGTCGATTTCAGGCATGCGCCGCTTTGTATATCGCGTGGCGCAGCGCTAGAGCATTTTCCGATAAGTGTGAAACGGTTATCGGATCGAAAAATGCTCTAAACTTTTGATTTAGAGCCCTTTTCGCCCGACCCTGATGAAGCCATCAGGTCGGAAAGGGCTCTAGCATCCGACTGCTCGATTGCTGCACCGCACAGGGCTTGCGGCGCACGTCATCGCTCCAATAAAGGGCGACGCGTAGTGAGGCGCTTGAGCGTTCGTTCGCTCAAGCGCTGTGACGGGCGAGGCCAACGGTCCTGAACGTTTCCAGAATGGGAAGTGTTTTGATTTAGATTGGCAAAACGTCCCTGACTGTCGAGGCTGGCGTCGGCGTCACCCGGATCGCCAGACTGGAGTCCGGTCCTGTCGTCTCGACGGTCGCCTGAAGACCCTTCGATATCGGGCTTCTCGCCCTTGAAGGCCCGTTGCTCAGCCGGGATGGGCGGGGCTTTGGCCATGATCTTGCTCCATTGCTTCCACACAAGAACAACCCATTGTCGTCTGCCACGGCCCCGTGAATTGCATCCCGAAAAATCTCGCGATGGGGTGTTTCCGGGCGGGAACCGTTCCGGCGGACTGAACGTCGTCGGTCAAGTTGGGGGAATGCGTCCAGGCGTCGTTCAAGAGCGGCGGCACCGTGACCATCGCAACCCGTCCCCATCAGGACGAAACCGGTCGACTGAGCAATCTGATCGTCGTCCGCGATACGGGTGAAGGCATGCCGCCCGAAGTGGCCGAACGCATCTTCGAGCCGTTCTTCACCACCAAGGAGGTTGGAAAGGGCTCGGGCCTTGGTCTGTCCCAGGTCTATGGCTTTACCAGCCAGTCAGGCGGCGATGTTTCGGTGCGCAGTTCGCCGGGCGCCGGCGCGACATTCGAGATCAAGCTGCCGCCCGGCGTCGAGTCGGCCGCCGCGCGAAACAACCCGGCACCGATCAATGTCGAGGCGGTCGGCTCGGAGCGGATTTTGGTGGTCGAGGACGATCCTGCCGTGCTGGCCCTGGCCGTCGATACGCTCAAGGGCCTAGGCTACCAGGTCACCGCGGCGCCGCAACGCCGCCGGCGCGTTGCGGCGCCTGAAGGGTCCGCAGACCTACGAACTGTTGTTCTCCGACGTCATCATGCCGGGCGGGGTCAGTGGTCTGGAACTGGCCCGCCGGGCGCGCAGCGAGCAGCGAGCAGCCCAATCTCAAGGTGTTGCTGACCTCTGGCTATATCGGCGAGGAGGCCACAGCCTGGGCCAGCGAATATCCGATGATCGACAAGCCCTATGAGCCGCCGGCCCTGGCCGCGCGAATTCGGTCGGTTCTCGATGCCGTGGCGCAGAAGGCGGTGTCAGGCTCGTAGGCTTGCGGCCTGAACGCCGACCTCGTCGATCCACTGACGCGCATCGGCCCGCGCCGCGACCTCGCCGATGACGATCAGGACCGGACCGCTCCCGGCGTCGGCCAGTCTGGCCGGAAGGGTTTCCAAGGTCCCGCGATAGAGCCGCGCATCCGGGCCGCCGGCTTGCTCGACCGCCAGGGCCGGCGTTGTCGGGCATCGTCCGGCCGCGATCATCCGCCGGCTCAGCTCGGCGACGACCTCGCCGCCCATATAGATGGCCATGGTCGCCTCGGGATCGGCGGCGGCGTTCCAGTCACCCGTCAGGGCGCCGGCTTCCAGTCGCGCCGTGGCGAAGACAACGCGGCGCGCTTCACCACGGTGAGTCAGCGGGAAATTGAACTGGGCGGCGGCGGCGCAGGCGGCGGTGACGCCGGGCACGATCTCGACAGGTATGCCGTGGCCTTTGAGGAAGTCGCTCTCCTCGCCCACCCGGCCAAATACCGACGGATCGCCGCCCTTCAGCCGCACCACGCGCAGGCCGCGCCGCGCCAGGCGCAGCATCAGGCGGTTGATCGTCTCCTGCTTCATGCTGGTCCGACCCGAGCGTTTCCCGGTCTGGATGCGGATACAGCCCGGCGGGGCCAGGGCGATGGCCTCCTCCGAGATCAGGGCGTCATACAGAAGGGCTTGCGTGCCCTCGACGGCGCGGACCGCACGCATCGTCATCAGGTCTACAGGGCCAGGACCGGCGCCGACCAGCAGGACGCAACCGACTTTCAGGTCATGCGACATCGGCAGTTTCCTTGACGGGCGAGGCGAGAGAAGCGGCGGCGATCATCCGGGCGATTTCCGGACGACAGGAACCGCAGTTGGTCCCCGCCCCCGTGACCGCACCGACGGTGTCGGCATCGGAAGCGCCGGCGACGATGGCGGCCTGGACGGCCTTGGCGCCGACCTTTAGGCAGGTGCAGATCAGCGGCCCCTTGTCGACCGGCGGGCCTGGAGGACGGCCAAACAGCAGGGCCGAGCGGGCTTCGGCCTCGAGCATTGGCATGGCGAACAGGTCGGCCAGCCACTCGCGCGGCGGCAGACGACCGGTGGTTGTCATGAACAGGACGGCGACCAAGCGGCCGTCTCGGATCCACGCCTCGCGCCGTGATCCCGGGCCAGGGTCTTCATAGGCGACGACTTCGCCGATCAGTCCCTTGGACAGAACCTTGCGCACCGCGTCGCGCTGGTCGGTATCGCCCCGGCCGGCGAACTCGTGCTGCTGGCAGGCATCCTGCGGGATGCGGCGCCAGACCAGATCCTGGCCCGTAGGCGCGCCGAGAATATCCCGCGACAGGAAGAAGCCCTTCCAGGTCTCGCGATAGGCCCGGATGCGCGCAGGGGTGTGTTTGAACTCGGGCTGGCCGGAGGTTGGATCGACATTGGGCGCGATCAACGAATTGGAACGACCGGATGGCGCAAAGGCGTCTGTCCAGTGCATGGGCATGAAGACGCCGCCCGGACGCTGACGGTCTGTGACCTTGGCAAGAGCCACCGCTTCGCCGCGTGCGGTGACCACGCGGGTCAGGGCGCCGTCCTTGATGCCGGCGGCCTCGGCGTCGAGGGGGTGCATCTCGACAAAGGGTTCGGGCGCGTGGCGGCACAGGTCGGCGGCCAGGCCCGTGCGGGTCATGGTGTGCCACTGGTCGCGGATACGGCCGGTGTTCAGTGACAGCGGATAGACCGCGTCCACCGCGTCGGCCGGACCGCGCGGCCGGGTCGGGATCATCCGGGCGCGACCGTCGGGGGTCTGGAAGCGGCCATCGACAAACAGGCGCGGCGTTCCGGTTCCGTCAGCGGCCACCGGCCACTGCACGGGCTTTAGCGCAGCGTAGCCGTCGGGGCCAAGAGCGGCCAGGCCCGACAGGTTCAGCAGCCGGCCCTCGTTCTCATAGGCCGTCAGGCGGGCCCACTCGCGAAACACGCTGGCCTGACTGGGCCAACCGAAACCTTCGAAGCCCATCGCCTTGGCGACGTCGGCGATGATCCGCCAGTCTGGGCGGGCCTGGCCCGGCGGGTCGAACAGCGCCCGCTGGCGCGAGATCCGCCGCTCGGAATTGGTGACCGTGCCGTCCTTCTCGCCCCAGGCGAGGGCCGGCAGCTTCACGTCGGCGAAGACGGTCGTGTCGGTGTCGACGATGCAATCGGAGACCACCACGAAGGGGCACCTGGCCAGGGCCTCCCGCACGCGGCTGGCGTCGGGCATCGAGACGGCCGGATTGGTGGCCATCACCCAGATCGCCTTGATGCGCCCGTCGTGCACCGCCTCGAACATGTCGACGGCTTTCAGGCCCGGCTTGCGGGTGGTGTCGGGCGCGCCCCAGAAGCGGGCCACGCGGTCGCGCTCGGCTGGCTCGAAGTCCATGTGGCCGGCCAGGGTGTTGGCCATGCCGCCGGTCTCGCGGCCGCCCATGGCGTTGGGCTGGCCGGTGATCGAAAACGGGCAGGCGCCTGGCTTGCCGATCCGGCCCGTCGCCAAGTGGGTGTTGAGGATCGAAAGGCCCTTGGCCACGCCCTGAGCCGATTGGTTGGCGCCCATCGAGAACAGGCTGACCGTCTTTGGGTTGGCCGCGAACAGGTCGAAGAAGGTCAGCAGATCGGCCAGCGACACGCCGCAGTCGGCGGCGACGGCGGCGGGCGTCTGGTCGATCTCGGCCAGAGCAGCATCCACGGCGTCGAAGCCGTTGACGTGCTCGGCGATATACTCCCGATCGACCGCGCCGCACCGGATCAGGTCGGCCAGCAGGCCATTCCACAAGCGAACGTCCGACTGCGGAGCAATGGGCAGGTGCAGGTCAGCGCCCTCGGCGGTGTCGGTGCGGCGGGGGTCGATGACCACATGCTTCTGGCCACGCGCCTTGGCGGCTTCCATCCGGCGGAACAGGACCGGATGGGTCCAGGCGGCGTTGTGGCCGCTGAACACGACCAGATCGGCCAGGTCGAGGTCTTCGTAGCAGCCGGGCACCAGATCGGCGCCGAAGGCCTGCTTGTGCGCCGCGACCGCCGAAGCCATGCAGAGCCGGC
The DNA here is from genome assembly GCF_049895765.1 of Caulobacter sp. DWR1-3-2b1. Lineage (NCBI taxonomy): Bacteria > Pseudomonadati > Pseudomonadota > Alphaproteobacteria > Caulobacterales > Caulobacteraceae > Caulobacter > Caulobacter sp. DWR1-3-2b1. The sequence continues at coordinate 14,439 of NZ_JAFCSZ010000001.1, forward strand.
TGTTGGTGTCGATATTGCCCGAGCCGATGAAGCCCTTCATCAGCTTGTTGGCGACGTAATAGTCCTCGGTCAGCAGTTGGCCCGAGACGTAGAAGGCGACGCTGTCGGGGCCGTGCTTGGCGATGGTCTCGCGAAAGCGCTTGGCGACCAGGGCCGTCGCTTCGGTCCAGCTGGCGACGCGGCCGCCTATGGTCGGCTCAAGCAGCCGGCCCTCCAAGCTGACAGTCGCGCCCAGCGCCGTGCCTTTGGAGCACAGCCGACCCAGATTGGCGGGATGGGCCTGATCCCCGGCCACCGATACGGCCCTGCCCTCTCCCCCGTCGCGGGTGACGACCGCGTCGACGCCGCAGCCGACGCCGCAATAGGGGCAGGCGGTCTTGACCGAAAGGGCGGCCGCGCCGTCAGCCATCGGCCTCGGCCAGGGACAGGCTCAGCAGCAGGCGGCCGTCGCGGACCTCCAGCGGCACCACGGGCGTGCAGCCCTTGCCCTTGTCAGCGCCCATCGGCTCGCCGGTGGCCAGATCGATCGACCAGTTGTGCAGCGGACAGGCCACCGCCCGGCCGTGAACTATGCCCTGGCTGAGGGGGCCGCCCTTGTGCGGGCAAGCGTCCATCAGGGCGAATACCTCGCCGTCGCCGGTGCGGAAGATGGCGATGTCGCCGCGCGGGCTGGTGACCCGGCGGGCGCCGCGACGGGGGACGTCGGTGACCGCGCCGACGTCGATCCAGATCGGAACTTTTACGGGGGCGTTCATGCGGGAGCGAACTCCATCCGGCGGCTCATGGGGGTGAATTCCTCGTTGTGGCGACCGGCCACGCGCTCGGCCCACGGGTCGATGCGGGCGAAGCGCTGCGAGTAGGTGAAGCGGTCGTAGAGCGCCTTGCGCTGCTCGGGATCGGTGACCTGGGCCTGGATCGTCTCCAGCCCGACCCGCGCCATCCACTTGTAGACGCGCTCCAGATACCAGCCTTCTTCGCGATAAAGCTGCATGGCTGCGGCGATCACCCAGACGGCCTCGTCCTCGGACGCGACATGGGTCAGCACCTTTGTGCCCTGGATGTGCAGGCCGGCCGCGCCGCCGATGTGGATCTCGTAGCCGCTGTCGACGCAGACGACGCCGAAGTCCTTGCAGGTGGCCTCGGCGCAGTTGCGGGGACAACCCGACACGGCCAGCTTGACCTTGGCCGGCGCCCACGAACCCCAGAGAAATTTCTCCAGGCGGATGCCCAGGCCGGTGGAGTCCTGGGTGCCGAACCGGCACCAGTCGCTGCCGACGCAGGTCTTCACCGTGCGCAGGCCCTTGGCGTAGGCGTGGCCGCTGACCATTCCGGCGGCGTTCAGATCGGCCCAGACGGCCGGGAGGTCGTCTTTCTTGACGCCCAGCAAGTCGATGCGCTGGCCGCCCGTCACCTTGACCGCCGGGATGGCGAACTTGTCGGCGACGTCGGCGATGGCCCGCAGCTCGTCGGGCGTGGTCATGCCGCCCCAAATGCGCGGCACCACCGAATAGGTTCCGTCCTTCTGGATGTTGGCGTGGACCCGCTCGTTGATGTAGCGCGACTGCTTGTCGTCGCGGTACTCGGCCGGCCAGGCGCACAGCAGATAGTAGTTCAGGGCCGGACGGCACGACGAGCAGCCGTCGGGCGTGGTCCATTCCATGGCCTGCATCACCGCCGGCATGGACTTCAGTTCGTATTCGAGAATGGCCTTGCGGACGTCCGAGTGCGGATGGTGCGTGCACTTGCACATCGGCTTGGGTCCGACCTGAGCCTTGAAATCGTCACCCAGGGTGAGCTTCAACACCTGCTCGACCAGCGGCGTGCACGACCCGCATGAGGCCGAGGCCTTGGTGACCGCCTTCACGTCGTCCAGGGTCGTCAGACCCTGGGTGGTGATGGCCAAGACGATGGAACCCTTGCAGACACCGTTGCAGCCGCAGATTTCCTGCGTGTCGGGCATGGCTGCAACGGCGGCATTAGGGTCCAGGCCGGACAAACCCTCCGTGATGGCCTGGCCGAAGATCAGGGTGTCGCGGATGTCGACGATCGTGGTCCCGGCCCGCATCAGGTCGAAATACCAGTTGCCGTCTATGGCGTCGCCGAACAGCACCGCGCCGGCCACCTTGCCGTCCTCGATGACCACCCGCTTGTAGACGCCGCGCCCGGCGTCGCGGAATACGATGTCCTCGCAACCCTCGCCGCCCGAGAACTTGCCGGCCGAGAACACGTCGACGCCCGAGACCTTCAGGCGGGTCGAGAGCACCGAGCCCTCGTAACCGCCCTCGCCGTCCGTCAGGCTTTGCGCCAGAGCGCGGCACATCTCCCAGATCGGCGCGACGAGGCCGTAACACTGGCCGCGATGTTCGACGCACTCGCCGACCGCGAACACGTCGGGGTCCGAACAGCGCATGCCGTCATCGACGACCACGCCGCGATTAACTGCCAGGCCCGCGTCGCGCGCCAGGGTCGCGTTCGGGCGGATGCCGACGGCCATAACCAGCAGGTCGCAAGGCAGGACGCGACCGTCCTTCAGCTTCAGCCCGGCAACCTTGCCGTCTTCGCCGACGATCTCTTCGGAGTGAGCGCCCAGCACCGTCTCGACGCCGCGCTCCAGCAGAGCCTCGCGCAGCAGGAAGCCGGCGCTTTCGTCCAGCTGGCGCTCCATCAGCACGTCCATCAGGTGGACGACAGTCGCGCCCATGCCCCGACGGGCCAAGCCGTAGGCGGCTTCCAGACCCAGCAGGCCGCCGCCGATGACCACGGCGCGTGCGCCGGGCTTGGCCGAGGCTGCAACCATGGCCTCGACGTCGTCCAGGTCGCGGAAGGTGACCACGCCCTTCAGGTCGGAGCCTGGCAGAGGCAGACGGAAGGGATCGGAGCCCGTGGCCAGGATCAGTTTGTCATAGGCCAGGGCCAGACCGCCTTCGGCCAGCACCGTCTTGCCTTCCGTATCGATCCCGATGACCGCGCGGCCGGCGTGCAGAGTGATGCCGTTGTCGCGATACCAGGCCTCGTCATTGATGACGATGTCGGCAAACGTCTTCTCGCCCGCCAGCACCGGCGACAGCATGATCCGGTTATAGTTGACGCGGGGCTCGGCGCCGAAGATTGCGATCTCGTAACGGCCGGGGTCGCGCTTGAGGACCTCCTCGACCGCCCGGCAACCGGCCATGCCGTTGCCAATGACAACCAGTCTTTCCCGAGTTTGGGCTTTGCTCATGGCGTTGCTCATTTCTCAGAGGTCAGGATCAGACGCGCACGGGGCGAGCGTCGGCGTGCAAGGTCGGCCAGACCGCGCGCCAACGGGACTTCAGGCCATGCAGGGCGAACAGCGCGACCAGAGCCAGAGCGGCAAAGCCCAAGAAGCCCAGCTGGTAGGAACCGGTCGCCTTCTTGGCCATGCCCAGGGTCGAGGCCAGGTAGAAGCCGCCGATCCCCCCGGTCATGCCGATCAGGCCGGTCATGACGCCGATCTCCTTGCGGAAGCGCTGCGGCGCCAGCTGGAAGACCGCGCCATTGCCGGCGCCCAAGGCCAGCATCGAGAACATCAGCACCGCCAGGGCCAGCCAGGCCGAGGGCAGCTGGAAGCTAGCCACCGCCATGCCGATGGCGGCCAGGGCGTAGACCACGGTCAGGGTGCGCACACCGCCGTGACGGTCGGCCAGGAAGCCGCCGACGGGGCGAATGAACGAACCGGCGAACACGCAGGCGGCGGTGAAGAAGCCGGCGATCACCGGATCCAGGCCATATTCGGAGTTGAAATACATGGTCAGCGACGAAGCCAAGCCCACGAACCCGCCGAAGGTGACGCCGTACAGCAGCATCAGCCACCAGGCGTCGGGAACCTTCAGCACGTCGAGATATTCGGTCAGCTTCTTGGGTTCAGGCTGGTCAGGCGCGTCCTTGGCCATCAGCATGTAGACGACGAAGGCGACAGCCAGCGGGATCGCGGCCAGGCCAATGACGTTCTGCCAGCCATAGGCCTTGGCCAGCAGCGGGGCGAACAGGGCCGCGAGAGCCGTGCCGGAATTACCCGCGCCGGCGATGCCGAGGGCCAAGCCCTGATGCTCCTGCGGATACCAGCGCGAAGCCAGCGGCAGGGCCACGGCGAAGGACGAGCCGGCGACGCCGAGGATCAGGCCCAGGGCCAGTACCTGATTGTAGCTGTGGACCCCCACCACCCAGGTCAAAACCAGGCCGGCCAGCACGATCAGCTGCCCGATCATGCCGGTCTTCTTGGGTCCGATGCGATCGACCAGCACGCCATTGACCAAGCGCAGCAGGGCGCCAGACAGCACTGGCACTGCGACCATCAGGCCCTTCTGGGCGGGGTCGAGATTGAAGTCCTTGGCGATGGCCACGCCCAGCGGGCCCAGGATCACCCAGACCATGAAGCTGAGGTCGAAATAGAGGAAGGCGGCGAACAGGGTTGGAGCGTGTCCAACCTTGGCGAACTCACGAAGATTCATGGCTGTGCCTCGGGATGCGGTCTGCGAGAGGGGCGCCTGCGCCCGGGGGTGACCGCATCCGAGCGGTCGTCTCTGGCAGCCACGAACGTCGTTGTCCGAAGGCCTGACTTCATTGGGGCTCACGAACGCCGGGGAGTCACCCAGCCTTCGCACCCGCGACGCCGCCGTATGCGGCGCCGCACAATAGCTCATCAAATAGGCAGCAACGGCGCCTGCTTGCTGAGCATTTATGCCGCCCGACGGGCGTACAGGAATTCGATCACCGCCGCGCGGCCGTGGACGTAGGCGGGATTCTCAGCGACCGCGAGCCGGTCTCTCGGGCGCTCCAGGTCCACCGGAAGGATATCCCCGATGGTCGCGCGCGGACCGTTGGTCATCATCACAATACGATCCGACAGCAGCACCGCCTCGTCGACATCGTGGGTGATCATCAGCACGGTGTTCTTCAGCGCTGTCTGGATCTCCATGACGCTGTCCTGCAGGTGCGCACGGGTCAGGGCGTCCAGGGCGCCGAACGGCTCGTCCAGTAGCAGCACCTTGGGCTGCATCGACAGGGCGCGGGCAATCCCGACCCGCTGCTTCATGCCACCCGAGATTTCCGACGGCCGCTTGTCGCGGGCGTGGGTCATCTTGACGAGATCCAGGTTGTGCAGCGTCCACTCCCTGCGCTCAGCAACTGACTTCTTGCCCGCGAACACCTTGTCGACCGCCAGGCGGACGTTCTCCTGCACCGACAGCCAGGGCAGCAGCGAGTGGTTCTGAAACACCACCGCTCGCTCCGGCCCCGGCGCCTCGACCGACTCTCGGTCGAGTATCACCGCCCCGGTGGTCACCGGGATCAAGCCGGCCACCACATTGAGCAGGGTGGACTTGCCGCATCCGGAGTGGCCGATGATCGTGACGAACTCGCCCTGATCGACCTGCAGGTTGATATCGCGCAACACTTCCGAGCGGGCAGAGCCCTTCTGGAAGGTGACGCCGACGCCTTCGATGGAAAGATAGGCCTTGGCCATGGTGATGATCCTTCAGCTCAGCGCGCTGCCGCGCGAGACGATGCGCCCGACGAAGGCGACGATGCGGTCGAGGAAGAAACCGGTCAGACCGACCCAGGCCAGGGCCACGACGATGTCGGAGATCCGCCCGGAATTGTACTGGTCCCAGATGAAGAAGCCGACGCCGACGCCGCCCAGCAGCATTTCGGACGCGACAATAGCCAGCCAGCTCATGCCGACGCCGATGCGCAGGCCGGTAAAGATGTAGGGCGTCGTGGCCGGCAACAGGATCTTGAAGAAGTATTCGACCGGCGACAGCCGCAGCACCCTCGCGACGTTGCGATAGTCGTCGGGAATATTCCGCACGCCCACGGCCGTGTTGATGATGATCGGCCAGATCGAGGTGATGAAGATCACGAACAGGGCCGACGGCTGGGCTTGCTGGAAGGCGGCCAGCGAGATCGGCAGCCAAGCCAGGGGCGGCACGGTGCGGAGAACCTGGAAGATCGGATCCAGACCGCGATGAGCCCAGCGGTTGGCGCCGATCAGCACACCCAGCATGATCCCGCAGATCGCCGACAGCGAAAAGCCGACACCGACCCGACTGAGGCTGGTCAGGACGTGCCAGAAGAGACCTTTGTCGACTCCGCCATTATCGAAGAATGGGTCGGTGATCAGGTCCTTCGACTCGGTCCAGATGCGCCCCGGCGACGGCACGCCCGTATAAGAATCGCCGGCCGCCACCTGCCACATGCCCATCAGCAGCAGCAGGGTGAGGGCCGGCGGAATGACCGCCGCCGCCGTAGCTCCAGCCCGGCGGCCGAATTCGGACAGACGTGAGGCGTGAACCTCGTCGACAGGCGCCGGCGAACCCGCCGACGCCGCGACCTCGCGCGCGGCCCCCGCCAAGGGTTCGGCTGGTGAAAATGAGGGCTTGGGAAAGGTCATGACTGCACCCCTAGACCAGCTTCTTGATCGGCTGGCTGGCCAGGTAGGCGCCGGGATTGGCCGGGTCGAACACCTTGCCGTCGAAGAACCGCTCGACACCCCGGCTGTCGCCGGCGGGGCCGGTCTGACCGATGGTCTTGGCCGCCGCGCGCCAGATGTCCGAGCGGTTGACCTTGTTGACGAGCGCTTGGGTGTGGGTTTTCTGCGGCAGCACGCCCCAGCGGACGTCCTCGGTCAGGAACCACAGGTCGTGGGACTTGAAGGGGAAGCTGGCGTTGTCGGCCCAGAACTTCATCCGGTGCGGAGAGTTCTTCAGCGTGCGGCCGTCGCCATAGTCCACCGTGCCCTGCAGGCGAGGCAGGATGTCGCCCATCGGCGCGTTGATGTACTGGCGGCCCGAAACGATCGAGCACATGGCTGGCAGGTTGGAGGCCTTGTCGCACCACCTGGCCGCTTCCTGCACCGCAGCGGTGATGGCCTGGGCGGCGCGCGGGTATTTGTCGACCCAGGCGGCGCGCATGCCGAGCGCCTTTTCCGGGTGGTTCATCCACAGTTCTGAGGTCAGACAGGCCGTGTAGCCGACCCTCTGGTTGACCAGCTGGCCGTTCCACGGTTCGCCGACGCAGAACACGTCCTGGGTGCCGGCCTTCATGTTGGCCACCATCTGCGGCGGCGGGATGACGATGGTCGAGACGTCGGTCTCTGGGTTGATACCACCGGCCGCCAGCCAGTAGCGAACCCACAGGTCATGGGTGCCGCCGCGGAAGGTCATGGCCACCTTGGCGATGTTGCCTGACGCTTTCAGCTGGGCGAACTTGGCCTTGGCGCCCCCGCTGTGAAGGCCGACCTTCACCGCCTTCAGGTCGTTGCCGACCGAGATCCCCTGACCGTTGGTGTTAAGCCGGGCCAGCACGTACATCGGCGTCGGCGAGCCGCCGGTGATCGCCCCGGTGGTCATCAGATAGGGCATGGGCGACAGGATATGCGCCCCGTCGATGCCGCCGCGCTCGGATCCCAGCACCAGATTGTCGCGCGTGGCGCCCCAGGAGGCCTGTTTGAGGACTTCCACATCGGGCATGCCGTGCTTGGCGAACAGGCCGCGTTCCTTGGCGATGATCAGCGGTGAGGAGTCGGTCAGGGCGATGAAGCCCAGCTTGGCCTTGGCGGTTTCAGGTCCGCCGCCGGCGGCGTACGCGCCGGCCGGGAAAGCAGCCTTCACGGCGGCGAAGATTGCGGCCGTCGCCATGATGGCGTTGCGGCGCGTCAGACCAACCGACGGCAAGGCCTCGGCGGCGACGGTCTGGGTCTTGTCGGTCTTGGACATGATCGTGGATCCCGTCTTGATCAGAATTTGTATTCGAGGGTGAACCAGGCCTTCGTGCGCGAGGCCGGCGGCGTCAGGGTGCCGGCCGGCACGCGCGCCTCGCGCTGGAAGTCGGCATATTTGAACTGGATCGACAGCTTGGTGGTCAGGGCCACCGTCAGTTGCACGCCCCACTCGTGGCCCAGGTCCGCGCCGGTCTTCTGGTCGTTGAAATCGTGGTAGCGGACCAGAATGTCGCTGTTGAAGAAGTAGGTCCTCCTCAGGCGCGGCTTGACGTTGAAGCTGAAATTGAGGTCTTCGATCCCGTCGGGGAAGCTCTTGTTGCCGCCGGCCGAGACGAAGGCGTCCGTCCAGCCGTTGAAGGCGTGGACAGTGGCCAGAGGCGTGGTGAAGCCGCGCGTCCCGCTCCCCTCAAGCGACTCGTACGAGACCCTGGCGGTGTAGATGTCGAAGGTCCCGGCGATGTCGCCGCCGAAGTAGTCGAGCTCAAAGGGCGCCGTGTTGCCGTTGTGTTCGCTCTGCCGGGCGTAGGCGGCGTTGTAGGCCAGCTGGTAGAGCCCGACCCACGTCTTGCCCGAAGCCTTGCCACCCTTGGTGATCGACGAATTGATCGCCGAATTGCCGAAGTCCAGCGCGTAGACGAAACCCTGCAGGCGCAGCGCCTCGGCTGGCGACCAAGTGACGTTCAGCAGGTGGCTGTCGCTGTCCCAGTCACGCAGCTCGCCCAGGATGCGGTTGACGTGATTGATATAGGCGTAGGTTCCCTTGACCCGGCCCAGGGCGAAGTCCGCCCGTACGCCGTCGAAGGTCTGCTCGTCCTGGCGCCAGCCGACATTGCCGACGAAGCGCTGGTCATCCAGCAGGATGCGCTGACGACCGGCGGTCACCTGCAGGGCGGCGCTGGGCGTCCAGGTCAGCTGGGCGCGGTTCAGTTCGGTAACATCCGGATCGTTGACCACCGGATAGCGGGCCTTGTCGGCGCCGTTCAGAGGCGGCGTAGCGGCTCCCGGCACGTTGACGGCATAGTGCTCGGGTCCGGCCTGACGGACATCCTCGAACTCGATCAGGCCCTTCACGCCCTTGGACTCGGCGGTCTCCCAGCCCATCCGTGTGCGGACGGTGAAGGCCGAGGCCTGATCCTTCAGCGTCGCTGTCCGGGTCTGATCGACGCTCTCGTAGCGGGCGCGAACCTCCAGGATCAGCTTTCCGGCGCCGATCTGGTCGCTGACGGTAGGCGGCGGAGCGGGCGGTGGCGGCGGCTCGGCAGCTTCCAGCGGCTCGGCGGCCGGAGCCTCTGCGGCGGGCTCCGGCGAGGCCGGCGGCTGCGGTTCGGGCGCGGTTTGCGCCGCCGCCATTCCCGACCAGAGCAGGGCCGCGGCTCCTGCCCCAAAGGCCAATGCGATCGTCGTTCTTTTCATGCCTCAATCCCCCCAAGGCCAAAAAAAAACGCCCGGGGGGCCGCTGAGCGGCTCCTCCGGACGTCGTTGTCCAATCCATCTCGACGGCTGCATCACCGTCGGGCGGCCCTTCCGGGCCTGCGCGAAACTTCGTTGTCCCGCGTGTCCCCATCAGGAAGGATCGCGATGGGGAAAGCGGCAATTGGAAAACTGCGTTATGCAGAGCGATCCGGCGAAATCAGGGCTCTATTGCACATCAGCAAAGCAGGATGTTCAGGGTTGCTGCACGTATTTCACGCGTTCAGATGCGGGTTTGGGCGCGCAAGCCCCTGAGACTCAAGGCTTCAGGCGACCGATCCGAAAGCCGGCGGCGTAGTCCGACGGTCGCTCGGGATCGAACGACAGACCGTCGAACAACGCCGCCGGATCCGTTCTTGCCGCACCCGCGAAGGTCATTGCCGCATCAATGATGGGTCCGAGCGACCCGGCCGCAGCGTGGAACAGGTCGGGCCGATAGACGGCGTCTGCAACGGCGCCGAAATCCCGCACTCCCGTAACCTGTCCCCAGCGCGCCATCTGCGACAGGAACCACAGGGCGTGTTCGCGCCGGGGCAGGCCGGCGGCGTCGGCATGGAAGACGATCTCGCTCTCCAGAGCCCAGGCGATGGCCTCGGCCGGCGCGCCGATATGCTCGGGACGCGCCAGGAGTTCGACCAGGGTCTCGCGGTTGGCGGGATCGTCGGCCCAGGCCGAGGCCCGGATCAGGGCACGGAGGGCAGCGCGTAGTTCGTCAGGATAGGTCCGGGCCCACTCGGCCTTTACGCCAAACACCTTGTCAGGCGAGCCAGGCCAGAATTCCGAAGCCTTGATCAGGACCTCGCCGAGCCCTTCCTGCACAGCCACCGCGTTCCAGGGCGCGCCCACGCAAAAGCCGTCGATGCCGCCAAGGCGCAATTGCTCGACCATGCGCGGCGGCGGCGTCACCACCAGGCGGATGTCGAGATCCGGATCAATCCCGGCCTCCGCCATCCAGTAGCGCAGCTCGTAGGCATGCATCGAATAGGTGAAGACCACGGCGAAGGTCAGCAGCGGCTCGCCCTGGGCCTTGCGCTGCTCGATCAGCCGCGCAAGGGGCCGCGCCGTGATCGGTTGCTGGGCCATGCCCTCGGGATCGATCTCGCGGAGCGCGACGGCCAGATCGTTGGAAACAGTGATCGCGCTGCCATTCAGATTGAGGGCCAGCGGCGCGATCATCGGAACGAGATCGCCCGAACCGCCCGCGCCCAGCGTCGAGGCCAGAGCCATCGGGGCCAGCATGTGCGCGCCATCCAGCGCGCCGACGGTCACCTTGTCACGAATGGTCGCCCAGGAGACCTCGCGGCTAAGCTCGACATCCAGCCCCTCATCCGCGAAAAAACCCAGCGCCTTGGCGGCGACCAGGGGCGCGCAATCGGTCAGCGGGATAAAGCCCAGGCGCAGATCAACCAGTCCGCTCACGAGGCGTCTCCCTTCAGAATCCCCGCAAAGGACAGCAGGTCGGCGGCGACGGCGCCGATGGGCCGCCCCTTGTCCATGGCCAGCTTGCGGAGCAGTCGATAGGCCCCGTCCTCATCCAGTCCTCGCTCCTTCATCAGCAGCCCCTTGGCGCGATCGACGGCCTTGCGGGACTCCAGATCAGCCTTGGCCTTGGCCAGATCTCCCCGCAGCTGTTGCGTGAGAGCAAAACGGCTCATGGCCACATCGAGGATCGAGCGGACACGACTGGGGGCCAGACCATCGACGATATAGGCCGCGACGCCGGCCCGCACCGCCTGCTCGGCGAGACCCGGTTCAGAGCGGTCTACGAACATCACCACCGGGCGCGGATTGCTGTGGCTGGCCTCGCGCAGGCTCTCCAGCGTGTCCCGGTCGGGGCTGTCGGACGCGATGACGACGACGTCGGGCGAGAACCGCACGGCTTCTGCCTCGTCGAAGGTCGCCGCCTGTCGCACTTCAAGTGGATGAACGCCCACAAGACCTTCTGCCACCAGGGCGGCTCTCGCAGGATCGGGGTCTATGACGAGCACGCGCATGAGCTTGCCGGTATGACCGATCATCGCCCTTCATGAGCCCCCGTTCGGGACTGACAGGGACAACGCACGCAGTCGCTCAATTTTTAGACCAATATCGCCTGGGTTTCAGGCACAAATTGACCGAATATGCATCACAGCTGCTGCCGAACAGGCGAGCGCCAAGCGGCCCCTGGAGGTGGCGCATCGCCGTTCGCATCGAATTGAGATTGTCTGGTGCGGGCGGTCGGAATCGAACCGACACTCCTTTCGGAACTGGATTTTGAATCCAGCGCGTCTACCAGTTTCACCACGCCCGCATGCTTCGCTCTTTGCGAAGGGCCGTCTCTCTAGCAGGCGTCGCAGGCGAATTCCAGTGGTGAGGCGGCGGCTTCGCGTGATCGCCCTGCGCGGTCTACGAAGGCTCGGAGTGTCAGGGGATTAGGGTCTCGCCGCCTGCCAACTGCGTGGCGGTGACTTCCAGGCGTCCCAGCAATCGCTTCAGTGTCACTACCTCGCTGGGCGCCAAGCCTGACAGCAACGCGGCCTCATAGGCCAGAGCCATGGGCGCGATCTCGGCGAACAGGCGCCGGCCGGCGGCCGTCAGCTCCAGTCGATGCGAACGGCGGTCCGCCCGGACAGTGGTGCGGTTCACCAGCCTTCGCTCGACCAGATCCTGGGCGGCGCGGCTGACGCGAACCTTGTCCATGGCGGTGCGGGCGACAGCGGCGTGCGGCGTCAGCCCACCTTCGGCCAGCACCGACATCAGCCGCCATTGCGGGATCGTCAGGCCAAACCGGTCTTCATAGGCGCGCGCGATCAGCCGGGTGACCGCCGCAGCGGCCGTCACAAGTCGATATGGGACGTAGTCGGCAAGACTCAGCGCCTCTTCGGGCGCTTCAGGCATCGCCGTCGTCAGGGGAGAGACCGTTGCGGTCATGGCCCGTTCCTTTCGTCCTCCCGGGCGCGGTCGCCTATTGGAGGACGACCTTTCGCCAATCCTTTTGCGTCGTCACGTCAACCGACCGTGGATCGGTTCGTGACCCGCCAGATCGATGTGCGCCTTGCGCCCTATCGCCTCAATCGTCCAGCCCTGACTTCGACAGAAACACCCGATTTCGTGCGTCGGTTGTGCAGTCCACGCGTCCCAAGCACGCGCGATGGGCGCCGGTGAAAACCTAGTGGCGCGCCTGTGCTTTCAGCCTGAGCGTCTTCAGGTCGGGAAAAGGCGCGGTGCTGGTCAGCATCGTCTGGCAGCGTTCCAGCTCCACGATGCAGTCGCCCCGGCTCCAGAAGTCAGAAAACTCGACGACCGCCATCCGGACCTGCTTGGAAAAGTCCTTGTGATCCAGAACCTTCGCGTCGTGCTGGCCGTGGTGATCGTCGGCGGGTTTGGCTGGATTGGAAATGACGACCGTCTGACCGCCGATCCGCGGGCCCAGAATCGTCACGTTTGGCGCGGCCGCTTCGACCACCGCCACGACGCAACGGTCGCACTGGCAGGTGACGTCATGACCGCCATGGCCCGGATGACCGCCCGTGCCGTGACCACCATGGTCGCCGCCGCCCGGACCGTGACCATGGCCACCGCCATGTCCATGACCATGAGCATGCGCGTCCTTGCCCTTGTCCTTTTTTTCCTCGGCAGGTTCGCCCTTGAGGGCCTCGGTCAGACCCTTCATCGCCTTGGCGCAGGGCCCGCCGAACTTGATAACCGCGCCGATGCGCCGGTCGACTTCCTCGACCAACTCGTGGGCCTTGGACACCAGTTCGCCAGACGGCGCGCTGGTAGCGGCGACGCACTTGGCCTTGATGGCCTCATGGATGGTCTTGGCGACGTCGCGATAGCGCTCGCTATTGTCCTTGCGGCCCAGCAGGCGGCCCGCCGCGAAGGCCAATGCGGCGATCACGATGGCCGCCAGGATCAAACCCATCAGCAGGGTCGGATCGAAGATCGGGATGGGCTGATCGACCGGAAACTCTGACTGGTACACCAACCCCTCCCTCACACTGCGGCTTCGCCATGATGGCGCGCGCTATGGTTAACGCAACCGAAGACCACTTGCACGGCGAAGGTTGTCACCCCTTGCGGGAAATTACGCTCCTGGCTCGCGCGCCCTGATCGTATCGGATCTGGCCGCCATAGACCGCGATCTCGCAAAGGATGTCGCCACCAGCCTCCGTGGCCCACAGATAATTGCGCTCGACCTCGACGTCGCGACCGCCCGGCGAGATCCCTTCGAACGTGTCGCCCCAGGGAGTCACCTTGGACAGGTCGCGCCAAGTCAGGGTCATGGCGCGCGACAGCTCGTCGGCCGCCATGGCTTCAAGGTCGGGATCGCTCATCGGTGCGGGCGATTCATGATTTCATGTCTTCGGAACGATGGTGAGCTTTGGGCGTCGCCTCGACAACGGCCAAGGCGCAGGATAGGTCGCGGACGGACGCAGGAGATGATCATGGGCATTCCCAAGGGCAAGCGCGACTTTCGCGATGAAGACCGGCTCGATCCCCGCGAGCGCCACCAGGTCGAATACTGGATGAAGCGCTGGGGCGTGACAAAGGATCAGTTGATCGCGGCGCACCGCTCGGCCGGCAATTCCATCAAGGACATCGCCACCGAGCTGGGGAAGAAGCGCTAACGCTTGTCTCGTTGGAAGGCCTTGGCCTCTGCGGCCAGGGACGAGGTCGTGTGCTCGGTCTCTTCAGGCTCCGGGAAGAACGGCAGGCTGCCGGCCAAGCCGCGCAGGGCCAGCCACAGCGGATGGCTGAAGTGGCCAAGAATCCTTAACGGACGGCGCTTGTCGTCGGTGACGTCCCAGCCTTCCAGTTCGAACTGATCGGCCTGTTCGCGCATCGACTTGACGTCGATACCGTCCCAGCCGTCCGGATCGGGAATGACCGCAGCCTCGTCAGCGGTGAGGCCGAAGGTATCGCGGGCCAGTTGGTCGATCTCGGGGAATTCCCGCCGCGCTTCAGGATCGGCGAACGCCGGCTTCATCAGCGCCCGGGTTTCCAGGTCGGCGAAGCCAGGCAGGTCGATCAGGCGACGCAGGGCCAAGATCAGGACCCGGCGTCGGCGATGTCGCGGAAGTAGGGAACGACCTCGCCCTGCAGCTTGATGGTCATCGGATTGCCCTTGCGGTCCATCGTCTTGCCGGCGGTCACCCGCACCCAGCCTTCGCTGACGCAGTATTCATCGACATTGGTCTTCTCGACGCCCTTGAAGCGGATGCCCACGCCGCGCTCGAGAAGCTCGGCGTCGTAGAAGGGGCTGCCGGGATTGGTGGCCAGGCGGTCGGGAGGCGTGTCGCTCATCGGATCGGCTTTCGAATTTCGGCGGGCATGAGCCCTTGGACGGGGTGATAGCCACCCGCCGCCGGAAAACCAAGCGCCGCGACGCCGCTTCCCCTCCCTGTGGTCCTAGTTGGCGCCTTCCTTGACCGGATCGGCGATCGAGACGACACCGTCATTGTTGCTGTCGTGGGTCACGAACATGCGCCAACCCGTATAGGCGAACTCGGCCAGGGTGATCGCGCCGCTCTTGTCGCTATCGAGCACGCCGAACCGCACGTCGGCCTGACGCACCTGGCGAACGCGCTCCTCTTCTTTCTTCTCGGGCGTCTGGGTCGAGGCAGCGAGGTTCTTCTCGAGGCGCGCGTTGTACTCGCCGACATATTCCTCGCGCGACATCGCGCCGTTCTTGTCGGCGTCGGTGTGGTCGAACTGAATCTGGCGGGTGGCGACGAACTCTTCCTTGCTGACGACGCCGTCGCCGTTCTGGTCCTGCTCCTTGATGAAGGTGTCGCGGGCGTGCGAGGCGGCCAGGACCCCGGTGGCGATGGTGGAGGCAGCCAGGATGGCGGCGGCGAGTATCGAGCGGGTCTTCATGATCGGATGTCCTCTGGATCAGCGCAGGGATTCGAAGGTCAGGGCGTAGGTGTGGCTTTGGCCGGCCAGGCCATCGGCCGTCGGCGCGACGCGGTAGCGGGCCTGGATCTGGTAGACGCCCGAGCGCTCGACCTTGATGGCGAAGCGGCCCTTGGCGTCGCTCTTCAGGGCCTTGGGCGGCGTCTTCACGTCGGCGTAGCGGTCGTCGCCGGCGTGCAGCGTGATCTCCTGGCCCGCCACCGGCTTGCTATCGAACAGCACTTCGAACACAGCGTCTTCACCGGTAAAGATGCTGCTGGGATGGGTGATGGCGACGAATTCCAGGCCCTTGCCAACCGGGGCGACGGCGGCGGCGTTGGGCTTGCCCTTGGTCACGTAGACGTCGGCGACGGTCATGCTGGTCATATCGACGACCTGGGCGCCGGCGGGCGCGGCGGCGGGGTTTTCGAGAAACACCCACTCGCCCTTGATCAACGCAGCCTTAGCCGTCCGACCGATGCGCTGGCCGGTGGTGACGCGATAGGTTCCTGCCGCCTCGGTGGGAACCTCGACCAGGGCCAGTTCGCGCAGATAGGTGGGGGTCAGGGGCGTGCGCTTGCCGTCCGGACCGATCACCGCATAGGCGTCGGACTTCATCGCGACTTCCGGACTGAAGAAGGCCTCGGTGAAAGCGCCCTGCACGGTGACGACCTTGCGGTCGGATACGTCGAAGGCGCTGGGCAGCATATAGGGCGAATGAGCCTGGGCGGCGGCGCCAAGCAGCAGACCGGCGAGGGTCGCGCCGGCTATCAGGGTCGCGCGGATGGATCGGTGCATGCGGAATCTCCGGAGACGGTTCGAAGCGTCAGTGTTGCCGGTCTATTGCGAATGACTCTGAGAATCAATATCATTTAACTTGACCACACGGAGGCGGAGGCCTAGCTCGACGATCCTCACTTGCGATTAATTCGCATCTATCAATACGGGGGTTCCATGTCTCGGACCAAGCTCGCCTGCCTCGCTGCCGTCTCGACCGCCGCCCTGCTCGCCGCCTGCCCGGCATTTGCGGCCGACACAGCGCCCACCGTCGAGAACGAGGTCGACAAGGTCACGGTCACCGCCACGCGCTCTGAAAAGGCGGTGGAGGACGCGCCGGTTACTGTCAGCGTCATCTCGTCGGCCGAGATCGAGGACGGCCTGATCAAGGACATCAAGGACCTGATCCGGTTCGAGCCGGGCGTTTCAGTGCGCAGCGCCCCTGCCCGCTTTTCCGCCGCCGGGTCGTCGACCGGCCGTGACGGCAATGCCGGCTTCAACATCCGCGGCCTGGAAGGCAACCGCGTCCTGATCGCCGTCGACGGCGTGCGCGTGCCCGACGGCTTCGCCTTCGGCGCCCAGTCGGCCGGTCGCGGCGACTATGTGGATCTAGACATCCTGAAGTCCGTCGAGATCGTACGCGGCCCCTCCTCGGCCCTTTACGGCAGCGACGGGCTGGCCGGCGCGGTCAGCTTCATCACCAAGGATCCGTCCGACATCATCGCCAAGGGCAGGAACCTCGCGGTTCGCGCTAAGGCGTCTTACGCCTCGGCCGACGACAGCTGGAGCAAAAGCCTGGTCGCCGCCGGCAAAACCGGAAACTGGGAAGCCCTGCTGGCCTAT
The DNA here is from genome assembly GCF_049895765.1 of Caulobacter sp. DWR1-3-2b1. Classification (NCBI taxonomy): domain Bacteria; kingdom Pseudomonadati; phylum Pseudomonadota; class Alphaproteobacteria; order Caulobacterales; family Caulobacteraceae; genus Caulobacter; species Caulobacter sp. DWR1-3-2b1. The sequence continues at coordinate 31,144 of NZ_JAFCSZ010000001.1, forward strand.
ACCCGCCGCGACGGCGAGGGTCAGGAAACGGCCGGCACGAACAATTCGGCCAACACCGACCGCAACACGGCCAATCCCGAGCACAATACCTCCAACGCGGGTCTCGCAAAGCTGATCTACACGCCCAACGACCAGCACCGGTTCCGTCTCTCGCTTGACCATCTGGATCGCCAGGTCGACTGGGTGGTGCTCAGCGCCATCGCCAAGCCGCCCTTGGCCGTAACCAGCGTCCTGGGGCTGACCGCTTTCGACAAGGTGCGCCGCGATCGCGTCAGCCTCGACCACATCTTCACCGGCGACGATGGCTTCATCGGCTCGGCCCACACCACCCTCTATTATCAGGACAGCCAGACCCGGCAGTTCTCGGCCGAGGATCGCAACACCGCCGCCGACCGCACCCGCGACGCGACGTTTAACAACGAAGTGTTCGGCGCAGCGTTGGAACTGCGCAGCCAGGCTAGCCTGGGCGGGACCCCGCACGCCATCGTCTGGGGTGGCGACGCCTTCCGGACCCGGCAGGAAGGCACGCGCGGCGGAACCGTGCCGCCGGTCGGCGAGGTCTTCCCGTCCCGCGCCTTCCCGAGCACCGACTACACGCTCGCCGGCCTGTTCGTTCAGGACGAGTTCGCCCTGGGCCCCGTGACCTTCTTCCCGGCGGTCCGCTACGACTATTACAAGCTGGATCCCAAGGCCGACGCCCTGTTCACGGCCAATGTGCCCGCTGGCCAGAGCGACTCGAAGATCAGCCCCAAGCTGGGCGTGGTCTGGAAGGTGACCGACCTGGTCACCGTGTTCGCCAACGCGGCCGCCGGCTTCAAGGCCCCTGCCCCGTCGCAGGTCAATACCGGCTTCGCCAACCTGGTTTCGAACTACAAGTCGATCTCAAACCCCGACCTGAAGCCTGAGACCAGCCGCACCTTCGAGGCTGGCTTCCGCCTGCGCGACGCGTGGTTCCGCGCTCAGGTCACCGGCTTCACGGGCGAATACGACGACTTCATCGAGCAGGTACAGGTCGGCGGCGCCTTCACAGCCGCCAATCCGGCCGTCTATCAGTTCGTGAACCTGTCGGGCGTGAAGATCAGCGGCGCGGAACTGGCCACGGCGGTGGATCTGGGCGCCGGCTTCACGGCGCGGGCGGCGGCTTCGTATGCTCGTGGCGCGTCGCAGACCAATGGCGTCAACACGCCACTGACCTCCATCGATCCGGTCAAACTCGTGGGGGGTCTGGACTATCGCGCGCCCTCGGGCGTGTTTGGCGGCCAGCTAAGCGCGGTCCACTCCGAACGCAAGGACGCCGGTCGCTCGGGTCTGAATTGCACCACGGTCGGTGTGGCGACGCCCTCGCCCTATTACTGCTTCACGCCCCCGTCATTCACGGTGTTTGACGTCACGGGTTGGTGGAACGTCACCGACGCCGTCACCCTGCGCGCTGGCGTCTTCAACCTGACCGACCAGACCTATTGGTGGTGGAGCGACGCGCGCGGCCTTGCCGCCAACTCGACCGTCACCGAGGGCTACAGTCAGCCCAGCCGCAACTACAACGTCTCCCTGGCGGTCAAGTTCTAGCCAGAACTGCAGGCGGCGCGGACTGGAGACCGCGCCGCCGATCATCGCCGGGGACAAGCCCCGCTTCCCCTGCTAGCAACACGCATCAACTTGCCTGGAGCTCGCATGCTGCGTCGCCTGTACGACTGGGTCATGGGACTGGCCGCCTCGCGCCACGCCCCCAAGAGCCTTTTCGCCATCTCGTTCGCCGAGAGCTCCTTCTTCCCCATTCCGCCGGATGTGATGCTGGCTCCGATGGTGCTAGCGCGTCCTGATCTGGCCTGGCGCTATGCGGCGATCTGCACCCTGGCCTCGGTGCTGGGCGGGATCCTCGGCTACGCGATCGGCTTTTTCCTTCAGGACGTGGGGATCTGGATGATGGCGGCGACCGGCCATTCCGGCGGGCTGGCCGAGTTCCAGTGCTGGTATGGCAAGTATGGCGTCTGGGTGATCCTGGCCAAGGGTCTGACCCCGATCCCCTACAAGCTGGTGACCATCGCCTCGGGTCTGGCCGCCTTCAGCTTTCCGATGTTCATCATCGCCTCGGTCATCACGCGCGGCGCGCGGTTCTTCTTGGTCGCCTGGGTGGTCAAGAAATTCGGTCCCGCACTGTTGCCGGTCATCGAACGTCGTCTGGCCCTGTTCGCCGGCGGCCTCTTCCTGCTTCTTGTACTTGGCCTCACGGCAAGCCATTTCCTGGGTGGCAGCAGCGGAGGCGCCTGCGCGGTATGACGAGCGACATCGATCCCAAGGCGACCAACGCTGGCCTGGCGACGACGGAGACGCCGGCTCTCGAGCTCGTGCGCGGTCCCGCGCCCGTCGATACCATGCTTCCGGCCAAGGCTTCGCTCGTAGATCTCGCCCTGGACTGGTGGCCGGTCGTAGCCTTCGTCGCCAGCGCCGCCATGCTGGCGACCGCCCATGCCTTCGAGACGTTCGGCAAGCTGTATCCCTGCACCCTGTGCCTGAAGCAACGAGAGGTGTTCTGGGTCGCCGGGACCGTAGCCCTGATCGCCATCGCCGCCCGCTACAGCCCTTGGGCTGCGCGGCTGCGCCGACCGTTCGACCTGCTGCTGGGCGCGATCTTCTTGTATGGCGCGGGGCTGGCGGCCTTTCACGCCGGGGTCGAATGGAAGTGGTGGCCGGGCCCGACCACCTGCAGCGGCGGCGCGTCAGCTGCGGCTAGCGATCTGGTGGCGATGTTGAAGGGCGACAAGATCAAGCCCCCGGCCTGTGACAAGGCTGCCTGGATCTTCCTGGGCATCTCCATGGCCGGCTGGAACGCCCTGATTTCGCTAGGTCTCGCCGTCGCATCCCTGATGGCCGGCCTTCGCAAGGCCGGGACCGTTCGATGAGCGCCCCCGCACCTCGTCGTCCCGGAGCGGGCGCCAGCAAGGCGCGCCTTGCCGAGATCCTGCGCGTCGACCAGGCCGGCGAACTGGCCGCCGTGAACATCTATCGCGGCCAGGCGGCGGTGATGCGCGCCAGCCCGGGTCGCGAACGCCTTGCCGACCAGCTCAAGGAGATGGAGGGCCACGAACAGGTCCACCTCACCCGCTTCGACCAACTGCTGACAGAACGCGGCGTTCGCCCGACCCTGATGTCGCCGATCTGGCGCGCGGCGGCCTTCGCGCTGGGCGCAGGCACCGCCCTGTTGGGCGACAAGGCCGCCCACGCCTGCACCGAGGCCGTCGAAAACGTTATCGAAAAACACTATGCTGGCCAGATCGCGGAACTGCAGGACCGCGATCCGGAACTGGCCGCCGAGCTTTCGCAGTTTCGGGACGACGAACTGGCCCACCGCGATCTCGCCATCGAGGAAGGCGCCCATGAGGCGCCGGCCTATCCCCTGTTGACCGCCGTCATCCAGGCGGGCTGCCGCGCCGCGATCAAGATCAGCGAGAAGATCTGAGCCTCTTGGCGTTCGCGCCACCCCGGCATACCGATGGCGTCAAGAACACCGCTTGGGGAGCTCCGTTTGCCTCGTTTCGTCCGTCTCGCCGCCGCTTTTGCGGCCTCCCTTCTGGCCCTGAGCGCCGGCGAGGTCTTTGCTCAAACCAAGGCCCCGGCCAAGAAGACCACCGCCCTGACCCTGAGCACCGGTGGCGTCATCCCCGCTGAACAGCGCGACATGTCGCTGGAACACGTCGATCTGCGGATCAAGGTCATCCCGGCCCGCAAGGCCATCGAGGGCGACGCGACCCTGACCATCCAGGCCCTGGCCCCGCTGACCAAGCTGGTGCTGGATCTGGACCGCGACCTTCCCATCAGCCTGCTGACCGTCGATGGCGCCCCGCTCGCCGCAAGCGACTGGAGCAATCCGGAAGGCCGCCTGTCGATCACCCTGCCAAAGCCCCTGACCAAGGGCGAGCAGGTCAAGGTTCGCATCCGGTACGCCGGCGTGCCCCACGAGGCCAAGCGCGCGCCTTGGGACGGCGGCTTCGTCTGGAAGAAGACCAAGACCGGCGAGCCATGGATCGCCACGGCCGTCCAGGGTGACGGCTGCGACCTTTTCTGGCCTTGCATCGACCAGCCGATGGGCGAGCCCAAGCTGGTCGATCTGCACATCGTCGTCCCCGCCCCGCTGGTGGCGCCGGCCAATGGCGTGTTCGTCAGCATGGAAGAGAAGGACGGCTGGCGGACCTATAACTGGCGCGCCAAGAACCCCAACACCTACGCCATCACTCTGAACGTCGGCCCCTATGTCGAACTGAGCGACACCTACAAAAGCCGATATGGCGACAGCTTTCCGATCAGGTTCTGGAGCCTGAAAGGCCGCGAGACCGAGGCCAAGGCCCTGTTCGCGGAATTTGCACCCATGCTCGACTTCTATGAGGCGATGATCGGCCCCTACCCGTTCCGCGACGAGAAAATGGGCGTGGTCGAAACTCCGCACCTGGGCATGGAGCACCAGACCATCAACGCCTACGGCAACGACTATGCCAAAGACGTCTATGGCTATGACTGGCTGCTGCACCACGAGCTGGCGCACGAGTGGTTCGGCAACCAGCTGACCAATACCGACTGGGACGACATGTGGCTGCACGAGGGCCTGGGCAGCTACATGCAGCCGCTCTATTCGCAATGGCTGCACGGCGACATGGAGTACATGGCCCGCCTGAACACCCAGCGCGCCGCCGTGCAGAACAAGTTCCCGGTCGTTGCCAGCAAGACCATGGCCGAGGATCAGGTCTACGATCCAAAGGTCGGCCCTGGGAACGACATCTATTTCAAGAGCTCCAACGTCCTTCACACGCTGCGAGCGCTGATCGGCGACGAGGCCTTCTTCGAGACGATCCGGCTGATCGTCTATGGCCGCACAGACCCCAAGCCTGGCAATTTCACGCCGCGTTATGCCAACACCAGGGACTTCATCCGCGCGGTCAATGACGTGACCGGCAAGGACTATAATTGGTTTTTCGATGTCTATCTGTACGAAGCCACGCCGCCCGAACTGCTGGAAACCCGCGAGGGCGACGACATGGTGCTTCGCTGGAAGGCGCCCAAGGAAAAGCCCTTTCCAATGCCGGTCGAGGTCAAGATCGGGGACAAGGTGGTCGGCCTGCCAATGGTCGATGGCGCAGGGCGCGTGCGGGTTGGAACAACAGCGCCGGTGATCGTCGATTCCGCCTCGAAAGTCCTGCGCCGTCAGCCCCATATCGAAGCCTATCAAGCCTGGAAGAAAGCCAAGGAAGACGCCGCCAAGGTTGAAGCCGAGGCCAAGAAGAAGGCCGATGCGGCCGCCAGGGCAAAGGCGAAAGTCAGGGCAAAGAAGCGCTAAAAGCCTGCCGAAGGACGACTGAGGAGTGAACGATTCATCCTCGGTTGATCTTGTTCGTTCACAAAATGGCGGCGAGGCCCGGGCTATGGAAAGGCCTCACCCAGAGACTCCCCATGCTGACGCCCAACCATGTCGTGATCGCCGCCCGCGCCGTTTTGGTGCTCGGCGCTCTGACGGCCGCAACCCTGATGCTGGGTCCGTTTCAGGGGATGGAATCGATGTTCGGCCTGACCGACAAGAGCGCCCACGCCATTGCGTTCGGTGGTCTGACGGCAGTGTCTTTTGCAGCCTTCCCGCGCATGCGCCGTTCGGATCTGGCCCGCGCTGCGCTGATCCTTGGTGGAGCCGCCGAAGTGGCCCAGATGTTTGGCGGACGCAGCGCCAGCTTGGCCGACTGGGGCTGCGACGCGGTCGGTGTGCTGACGGTCTATGGCTCGAGCTTGATCGAAAGCGCGCGAAAGATGGCGCGCGACCACGGCGACCTGACCTTCTCGACCATCGCCGCCATGGACCGTCGTCAGCCTCGTAGGACCGGCAAGGCCATCATGACGCCGGTGGTCGCGAGCGAGGAAGAGCGCCCCGCTCGCTTCGCCGACCGCGCCGCCAAGCGTTTCCCGCCGCGCGCTTCAGCCTGATCGAACATCAGGTGATGCGCTTGACGCTCACCGGGTCGCTGCCCGGGAAACTCTCTTCCAGGCCCTCGTCCAGCAAGGCTTCCTGACGGCTTTCCGAACACTCGACCTTCTCGGCGAGTTGGTCGTGCTTCTCGTTTTCGGGCAGCGGATCGACTAAACGCGCGTGCGGCGCGTCGACATGCTCGTCCTCGCGCCGCATCTTGCCGTCAGTGGCCGTGTCGGCCGTCGAGGCGCTGGCGGCTTTGGTTGGGGTGGCGGGTTTCTTGTTGGTGGCGGCTCATGGCGTTCCCTCGCGACAGAAATCTGCCTGAAAGAACCGCTGAGCGGTGGTCTGGTTGCACCTTGACCGTCAGGACTCCGCCGCCAGAGCCTCCAGCCCTTCAGGCGTAATCTTCCAGCCCACCCGGTCACGCTGGGCAAAGCCCAAGTCGGTCAGGGCGCGGGCGTCGCTGATATTGATCCAATCGACATCGTCCCCCGCCTGTTTGCGGGCGAGGTTCTTCAGCGCCGTCAGTTGGCCTTCAGACAAGGTCATCTATTGCGCGTCCAGCGCAGGCTCGGCCTCAGCCGATTCTTCAGGACGGGCGGCCTCGCAGAGCTTGCGAAGTTGCTTGAGCATGGACGGGCCGCTGATCTGGCTTGGGGCGTCGGAAAAGCCTTCGATCTTCAGCTGACGCCGGATATCGGAGATGGTCGAATATTCGCCTGACCGCGCCAACTGGAAGGCGCGTTCGAGAGTCGTTGGTCTATTGGTCATGCGCCACAGTACAGTAGACGGCTCCTAACCGCGAGAATGTTGTTCTGCCGGCTGCTCGGAACAAGCGTGGCCACGAAACGTTGGTTCTCCTCATCAGAGGATATGATCATGACGGACACCAAGCAGCAAGACGAGTCAACGCCCGGCGTGCTCGGCGACTGGTCTCAGGCTCAGGATCTGGGCCAGCCCGGTCATCCCGAGGATCGGGTTAGCGAAACCGACGTCAAGGAAGCCTTCCAGAAGGAAGACACCCCCACCAGCCGCTTGGTCGAGCCGGTGCCCGAGGGCGAAAAGCACGATCAGCTTGCCCGACATGTCGACCTTGCTGAGGACCGCCAAGAAGCGCTGCTGGACGAGGGTCTTGAAGAAAGCTTCCCCGCCAGCGACCCGGTCAGCGTCAAGCGCATCACCTGAAGCCATTCGCCGCTTTCCGTCGCCTTATGCCTCCAGTTCGATGTCCCAGTAGAGATAGTCGAGCCAGCTGGCGTGCAGGTGTCCCGGCGGGAAGCGGCGACCCCGGTCTTGCAACTCGTGCATGCTGGGCCGGCGCGCCGTGTGGAACGGGTGCATACCCGCCTCGCGCGGCGTGCGCCCGCCCTTGCGCAGATTGCAGGGCGCGCAGGCTGTAATGATGTTTTCCCAGGTCGTCCGTCCGCCGCGAGAGCGCGGGATGACATGGTCGAAGGTCAGGTCGTCGGGCGACGAGCAGTACTGGCACGAGAAGGCGTCGCGCAGGAACAGGTTGAAGCGCGTGAAGGCGGGTGGCCGGTCCTGAGGCACATATTGCTTCAGCGATACGACGCTGGGCAGCTTCATCTCGAACGACGGCGAGTGGACGACGTGGTCATAGGTCGACACGACCTCGACCCGTTCAAGGAACACCGCCTTGATCACCTCCTGCCATGGCCAGAGGGACAGCGGATAATAGCTGAGGGGCCGATAGTCGGCGTTCAGCACCAGCGCCGGCATGCCGGACGGTGGACGGGAAAGAACCTGCATCAGGGCCTACCCTGGGAGCCGCACAGGCTCTTATGAAGCGGATACGCGAACGGACTGAAGACGGGCCTCCTTCCTACGCATTCAAAAGGGAATCGCCATCCATTCCCGAACGCACACAAAGGATGATCCAACTCCGCGACGGAACCAAGACATCTGTCGGCATGCGATCAGAATGGTGGAATTTCACCCTTTTTGACCGCGCCATAGCACCGCCAGAGCAGATGGGCCGCGACAGCGCGATAGGGCTTCCAGGCCTGCGCCCGCGCATAGGCCTGCTTCTCGTTCGGCCGGACTTCCGTGCGGTCGGCCCAGCGCATGGCCTCCTGCAAGGCGACGTCGCCACCGGGAAAGACGTCCAGCCGCCCCTCGCAGAACATCAGATAGGTCTCGGCTGTCCAGCGCCCTATGCCCTTGATCGACATCAGGGCGACGGCGGCCTCGTCGTCGCCCATGTGGCGCAGACCGTCGAAGTCGCAGAGGCCGGACACATGGGCTTCGGCGATCGCCCGAGCGTAACGGACCTTGGGTCGCGACAGGCCAAAGCCTTGCAGGTCGACATCCTCCCGCGCCAGAACGGCGGCGGGTGACACCTCGCCTAGTCCGATCTCGACACGCGCCCAGATGGCGGCGGCCGAGGCCAGCGAGACCTGCTGTTCGACCATCAGCTTGATCAGCCCTGCAAAGCCACGCTCGCGAACCCGCCGTGGAAATTCCGGCGTAACGGCCTCGACGGCCGCGATCGCGGGATCCAGGGCCGCAAGGTGGGCGCGCGCGGCGCGAATCTGATCGGGCGTGGGAGGGGCGTCTGGAGTCACAGCGCGACCTGACCACCGCCATCCGCCGCGGGCAACCCGATCCTTGCGCTAGTCGATCGAGACGATCTCGACCTCGCCGCCGGCGACCATGGCCGTGTCGCCGATGATCTTGCCCAGCAGCGCTCTGGCCAGCGGCGAGACGTAGGAAACCGAACCCTCGGCGGGATTGGCTTCGTCTTCGCCCACAATGCGGAAGGTCTGACGCCGGCCGTCCTCACGGTCAAAGGTCACCGCCTGACCGAAATGCACCACGTCAGCTGGTCCGGTCGGTTCTGTGAGCTGAGCGCTGGCCCGGCGCGCCGCATAGTAACGCAGGTCGCGGGTGGCGCGGGCCATGGCCGTGCGGTCCTCGGCGACGCCGCCGGTGGCCTGGGCGGCGCTATAGGCGGCGCGCGCCTCGGCGAGCGACGCTTCGAGCTGGGCAAGCCCCTTGACAGTGACCAAGTTCGGATTGGCGGAAATCGGCCGGTCGAGCAGGTCGGCGGCAAACGCCTCGCTGTCGCCTTCCTTGGTGAAGGCGACGCTCATCGGCGGAATATATGGGTTGAAATCGACATAGGCTGGAAATCCGAGCGCCGGCGGGATGTTCCCGGCGCGGGTTCGAAATTCCAAGCGCGTCGGCTCTTTGTGCTAGCCCCCGACGCGGTTTGGTTCAAGCGCGGGCGATCATTGAGCGGACGACGAACGCGACGGCGGGGCGATCTTTGAGAACAACCCCGCCGTTCGCGGACAAAGCAATCTTACCGAACAACGCCTATGAAAGCTCCGGCGAGGGCCAGGGCGAGCACAAGGAAGTAGCCGCCGGCCATGCGGTCGAAGGCGGCTTCAAAGGCGCTAAGCGAACGGAACATGATGTAAATCTCTCTTTGCAAGTGAGCCAAGCCGATTGCCGGTCAAGGCCTGTCCAATCTGGACGGTGCTTAGATATCACCTATCTAAACGCCGTCAAGATAATCTTTACATCGTTTGGATGAAATTTTGGAGCGGAGGGGTTAGGGTGGGGTCGATGACCAGTGCAGCCACCGAATCCCGCCCCTATCACCACGGCGACTTGAGCCGCGCCCTGATCGACGCCGCGCGCCGGATTCTCGAAAATGAAGGGCCTGCCGCCCTGTCGCTGCGAGCGGTGGCGCGCGAGGCCGGCGTCAGTCCCGCCGCGCCCTACCACCACTTCAAAGACAAGAGCGAACTGCTCGAAGCGGTGGCCCACGAAGGCTGGATGGCCCTCGACACGGTGCTGATCGAGGCCCGCGCGTCCGCCACGGACGCCAGCGAACGCATGACTGGCCTGGGCGTGGCCTATGTAAAATTCGCGCGGGACAATCCGGCCCTCTATCGCGTGATGTATGACCGCTCGCGCGACAAGGACGCGCTGCCCGACCAGATGAAGACCGAAGGCGCCTATTGCCAGGTGCGAGACACCATCTCCGAGCAATCGGGCGGCGGCGTCGCCGACATCGACCTGGAACTCGCGACCATCGCCGCCTGGTGCGCGGGCCATGGCCTGGCCGAAATGATCAGCTTCAAACAGTTCGCCCCGTTGAAGGAACTCCTGGGCGGCGAGGATGCGTTTCTCCGCGCGGTGTTCGAACACCTGGGCATGTTCGCGAAGTTCGACCGGGGCTGACGCCTTGGTCTTCGCCACCCGGTTCGCACCGTCGCCGACGGGCCACCTGCACCGCGGCCACGCCTTTTCTGCCCTGACGGCCTTCGAGGCCGCGCGCGCTGTCCGTGGCCGGTTTATCCTGCGTATCGAGGACATAGACGCCACCCGGAGCCGGCCGGAATACGAGGCGGCGATTCTGGAGGACCTGACTTGGCTGGGCCTGAACTGGGATCAACCGGTTCGCCGCCAATCAGAGCATCTGTCCGACTATCACGCCGCCATCGACGACCTTCGCGAACGCGGCCTGGTCTATCGCTGCTTCCGCACCCGCAAGGAGCTGGACATCGGTCGAGCGCCGCATGAACCGCAGGCGCCCTTCGAAGGCGGCCCCCTGCCCTGCCACGAAGAAGCCGAACGCCTGACGCGCGACGAGGCCTTCGCCTGGCGGCTGTCGCTGGCGGCTGCGAAAGAGGCGCTTGGCGGTTTCGAGACCCTGACCTTCATCGAAGAGGGCGCGGGTCCGGATGGCGAGGCTGGCCCGATCGCCGCCCGGCCCGAAACCGCCGGCGACATAGTCTTGGCGCGCAAGGACGTCGGTGTCGCCTATCACCTAGCGGTCGTGCTCGACGACGCCTTGCAAGACGTTACCCATGTGATCCGGGGCGAGGACCTGTTCGAGGCGGCCCACATCCAGCGCCTGCTGCAGGCCCTGCTGGGCCTGCCCACGCCGACCTATCGCCACCACCGCCTGCTCATGGGCGCGGATGGCAAGCGCTACGCCAAGCGCGACAAGGCCCAGACCCTGCGCGAACTCCGAGCGGCTGGTGTCACGGTGGCGGCGTTGCGGGCCGAGATAGGCTTCTAGCGAACCCAGTAGCGGTAGGCGTAGGCCGTCCGGAAGCCTTCATTCTCATAGAGAGCGATGGCGGGCGCATTGCCGGCCTCGACCTGCAGATAGGCGCACGCGCCCAGTGGCTTCGCCTCGGCCAGAAGAGCCCCGAGCACGCGACGCGCCAGACCCTTGCGGCGGTGCTCAGGCGCCGTGCGCATGCCAAACACCCCGACCCACCGGCCGTCGATGGCGCACGCGCCCAAGGCTGCGGGCTGGCCATCCATATCCAGACAGGCGAAACGCGCCGGAGCCGGGATACGAGCCAGGGTTTCCAGCCGCTCTCGCGCATCCTCGATATTGCCACCTGCCGAGGCCGTGAACACTGCTTCGAAACTGGCGTTTGGCACGGTCGACAAGGCCACGACGGGGTCCGCGCGACCTTGGGCTTCGCCTACCATCACCAGCGTCTCCTTGCAGTCCGTATAGCCCCGCCGCGACAGATGCCTGGCCAAGTCCTCCGGCGCCGTCGCGCCATCCGTCAGCTTGAAGCGCAGCGGCAGCCCCCGGGCGATAAACCAGGCCTCGACCGCATCGATAGCTGCCTCGACGTCACGATCCGGCTTGCCCAGCGGCCAGCAGGCATTGCTCCGCATCGACCAGCCATCACTGGCGTTCAGCCGCCACCCACCAAGCGTTGAACGCTCGCGCGCCGGCCAGGCACGGTCGGCGATGGGTTCGAGGACGGTGGGATCGATCTTCAACTGCCGGTCACTCGGCCAGCAGCTTCTCGACCAAGCCTCGCGCCTCAGGGCTGGCCCAGTCGGCGTCGCCCGACAGCCGCGCGCGTTCACGGCCCTGCTTGTCGTAGATCACCGTGGTCGGATAGCCGGCCGCGCGCGGCTCCATTTCGAACGACATCTTGTAGGACGGGTCGCGATAGAGCTTCAGTGGCGCATTAGCGGCCATCTCGGCCTTGGCGAGGTTGAGGTCTGAATCCCGATCGACGCTGACCGGCAGCACCTTGAATGGCTGGGTCTGGTAAAGGGCGGCCAGCTTGGCCAGGGTCGGCATCTCTTTCTTGCAGGGCGCGCACCATGTAGCCCAGAGGTTCATCACCACGACCTGGCCCTTGAAATCGGCAAGCGTCACCGGCTTTCCCGCTTCATCGAAGAAGGTTGTGCCCGGCGCCACGCGGGGCGTCGCGGGTACATCCAGCTTTGCCAGCGAGGCCCGCTTGAATTCATTGAGGTTGGCCGGCCCTGAGGGTTTGAACGAAGAGGCGGCCATGACGTATAGAACCGCCGCGACGCCGACGAGCATGGCGGCGCCGATCGCCCATTTCAGCGGACCGCGCTTGGCCGCCCCTGCCCCGTTCTCGCCCGCCCCGTTTCCGCCCGACTGGATTTCGCTCATATGACCGACAACGCCTCCAACAAACCCGACGCCTCCGAGGGCGCAAAGGGTCAAGCCATGTGGGGCGGCAGGTTCTCGGCCAAACCGGCGGAGCTGATGCAGGCGATCAATGTCAGCATCGGCTTCGACAAGCGCCTGTGGGCGCAGGATCTGGCGGGCTCCCGCGCCCACGCCCGGATGTTGATCAGCCAGGGCGTCATTGCAAGCAGCGATGGCGAGGAAATTCTCGAAGGCCTGGCCAAGGTCGAGGACGAACTGCTGACCGGAACCTTCCCGTTCCGCGACGAGTACGAAGACATCCACATGAATATCGAGGCGCGGCTACGCGAGCTGATCGGCCCGGTGGCCGGCCGGCTGCACACCGCCCGCTCGCGCAATGACCAGGTGGCGCTGGACTTTCGCCTGTGGGTTCGTGAGGCCTGCGACCGCTCCGCCGCCCAGCTCGACGCCCTGCAGCGCGCCCTGCTGGCCCAGGCAGAGACCTATGCCGACGCCCTGATGCCGGGCTTTACGCACTTGCAGCCCGCCCAGCCTGTGACCTTCGGTCATCACCTGATGGCCTATGTCGAAATGTTCGGCCGCGACGCCAGCCGCTTCCGAGACGCCCGCGCCCGGATGAACGAGTGCCCGCTGGGCGCGGCGGCTCTCGCCGGATCGCCCTTTCCCATCGACCGTCACGCCACGGCCGCCGCGCTCGACTTCGACCGTCCAACCGCCAATTCACTGGACAGCGTCTCGGCGCGCGACTTTGCGCTGGAAGCCCTGTCGGCCGCCTCGATCACCGCCACGCACCTGTCGCGCCTGGCCGAGGAGATCGTGCTGTGGACGACGCCGATGTTCGGCTTCATCAAGCTGACCGACGCCTTCACGACCGGCAGCTCGATCATGCCGCAGAAGAAGAACCCCGACGCCGCGGAACTGATCCGCGCCAAGGTCGGCCGCATCCTGGGCTCGCTGACCACCCTGACCGTGGTCATGAAGGGCCTGCCGCTGGCCTATTCCAAGGACATGCAGGAGGACAAGGTCCCGACTTTCGAGGCCTTCGACGCCCTGGAGCTGAGCCTGCTGGCCATGGCCGGCATGATCGCCGATCTGACGCCCAACACCGACAAGATGGCCGCCGCCGCCGGCGCCGGGTTCTCGACCGCCACCGATCTGGCCGATTGGCTGGTGCGGACGCTGAACATGCCTTTCCGCGACGCCCACCACGTGACAGGCTCGGCTGTGAAGACGGCCGAAAGGTTGGGCGTGGATCTGGCGGACCTGTCCTTGGAGCAGTTCCAGGCGATCGAGCCGAAGATCACCGCCGAAGTCTATGCCGTCCTCACCCCGGCCGCCTCGGCGGCCAGCCGCATCAGCTACGGCGGGACAGCCCCCGCCCAGGTCCGCGCCCAGATCGCGCGTTGGAAGGAACTGCTCGGATGACCCTGCGCCCCCTCGCTCTTCTGACCGTCGCGACCCTGGCCCTTTCCAGCGCGGGTTTGGCCGCCTGTGGCAAACAGGCCGAACTGGAGCGTCCCGCGCCGATGTGGGACGCTCAGAAAAAAGCGGCCTGGGAGGCAGAGCGCCGAGCCGCTTCCGGCACGGCCAACCAGCCGGCGCGCGCCGGCGGCGCCCAGGAAATCATGGACCCGGCCTCCAGCAACCGCACCGTCCGCGCGGCTCCGCTGGCCGGCACAGCCCCGAACCCGTTCGGCGGCCCCTCGGCGGCGGGCTTCCCCGGCGCGACCCCCAACTGACGGCGACCACCGCACTTCATCCACCCAGCCCACACACGCCGTCATCCCGGCGAAGGCCGGGATCCAGATGAAGCCCTGCTGATGCTCTAGATGAATCTGGGTCCCGGCCTTCGCCGGGAAGATCGGATGATGAGGGAGCTTATGATTAGAGAGCCTCGAGTCCCGTGAATCACTTTGAGTACGGCCCCGAGGGCCTGGCCTGCGAAGGCGTTCCCTTGGCGCGCATCGCAGCTGAGGTCGGTACGCCGGTCTATGTCTATTCCCGCGCCACGCTTGAGCGCCACTTCACCGTGTTCCGCAATGCTCTGGAACGGGCCGGCGTCGCCGATCCGCTGATCGCCTATGCAGTCAAGGCCAACTCCAATGTCGCGGTGCTCAAGGTGCTGGGCGAGCTGGGCGCCGGGGCCGACACTGTCTCGGAGGGCGAGGTCCGCCGCGCTTTGGCCGCCGGCATCCCCGGCGATCGCATCATCTTCTCCGGCGTCGGCAAAACCCGCCGCGAGGTCGAGTTCGCCCTGAAGGCCGGCGTCGCCGAGATCAATGTCGAGTCCGAGCCGGAGATGAATCTTGTGGCGTCCGTCGCCGCCGAGCAGGGCGTGCGCGCCAAGATCGCCTTTCGGGTCAATCCTGATGTCGCGGCCGGCGGTCACGCCAAGATCGCCACCGGCAAGGCCGAGAACAAGTTTGGCGTCTCGTTCGCCGAGGCTGCTCGCCTCTACGCCAACGCCAGCAACAACGCCAATCTCGAGCCCATCGGCGTGGCCTGCCACATCGGCAGCCAGATCACTGACCTGTCGCCCATGCGCGAGGCCTTCACCAAGATGAGGGGCCTGGTCGAGCAGCTGTTGGACGAAGGCCTGTCGGTCGAGCGTCTCGACCTGGGCGGCGGCCTCGGCGTGCCCTATTTCAATATGCCCGAACCGCCCTCGCCCGCCGAGTTCGCGGCGATGGTCGGCGAGGTGACCAAGGGTCTGCCCGTGAAGCTCGCTTTCGAGCCCGGCCGGGTAATCGCCGCCAATGCCGGCGTGCTGGTCAGCGAGGTGATCCACGTCCACGAGCGTCCCGAAGGGCGCAAGTTCCTGGTCATCGACGCGGCCATGAACGACCTGCTGCGTCCGGCCATGTACGACGCCTTCCACGACATCCGCCCGGTGCTGAAGCGTGACGGAGAGCCCAGCCCCTATGACGTGGTCGGCCCGATCTGCGAAACCGGCGACACCTTCACCCGCGACCGGCCCCTGCCGCCGCTGGCGGCAGGCGATCTGGTGACCTTCATGTCGGCAGGGGCCTACGGCGCGGCCATGGCCAGCGAATACAACACCCGGCCGCTGGTGCCAGAGGTGTTGGTCCATGGCGACCGTTTCGCAGTGATCCGCGCGCGGCCGAGTTACGATGAGATGCTCGGCCGGGATCTGGTGCCGAGCTGGGTCTGAAGCCCTCCCCCTGAAGGGGGAGGCGGCCGAAGACCGGAGGGGGTAGTCGCTGTGAGTCAGCAGAACTTCCCCCACCGTCGCCTGCGGCGACACCTCCCCCGTTAGGGGGAGGATTTTAGAAGTCTCAGTCCATCGCGCCTATATACGGCAGCCCGCGGCTCTTGCCCTCGTCGTCGAGGCCGTAGCCCACCAGATACCGAGCAGGCGCTTCCCAGGCCACGAAGTCGGGTTCCATGCTGCGCTGGGTCGGCCAAGGCTTGCGGGCGAACACGGCCGTCATGACTTCGCTGGCGCCGGCGTCCTTCACCAGGCGCGAAGCCTCGCTGAGCGACAGGCCGGTGTCGAACACATCGTCCACCACCAGGGCGCGGCGGCCGATCAGGGGGCGCTGCAGGTCGGCGCGCACCTCGCAGCGGCCCGTGCTCTTGCGCTCGTCATGGTAGGAGGCCAGCCACAGGGCGTCGAAGCGCACATTGCGGCCCGCCTTCCACAGCGCCCGGGTCAGGTCGGCGGCGAACCACAGACCGCCGGTCAGCAGACAGACGCAGACCGTATCGTCGTCGATGCGCGGGGCGATGGCGTTGGCGAGGGCCTGAACGCGCTGCGCGATCTCGGTTTCCGAAATCAGAACTTCGGGTTGGACGGTGTCATTCATGATGCGCGGGTTCGTGAGAGTCGGAGGAAGGGGTTGCTTCCGTTCCGGTCTCATGTCCCGAGGGTTCATGTCCAGCCGCTTCTCCAGCGGCGGCGTTTTGAGCGCCGCGTAGGGAGAGTTCCGGATCCGCCGCGTGCTTGGCGGGGGTCTTCAAAGCCGCCTTTACCGCCTTGGCCGCGCCGGGCTCGACCGCGAAGTCGATGACCAGGTCCCGGGCCGTGCGTGGCGGGTCGAGGATGGTGATGGCGAAGTGGCGGATCTCGCTGGGCGGGATCTTCGGGTCGGCGGCGGCGGCGATGCGGCCGGCCACGCGCTTGTCCTTGGCGTTGCGCAATTCGACCCGCAGCGGCGGGGCGATCACGGCGTGATCGGTGATGTTGCGCATGACGCCCGTGATGGTCACCGCGGCGTGGCCGTCTTCGAGCGAAGGCTCGGCCTTCAGGTTCTCGATTACAAGGCCGACCGTATTCACCGGCAGACCGACGCTGGCGTATGCCCCAGCCGTGGTGGGCCACAGGCGCACCATGTCGATGCGGAAGATCAGGGCTCCGACGATCATCGAAGCCATGGCGGCGGCCATGCCGGCCCAGACCACGCCCGTGGTCGTCGCTTCGCGGAGGCGGCGTTCGGCGTCGGCGCGGGCCCGGAAAACCTTGGGCAATTCCTCGCCTGGCAAGGCGCTGACCGGCGGTTCGGATTCAGTCTCGGAAGCGGCGCTGGCGGATGCCGCGGCGTCCATCGGAGCCATCGCGGCGTCACCGGCCATGGTGGCGGCGGAAGGCTCGTCGAAGAGGTCCGTGGACTCCTCGTTACGGGCGATCCAGCGGTTGCCGCACGAGGCGCAGCGCACGACACGACCAGCCGAGCCGACCTTGGAGTCGTCGACGAAATAGCGGCTGGCGCACTCCGGACAGGTCAGTATCATGGCCGCGAATCGTACGCTCCCCGCATTAACAAATGGGGTCGCCGATTTTGTCCCTGATGTCCAGAAAGCCCGGCGGCACCTCATTGCGGATCGAGGCAGATCAGGGCGATGACGCCCTTCCCGTGGTTCGCTTCGAAGGCGTGTCGATGCGCTACGGCCGCGCCCCGGAAACCCTTAGGGACATTGGGTTTTCCCTGGCTCCCGGGTCCTTCCACTTCCTGACCGGCGCCTCGGGCGCAGGCAAGAGTTCACTGCTCAAGCTTATCTATCTGGCCCACCGTGCGTCACGGGGTCGCGTAGAGCTTTTCGGGCGCGATGTGAGCCTTCTGCCAACCGGCGACCTGCCGTTCCTGCGCCGCCGGATCGGGGTGGTTTTCCAGGAATTCCGGCTGCTGGAGCATCTGTCGGTGTTCGATAACGCCGCCCTCCCCCTTCGCATCCTGCAGCGCAAGCCCGCGACCTATCGTGACGACGTCGCCGAGTTGCTGACCTGGGTCGGCCTTGGCGAGCGGATGCATGCCCTGCCCGCTACCCTGTCAGGCGGTGAAAAGCAGCGCCTGGCCATCGCCCGCGCCGTGGTCGACCGTCCCGACGTCCTGCTGGCCGACGAGCCGACCGGCAATGTCGATCCGGCTATGTCGCTGCGGCTGCTGCGCCTGTTCGTCGAGCTCAATCGCCTGGGCACCACCGTGCTGATCGCCACCCATGACGAGGATGTCGTGGCCCGCGCCGGTCGCCCCACCCTGCATCTCGAACATGGCCGTCTGATCGAGGGGGGCGACGCATGAGCGAGATCTTCCAGGTCGAGCGCTGGCGGCCCGGTCCGCTGCTGCCACCCCGCGACGCTCGCGACGGCTCGCTGGTCTTCGTGGTCGCCGTGCTCTGCTTCCTGGCCTGCCTTACCGCCCTAGCCGCCTTGGCCGCTAACCGCGCCGCCGAGGGTTGGACCAACCAGCTTACCGGATCGGCGACCGTGGTCGTCCGCGCTCGTCCTAACGAGACCCCCGACTCCGCCGCCGCCCGCGCCGCCGAGGCCCTGGCCGGGGTCAAGGGCGTGATCGAGGCCCGCGCCCTGACCAAGGACAAGGCCGAGGAACTTCTGGTTCCCTGGATCGGCAAGGAAGCCCTGGTCGACGACCTGCCCACGCCGCGTCTCGTGACCCTTGACCTGGACCCCGAGCTTCCGGCCACAGCGACGGCCCTGGACCAAGCCCTGAAGGCGGCCGGGGTTGATGCGGTCATCGACGACCACAGCCGCTGGATCTCCGATATCGAGCGCGGGGCGGGTCTTGCGCGCTGGGCGGCGCTGGGCGTTTTCGTCCTGATCGCCGCAGCGGCCGCCTCGGTGATCGCCTTCGCCACCCGGGCCGGTCTGGCGGCGCGCGCCGATGTGATCGAGGTGCTGCACCTGTCCGGGGCCGAAGCCAGCTTCATCGCCGGTCTGTTCCAGTGGAGGTTCGCTGGCATGGCCGCCATAGCGGGCTTGCTGGGCGGAGCCGGGGCGGCCATCATCGGCGCGGCGATCCGGACCCTGGGAGGCGGTTCAGGCCTTGCGCCGATCCTGCCCCTGGCCTGGATCGACCTGCTGGCGCCGCTGCCCTGCCCCCTGATCGCCGCCTTGGTCGCGGGCCTGACAGCCCGCTTCGCCGCCCTGCGACTCCTAAGGAGCATGCCGTGAAGAGCCTCGCCGCGCTGCTAATCCTGGTGATGATCTGGGCCGTGGGCCTGCTGGCCTTTTCCGGGCGGGTCGAGCAATCGATCCCCGCAAAGGAACCGCCGATCGCCGATGGCGTCGTCGTGCTGACCGGCGCCTCCAATATCCGGCTGGAGGCGGCGACCAAGCTGCTGGAAGCCGGCAAGGGCAAGCGCCTGCTGATCTCCGGCGTCAATCGCGAGGCCACCCGCGAGGACGTCCAGAGCGTCACCAAGGCGGTCAAGCCGATCTATGACTGCTGCGTCGACCTGGGCTTTGCCGCCGCCAACACCGTCGGCAACGCCAAGGAGACGGCCGAGTGGGCCAAGGCAAAGGGCTATCGCAGCCTGATCGTGGTCACCGCCGATTATCACATGCCGCGCTCGATGCTGGAACTGCGCGCCACCATGCCCGACACCCTGCTCTATCCCTATCCGGTGGCCACCGAGGGGCTCGACGCCCATCGCTGGTGGAAACAGAACATCACCGCACGGCGGATGGTCGTGGAATACTGCAAGTACCTGGCGATCCTGGGCCGCGAGGCTTTCCTTGGGCTGGGTCCGAAAGACAAGGCTGGAGAGCCGGTGAAGGAAGCATCTTGATCTATCTGCGTTCGTTTCTGTTCCAGCTCTATTTCTGGGTCTGGTCGGTGTTCACCGCCACCTGGATGGTCGCCCTGCTGCCCCTGCCCCGCCGCTTCGCGGTCGCCGCCCTGACCTTCTGGTCCAAGGGTCTGTTCTTTGGCCTGCGCTGGATCGCCGACATCAGGGTCGAGGTGCGGGGCCGCGAATATCTGCCGACCGGCCCGGCTCTGGTCGCCGCCAAGCACCAGTCGATGTTCGACGTTTTCAGCCAGTTTGGCCTGCTGCCCGACGCCTGTTTCGTGATGAAAAAGGAACTGCTGAGGGTGCCGCTGTTCGGCTGGCACGGCCTGAAGGCTGGCATGGTGGTCGTCGATCGCGCTGGCCACTCGACTGCCCTGAAGAAGCTGGTCCGCGATACGCTGGAGAAGATGAAGGAGGTTCGCCAGGTGGTGATCTTCCCCGAAGGCACGCGCGGCGCGGTCGGTGTTCCCGGCGACTACAAGCCCGGCATCGCCGCCCTCTATCGCGAGATGGACATGCCGGTGACGCCCCTGGCCCTGAACTGCGGCTCCCACTGGGGCAAGGGTTTCCTATGCAGGCCGGGCGTGATCGTCTTCCACTATCTGCCGCCGATCCCGGCCGGCCTGAAGCGCGGCGAGTTCATGCGCGAACTGCAGACCCGCATCGACACCGCGACCGAGGCGCTGGAGAACGAGGGGATCTAGGCGAAGGCGCAGGTTGTTCGAGCCTCTGCCTCCGACCCAACTCAGACGTTCGCCGCGCGTATACCTCTACCCGATTGCCGCCATTCTCGCTCAATGCGATGAGAGCGAATGGACACGCCAAACAGCAGAAATGAGCTCTTTGAAAACGTGCGAGCGCGCTGGCCCGAAGAACTCCTCATCTTGAACGAACAAATAGCGCTTCCTGCAATTCTTACCGAGCCTTCTGACTGGACAGTTTATAAGTCGATTGAAAAAAGCATCTCGTCGGAAGGGGAGTGGATTAATTTAGCGGCTTGGGCGTTTCACCAAGCCTTGAATACACTTCTCCACCGTAGCTGGGAGGCTCGTTCTGGCGTCGTTCGCAGCAACGATGTTTCATTTCAGCTATTCGACGTAAAAATGAAATCTAATCTTGCCGACAGCAGCTGGGCTGCCGAACGTGCAATCTATTCACGCATGCCGAGATCACGACCACACTGACGGTAGGGGCTACCCACATCAAACTGGCCAAAGCGTCGTGTCCCGCTCACCACCGAGGCTGTGTAAAAACGTCGGGCAGAACCCGCTCACGAAAGAAAACTTTCGCGTCCCGATCGGCCGCCATGCGCGACAAAGCGCCAGATCAGCTATTTCGTGACCCGGTCAACGGGCGCCTCCAGGTCCGAAACGCGTTTTTACACAGCCTCCACCCATAGCAGACCTGCGAAGCTCCCAATCTTCAGTCGGCGCGGGCCTCCGCCTGGAATGACGACGTTATTTGATCGAGGTAGAGCGCCGCCTAAGCCGCTCCCTCCCGCGCCTCGACCAGCTTCAGCAGCTTCTCCATCGCATGGTCCCGCACGCCGTCCTCGCGCAGGTGGCCGACGAGGTCGGACAGATAGTCGATGTTGCGGCCGGACAGGCCTTTGGCTCCCGCGATCAGATCGGCCTGCTGCTCCAGGGTCAGCGACCCGGCCCACTGGCTGTGCTTGAAGTCCGACAGGAAGACCAGGGCCGGCGCCTTTGCCGGCTCGCCGTCCAGCCTGACATCGGCCCAGGCTTCGAAATAGGTCTCGGTCGGCTGCTCGCGTTCCTGCAGATAGGCGTAGACCTCTTCCCACGCCGCCGCCGCCACCCGATAGGCCGCGCCGCGCACCGAGCCGCCGGGCGCGAGGCCCAGAACCAGGCCCGGACGCTCATAGGTTCCGCGGTGATGGACCGAATAGATGCAAAAGGCGCGACGTCGGCCGTGGAGTACCGCGCGCCTTCGCTCTACAAACGGGAACCCGGGACGCCACATGAGCGATCCGTATCCGAATATCCAACGGTCTCCGCTCTCGCTGCTCATCTCTGATCCCGACTGGACGCACGCTTTCATGACCCATACCGACGCCGCGCCGCCCCGCAAAGCCCGCCGACGGGGCCTGCTGGCGCCTTTCATCATCGCGCTGATCTTCGCGGCGGCATGGTGCGCCGGCTGGTTCTGGCTTCGCATCCAGGCCGAGCAGCGGATGGACGCGGCCTCGGCGTCGCTGAAGTCGCGCGGCTATGACCTGTCGTGGAGCGCCCGCAGCTTTTCCGGTTTCCCGTTCCGCCTGAACGTGACCCTCGCAGACGCCCGCGTCGCCGAGCCGTCCGGCTGGGCTCTGCGCATTCCGGAACTGAAGGCCGAGGCGATGATCTATGGCCTCGACCACTGGGTGGCCGTCGCGCCGCGCGGCGCGCTGCTGACCCGTCCCAATGGCGGCGACGTGGCCATTGCCGGCCAAGCCCTCCGCGCCAGTCTGGCGGGCTTGAAGCAGCATCCGCCGCGCATCTCCATCGAGGGCGCGGGCCTGGTGTTCTCGACCGCGCCGGAAGCCGCACCCTTCCCGCTGCGCTCGGCCGAAGCCGTGCAGCTTCATCTGCGCCCCGGCCCCGACGATCAGGCCGCCATCATGTTCAAGGCCGACGCCGCCCGCGTCAATTTCACGGGACTGCTGGGCCGCATCGCCCAGGAGAACAGCGCCAACATGACACTGGACGCCCGTCTGACCCGCGCCTCGATCCTGCGCGGCGACAACTGGGCTGACGCCGTTCGCGACTGGACCGCAGCCGGGGGCGCCATCACCATGGAAAATGCCCGGATCACCGCTGGCGAGGCCGAAGGCACGGCCAAGTCCGGCGCCCTGACCGTCGACGCCAATGGCCGCCTTCAGGGCAAGCTGGAAGTCGCCCTGAAGGAGCGCGTCGATCCCCGGGCCGCCCGAACACCCGAACAGATGCTCGCCGCCGCGGCTCAGGCCCTGGGCCGCGAACCGGTCATCGAAGCCAGCCTGATCCTGCAGGAAGGCCGCACCCGCCTTGGAACCATCGATACGGGCCCCTCGCCGCGCGTTTATTGAGCGTCGGACAGGCGCGCCTCCGGCGGGGGCCGCGCAAGTTTCTTGCCGTGAACGCCGGCTATTGCGCCGGCGGCGGCAAGGACTATGGTCCGGCCTCCAATTTCGGGGATAAACATGGGTACCGACGCGGCCAACGCGCCTCCGTCTCTCGACGAGGTCCGATGGCGACTGGACGCCATTGATGGCGAACTGCTGAAGCTGCTCGACGAGCGGGCCGCCTTGGCCAGTTCGGTGGCGGCGGCCAAGCGTGCGTCGGGCGATACGGGCTTTGGCCTGCGCCCCGGCCGCGAGGCCCTGATTATCCGCAAGCTGCTGGCCGCGCCGCGCACCGCCGCCAATGACGCCCTGGTCATCCGGATCTGGCGCGAGGTGATGAGCGACAACCTGGCGCGCCAGGGTCCTTATCACCTGGCCGTCTGGGGCGGTCGCGACGCGACCCGCACCGTCGAACTGGCCCGCCTGCGTTTCGGAACCGCGCCACCCATGCGGGTTTTGGCCGAGTCCAAGGACGTACTGTCCGCCGCTAAAACACCCTGGGGCGTCGGCGTGCTGGCCCTGACGCCCGACAGCAGCTGGTGGGGCCGCCTGCTGGCCGAGCCCAAGCTGAAGATCTTCGCCGCCCTGCCCTGTCTGAACCGCTGGGGGCCGCAGGCCGCCCTGGCCGTGGCCGAGGTCGAAGTCGAGCCCACCGGCGGCGACCAGACCTTCTGGGTGACCGACTCGGGCAAGAGCGCCGCCGCCATCGTCGAGGCCCTGAGCCCTAGCGGCGTCGCCGCCGAGCCGCTGGCCGAGTCCGGCGGGCTGAAGCTGTTCTCGTTGTCGGGCTTCTTCCAGGTCAATGACGAACGTCTGGCCCAGGCCCCCGGCAAGCTGACCGGCGTCATCGGGGCTGCGCCGACACCTTTCGACGTGTAAGACGACCGCCTGTCTCGACTGAGTATTCCCATGACCGCTCCCGCCTCCGACCGCTTCGCCGCGCCGCGCCCGATACCCAAGCCGGGCCTGATGGACATCCACGCCTATGTCGGCGGCAAGTCGAAGATCGAGGGCATCGCCCATCCGGTGAAGCTGTCGAGCAATGAGAACGTCCTGGGCTGCAGCGAGGCGGCCAAGGACGCCTATCGCGCCGCCGTTGACCGCCTGCACATCTATCCGGACGGCAAGGCCAACATCCTGCGCGCCGCCGTGGCCGAGCACTACAGGCTGGAGCCCGAACGCCTGACCTTCGGCGACGGCAGCGACGAAATCTTCGCCCTGCTGTGCCAGGTCTATCTCGAGCCCGGCGACAACATCGTCCAGGGCGAGCACGGCTTCGCCGCCTATGCCATCGGAGCCCGTGCCTGCCAGGCCGAAGTCCGCATGGCCAGGGAGCCCAACAAGCGCATCGACGCCGACGAAGTCGTCAAATGCATCGACGAGCGCACGCGGCTGGTGTTCATCGCCAACCCCGCAAACCCGACCGGCACCTGGCTGACGGGCGAGGAAATCCGCGCCCTGCACGCGGCCATCCCGCCGTCGGTGGTGCTGGTGCTGGACGGCGCCTATGCCGAGTTCGCCACCGATCCGCGCTTCGAGGACGGCCTTGATCTGGCCCGCACGGCCGAGAACGTCATCGTCACCCGCACCTTCTCCAAGATCCACGGCCTAGCCGCCCTGCGCGTCGGCTGGGGCTATGGCCCGGCCGGGATCATCGAGCCGATCGAACGCATCCGTCCGCCGTTCAACACCTCGATCCCCGGCCAGGAAGCCGCCGTCGCCGCCCTCGCCGACATTGAATTCCAGGCCCGTTCGGTGGCGCTGGTTGAGCAGTGGCGGCCGTTCCTGGCCCAACAGCTTGGAGGGCTTGGCTTTGAGGTCACGCCGTCGGCGGCCAACTTCGTGCTCGTCAACTTCCCGGACGTTCCGGGCAAGACCGCCCGCGAGGCCGAAGCCTTCCTGGCGAGCAAGGGCTATCTGGTCCGCGCCGTCGGCAACTATAATCTGCCCGACGCCATCCGCATCACCATCGGACTGGAGGAGCACAACCGCGCTGTGGTCGAGTTGCTGACCGAGTTCGTAGGGCGCTGATGTCACATCCCGGCATCCTCTATCCCAACATGACCGTGATCGGCTGCGGCTTGATCGGCGGGTCAGTGATCCGCGCCGCCCGCGCCCACGGCGTGGTCAGCCAGATCACCGTGGCCGACGCCAACGCCGCCCACCGGGCCCGCGTCGTCGAACTGGGCATCGCCGACCATGTCACGGGCGACATTGCCGAGGCCGTGAAGGACGCCGACTTGGTGGTCATCGCCACGCCGGTGATGTCAACCGGCGAGGTCGGGGCCGCCCTGGCCGCCGCCATGAAGCCGGGCGCCACCCTGACCGATGTCGGCTCGACCAAGACCAGTGTCGCCGAGGCTCTGCGCGCCCTGCCGCTGGGCCACGTCTTCGTCATCCCCGGACACCCGATCGCCGGCACCGAGCAGTCGGGTCCCGACGCCGGTTTCGCCGAGCTGTTCGAGAACCGCTGGACGATCCTGACCCCGGCCGAGAGCGACGATGAGGCCTATGCCGCCGCCGTCGCCAAGCTCAGCAGCTTCTGGCGGTCGTTCGGCGCCCAGGTCGAACTGATGGACGAAAAGCACCATGACCTGGTCATGGCCGTGGTCAGCCACCTGCCCCACCTGATCGCCTACACCATCGTCGGCAGCGCAGCCGATCTGGAGAACGTCACCGAAAGCGAGGTCATCAAATATTCGGCCTCGGGCTTCCGCGACTTCACCCGCATCGCCGCCAGTGATCCGACCATGTGGCGCGACGTGTTCCTGACCAACAAGGACGCGGTGCTGGAGATGCTGGGTCGCTTCACCGAAGACCTGCAGGCCATGAGCCGCGCCATCCGCTGGGGCGACGCCGACACCCTGCACGCCCACTTCACCCGAACCCGCGCCATCCGCCGGGGCATCGTGGCCGCGGGTCAGGAAAGCGCCGAGCCGAACTTTGGCCGGGATCGCGGCAAGCACTGAGGCGCACGGCTCCTACCTCGCGCTCGCGCTACGAGTTGGTGGAAAGGGTCGCGGAGCGTCCGGACCACGTCCGGATGAGAAATAGAGAATACCGTTTCGACGAAGCCGTCCGCTCCGCGTCATCGTTATCCGTCAGCGTCCCGTCGGGTGGCCCTGTTGAGGCCTTACCGGGAGCCAAGCCGCTCCGTTTCCGGAACCGCTCGGCGGTCGAGGCGGGCGAGCCAAAAGGCTAAATCACACCCGTTTATCCTCATCCACGCCAACGGCGGGCGGGTCCTGCAACGCCAGGATCCCCGGACCGGTCGAGTATCCCCCTCGACCCCAGCCCCGCTCGATCACCCCCCGCCGCCGCATCGGTCGCTGGCCTTGCGCCCTTTCCGTGCGGCGAGGTGGGTCAAGAATACGGGAGGTTTCAGCGCCTCTGATAAGTTTGCTGGACGCCCCTCTAAATCCTCTCCCTGAAGGGGGAGGCGGCCGGAGGCCGGAGGGAAAGACCGCATTGATTCAGCAACACTTCCCCCTCCGATCGCTTCGCGATCACCTCCCCCGCTAGGGAGGATCTATCGCGCCAATCCCCGTGCCCATCCGGGGACGGCGCGATCCCGATCCCCGGGCTAGGTCCCCAACACCCGCGCTCGCAACATCGATAACGGCAAGGTCCCCGGGAGCAACACCGCGTCGTGGAAGGCGCGGATATCGAAACCCGAACCCAACAGCTTGCGGGCATCCTCCCGCAGGCGGACCAGTTCCAGCCAGGCCAGGCCCTGCCCCGCCGAGGCGGCCGGGCCGATGGCGATGCGCTCGATGCCTTGAGATACGGGCGAGAAGACCGGCGGGGGGCCCTGCAGGTCGTTGAGGAAGGCCGTAGTCTTCTCGACGCTCCAGCCCTTCAGGTGAATACCAAGATCGGCCAGCAGGCGGCCGACGCGGAACAGCATCCACTGAATGTAGCCAAGCTCGGCGAGCGGATCGCCCGCGAAAGCGCCTTCCTCGTCGGCCAGCTGCTCTGCATAGATCGCCCAGCCTTCGGAAAAGCCCGGGAAGGCCATGCGGGTCCGAAGCGGGTGGGCGGCGGAGCGTTCCTCCAGCGGAGCCTGCACCATATGGCCCGCCACGCTCTCATGGTGAACGACGCTGGGCAGGGTCCAGCTGGGCCGGGTGCGGATAGTGTTGAGGTCGGCGTAATAGACCCCTGGCTTTGCGCCGTCGAAGGACGGGGTCTCGCGGTAACCCTGCCGGCGAGCGGCCTCCTCGGCGGGGGGCATGCGGCTCATTCGAACCTCGCGGCTGCCCGGCGCGACCGTGGCGAACGAGGTCGGGAGGCGTGAGACAGCCTTGGCCAGCCAGGCGTTCATGTCGGCGGTCAGACGGTCGCGGCCGGCGTCGTCATCGCTGTAGAGCCACCGCTCGGCGCGACTCAGGGCGGCCAGCCGCGCGCCGACCGTTCCCTTGGTCAGCCCCTGAACCTTCAGCAGCTTGTCAGCGCGAGCGGTCAGGGTCTTGGCGGCGGCTTTGGCGCGATCCCAGGCTCGGGCAGGGGTGATCTCGGCGCCCATCGCAGCCTTCAGCAACAAAGCGTAATAGGCCTCACCGTCCTTGAAGCGATGCACGCCGAGGCCCTTGCCGGCCTTGGGGCGCAAGGCGATCAGGGCGTCGTGCTGACGACCCAGGGCGGCGGCAAGGTAGGGCGCGGCTTCGACGGCCTTGGCGGTCTGGGCCAGGCCCGCGACGACCTTGTCGATGACGAAGGCGGGCAAGACCACGCCCTTGGCGGCGTCTTCGGCGATCCTGACGGTCTCGACGTCCAGCCGTTTGACGGCGTCAGCGGCCGCGTCAGCGGACTTCGCCGCGTCGGCGGCCTTCAGCCAGGCGCCTGAACGAGTGGTCACGACGTAGGGTGGGGCGGCCCCCGCGCCGAACGGGAAGCGGCGGACGATCTCTTCCTCGGTCGTCAAAGCTATCAGCACGGCGTCGAGGTCGAGGCGCGCGGCGGGGCTCAAAGCGGTGGGGGAGAAAGACCTCAACGCCGCCAGACGCTCGCCGGCCGGACCGCCCTTGGCCAGCTTATCGAGCAAGGCCTTCAGGGCTGTGTTGTCGCCAGCGGCGCGCGCGCCGCCTGCCGCCAGCAAGGCCGCGCCGACCACGGCTCCGCCCATCATTTCGCGCCGGCCGATCATGGCGTCTTCTCCCGAAAGTCTCTCGTTGCACTCAGGTCTAGGCGATCTGACACCGGTGTCCAGCCATTCGGCGGCTTGATCGCGCGGGTCCTGCCGTTAGGGTGCGGCGAACAACTGTTTGAGAGATCCGCCATGGCCGAAGCCTTCATCTGCGACGCGATCCGCACCCCGATCGGCCGCTACGCCGGGGCGCTGTCTTCGGTGCGGGCCGACGACTTGGCGGCCATAACGCTGAAGGCCCTGGCCGCGCGCAATCCTGGCGTCGACTGGAGCCTGATCGACGACGTGGTGCTGGGCTGCGCCAACCAGGCCGGTGAGGACAACCGCAATGTCGCCCGCATGGCCGTCTTGCTGGCGGGCCTTCCGACCGAGGCCTCGGGCTCGACCATCAACCGGCTCTGTGGCTCGGGCCTGGACGCTGTGGGCGTCGCCGCCCGCGCCATCAAGTCCGGCGAGGCCCAGCTGATGATCGCCGGCGGCGTCGAGAGCATGAGCCGCGCGCCGTTCGTGATGGGCAAGGCCGACAGCGCCTTCTCGCGCAACGCCGAGATCTTCGACACCACCATCGGCTGGCGGTTCGTCAATCCGGCCATGCGCAAGGCCTACGGCGTCGACTCCATGCCCGAGACGGCCGAGAACGTCGCCGACGACCATGGCGTCAGCCGCGCCGACCAGGACGCCTTCGCCCTGCTCAGCCAGGCCCGCGCGGCGGCCGCCCAGGTCAGCGGCCGCTTCGACGCCGAGATCGTTCCGGTCAGCATCGCCCAGCGCAAGGGCGACCCGGTGGTGGTCTCCAAGGACGAGCACCCGCGCGCCACGACCATCGAAGCCTTGGCGGCGCTCAAGCCCATCGTCCGTCCGGACGGCACGATCACCGCCGGCAACGCCTCGGGCGTCAATGACGGCGCGGCGGCGCTGATCGTCGCTTCGGAAGAGGCGATCAAGCGCCACGGCCTCACGCCCCGCGCCCGCATCGTCGGCTCGGCCGCCGCCGGCGTCGCTCCGCGCGTGATGGGCTTTGGCCCCGCCCCCTCGACCCAGAAGCTGCTGGCGCGCCTTGGCCTGACCATCGGCCAGATGGACGTGATCGAGCTGAACGAGGCCTTCGCCGCCCAGGGGCTGGCGGTGCTACGCGCCCTGGGCCTGCCCGACGACGGCGAGCACGTGAACCCCAATGGCGGCGCTATCGCCTTGGGCCACCCGCTGGGCATGAGCGGCGCTCGCCTGGCCCTGACGGCGGTTGAGGAGCTGCATCGGCGCAAGGCGCGCTATGGACTGGCGACCATGTGCATCGGCGTCGGTCAGGGGATCTCGATGGTGGTGGAGCGGGTCTGATCCGACCAACAGCCGCCCGGCGAACTTCGTTGGTGACAACGCTGTCACGTTACCGCTAACTTGCCATCGAAGACGCGCGCCACGACGCGTCGGCAGGCAGGAAGACGCGTATGACCAGGATCAACCCGGCCCTGACGGCCATCGCCCTGACGCTGGCCTTGACGGGTCTGGCGAGCGCCCAGGACGCTGTCTCGCCGATCCGACTCAACCAGCTGGGCGTCGAAGCTGCGGGGCCCAAGCGCGCCGTACTGGCCGACCCCTCGACCAGCCCCCTCCCCTGGACCCTGAGCAACGCCAAGGGCGCGGTCGTCGCACGCGGTCAGACCAAGGTCTTCGGCAGCGATACGACCTCGGGCGAGCACGTCCACCAGATCGATTTCAGTAACTTCAAGAGCGCTGGCGATGACTATCGCCTCGCCGTGGGCGCGGCGCAGAGCCGCCCCTTCGCGATCGGCGGCCGGATGTACGGCGCGCTGAAGGCCGATGCCCTGGGCTTTTTCTACCAGAACCGCGCCAGCATCCCGATCGAGGCGCGGTTCGTCCAGCGCCCGGACCTGGCGCGCCCGGCCGGGCACGCGCCTGACAAGGCTGCTTGCTTCAACAAGGCCGACGAGCGCGGTCAGGTCTGGGCGGGCTGCGACTACACCCTCGATGTCAGCCGGGGCTGGTACGACGCCGGCGACCACGGCAAGTACGTCGTCAATGGCGGGATCTCGGTCTGGACCCTGCTGAACGCTCACGAGCGCGCCGCCGTGCTGGGCAAGACCTCGACGCTTGCCGCCTTCTCCGACGGCAAGGGCAAGATCCCCGAGAACGCCAACGGCGTCTCCGACCTGCTGGACGAGGCCCGCTGGGAGATGGACTTCCTGCTCGCCATGCAGGTTCCGCAGGGCAAGACCCTGGGCCTGCCGGTCGGCCCGCAGAAGCCGGGCGCCAACGGCCGCCTCGTCCTGACCGATCTCGACGCCTCGGGCATGGCCCATCAGCGCATGGGCGACGAGCACTGGACGGCCCTGCCGACCGCGCCGGCCGACGACAAGGAAACCCGCTACCTCTACCACCCGACCACTGCCGCGACCCTCAATCTGGCCGCCACCGCCGCCCAGGCCGCGCGGATCTGGAAGACCATCGACCCGGTCTTCTCGGCCCGCTGCCTCGACGTAGCCCGCCGCGCCTACGCCGCCGCCAAGCGCAATCCCGAGGTCTACGCCCTGGGCGCCTTCACCGGCAGCGGCGGCTATGGCGACGGCAATCTGGAGGACGAGTTCTACTGGGCGGCCGCCGAGCTCTACGCCACCACCGGCGCGGCCGAATACGAGAAAGCCCTGCGCGCCTCGCCGCTGTTCCTGGCCGGACCGTCGGCCGGTGGCAAGCCGACGGGCGACATCGGCTGGCCCTCGGTCGGGGCGCTGGGAACCGTGACCCTGGCGCTCGCGCCCAATGGCCTGAAACCCGCCGAGATCGGCAGGGCCCGCGCCAACCTGGTCGCCAGCGCCGACCGCTACCTGGCCGACGGCCTCACCGAGGGCTACGCCCTGCCCTATGCCGCCAAGGGCTATCCGTGGGGCTCGACCTCGTCAGTGCTGAACCGGGCCATGGTGCTGGGCCTGGCCGCCGACTTCACGGGCAAGGTCGCCTATCGCGACGGGGCTGTTGACGCCATGGACTGGATCCTGGGCCGCAACCCGCTAGACCGCTCGTTCGTCACCGGCCATGGCGCGCGGCCGATGCTCAATCCCCACCACCGCTTCTGGGCCAGGCAAGCCGACGCCCGCTATCCCGCGCCGCCGCCTGGCGTGCTGTCGGGCGGTCCCAACTCGACCAGCATGGGCGATCCGGTGGCCAAGGACATGAAAGGCAAGTGCGCGCCCCAGACCTGCTGGACCGACGACTATCGCGCCTTCACCCAGAACGAGGTGGCTATCAACTGGAACGCGCCGCTGGTCTGGGTGGCGGCCTGGCTGGACGAACCGGCCCGTTAAACGGTCGATCCCGGCCAAGGAACGACCGGAACGTGCAAGACCGCCCTCGGCGCTTGCGGTTTTGTCTTCCCGGGCGCCAAGTCACGGTGGCGCTCGATCAACCTGGAGTCCGGCATGTCTTTCTACCTCCTCGCCCTGCTCATCGGCGTTGTCGCCGGCCTGCGGGCCATGACCGCCCCGGCGGCGATCAGCTGGGCCGCGCATCTGGGCTGGCTGCCCCTTGGCCGGCGCGCCCCTGGCCTGGCTTAGCGCGTCCATGACGCCATGGATCTTCACCGCCCTGGCCCCGCTTGAACTGGTCCGCGATCAGCTGCCCAAGACCCCCAGCCGCAAGGTCCCGGTACAGTTGGGGACCCGCCTCCTCACCGGCGGCCTTTGCGTCGGCTCGCACCTGTTGCCGGCCCCGTGGGGCGCAAGCCCAACGCCGACGACCTGGGCCTGGAAGCCGCAGGCGTCGCGGTGGACAAGCGCGGCTACATCATCGTCGACGACCAACTTCGGACCAATGTCCCCGGCGTCTGGGCGATGGGCGACTGCAACGGCAAGGGCGCCTTCACCCACACCGCCTATAGCGACTTCGAGATCTTCGCGGCGAACCTGCTGGATGACGACCCTCGAAAAGTCAGCGACCGCCTGACTGCCTACGCCCTCTATATCGATCCGCCGCTGGCCCGCGTCGGCATGACCGAGGCCGAGGTCCGCGCCACAGGCCGCCCGGCTCTGGTCGGCACGCGGCCGATGACCCGCGTCGGCCGCGCCATCGAAAAGGGCGAGACCCAGGGCTTCATGAAGGTGGTGGTCGATGCGGAGACCAATCAGGTCCTCGGCGCGGCGATCCTTGGCGTCGGCGGCGACGAGGCGATCCACGGCATCCTCGACATCATGTACGCCAAGGCGCCCTACACCACCCTGCAACGGGCCGTGCACATCCACCCGACGGTGTCGGAATTGATCCCGACTGAGGCTGGACAGAACGCCGCCAAGGTTGTGCTGTATCGCCAAACTCTTGGGATCCAGCCGCGCTGCCAACTTGAACAGGCGCTCGGCTTCCTCGAAATCCAGTCCAGCTTCGGCGCGCTGCGCCTTGTCGAAGAGTTTCCCCAGGAGGCGCTACTGCCTGCAGCGCTTGGAGCGGGCGATGGGAATCGAACCCACGACATTCTGCTTGGGAAGCAGACGCTCTACCTCTGAGCTACGCCCGCGAGGCGTTCGGGTCGTCTAGCGGGTCTGGACGGGGTTCTCAAGAGGCGGAGGCGACTAGGCCTTTGCTTCATCCTCGACCAGCCCCTTGCCCAGCAGCGCGGCGAAGTGGGCGATGGTCTTGGCCAGGCCTTCCTTCAGCTGGGTCTTGGGCTCCCAGTCCAGGGCCGACCTGGCCAAGCCGATGTCGGGCTGGCGCTGGCGAGGGTCGTCCTGTGGCAGGGGCTTGCGCTCGATGACCGAGGAGGAACCGATCTGGGCGATGGTCTGCTGGGCCAGCTCCAGGATGGTGAATTCGTTGGGATTGCCGATATTGACCGGGCCGGTGAAGCCCGTTGGCGTCGCCATCATCCGGATGAAGCCTTCGACCAGGTCGTCGACATAGCAGAAGCTGCGGGTCTGGGCGCCTTCGCCATAGATGGTGATCGGCTGGTTGGTCAGGGCCTGGACGACGAAATTGCTGACCACCCGGCCGTCATTGATCGCCATCCGCGGGCCATAGGTGTTAAAGATCCGCACGACCTTGATGTCGATATTGTCCTGCCGGAAGCTGTCGAAGAACAGGGTCTCGGCGCAGCGCTTGCCCTCGTCGTAGCAGGCGCGCGGGCCGATCGGATTGACCCGGCCCCAATAGCTTTCGACCTGCGGGTGGATCTCCGGATCGCCATAGACCTCGCTGGTCGAGGCCTGCATCACGCGCGCGCCGGTGCGCTTGGCCAGGTCCAGCATGTTGATCGCGCCCATGACATTGGTGCGCACGGTCATGACCGGGTCGTACTGGTAATGGATCGGCGAGGCCGGGCAGGCCAGGTTGTAGATCTGGTCCACCGGGATGAAGATCGGGTGGTTCACGTCGTGATTGACGAACTCGAAGTTTGGATGGCCCTGCAGATGGGCGATGTTGTCCTTGCTGCCGGTAAACAGGTTGTCCAGGCAGATCACGTGGTCGCCCCGCGCGATCAGCCGGTCGCACAGGTGGGACCCGACGAAACCGGCTCCGCCGGTGACCAGGATGCGAAGGGCGGTGTGCTTCTTGGCGGCGGTTTGGGCGGACATGGGCGGTCTCTGCGGCGCGATCTTTACCGTGGTCTGATTTGCGTAACGGGTCTCGCCCTTTGGCTCAACCGCCGCCTGCGCCGGCCGATGCGACCGACCGGCGCACCCGTCAGTCCCTAGTTCACCCGTTCGGTCTGGATACCCAGGGCCGCCAGCTGCGCTTGCACGCTGTCGGGACCGACCAGGTGGCCCGCGCCAACGGCGACGAAGCTGACGCCCGACCCGTCGAGCCTTGTCTTCAACTGGTTGGCCCAGTCGCGGTTGCGGTCGGTGAGCAGCACCCCGTAGACATCGGCATATTTGGTCTTCATCTCGGTGATGAACTGGTCTTCCAGAGCCGTGATGTCGCCAGCCGCCCAGGCCGCGACCATGCTGTCGATCTTGCCAGGCCCCGCCTCGGCGTCGTCGAGCGTGGCCTTCAGCATCTCGACCTCGACCGGTGTGGGCATGTCGGCGAAGAAGCGGATCTGCTGCTCGGCGGTCTCAAGCGAGGAGGCCGGTTTGCCGGCCGCCTTCATCTGGGCGGTGAGAACCTGCTCGACGCCGCTGCGCGGGTCGTAGCCGGCCTTGATCACCGGCAGCATGGCCAGCGAGATCGAGGCCAGCCAGGGTCGCATGGCGTCCAGGGCCTGGGCCGGCAGGCCCGCGGCCTGCGCCAGGTCCTGGGCGCGCTTGAGGTCTTCGGGCGACAGCTTCTGCGACAGCGGCGTGGTGCGGTCCAGGCCGTACTGCATGACCAGGGGCTGCATGACCGCCGGATCATCGGCGCCCAGAACCTCGACTACCAGGTCGTCGCTGGCCTTGAGAGCGCCGTCGATGCGCGGCGAGCGCCACTGGGTGGCCGGCTTCAGCACGTGGATGGTGCCGAACAGATAGATCGTCGAGTCCTTGTCCTTGATCGCCCACAGGGCGGGCTCGGCCACGGCTGGCGCGGCGAGGCCCAGGCCCAGGGCCAGGACGGATACCAGACCGACGAACGCGCGGCGGGCAGGCTGGAAGACGGTGCGGAACATGGGTTTCTCTAAGCGAACGCGAGGGTGTTTAAGGACAAGCCTTCGCCGGGCGCAATCAGGCCCGGCGAAAGCGGCTATTTCAGGAAGCGTTCGACGGCGGCGGCGAAGGCGGCCGGCTGGTCGAGCATGATGAAGTGAAAGGCGCCGTCGACGCGCTCCAGCTTGACCCCGGCCAGCTTGGCATAGGCGCCGGCATAGGTCTGGTCGACGGCGGCCTGTGGCGCGCCCATGACAGGGTCATACGGGTAGAGCATTGTGGTGGGCGTGGTGACGGCGGCCAGCTCGCTACGCATGTCGGTGGTCAGCACATCGTACAGCGCGCGGGCCACGACCGGTTGCGATGAGGCCTTCGACCAGTCCAGGGCCGCCTTCAGGCCGTCCGGCGACTTGACCAGGCGGGGCATGGTCATGGCCTGTTGGGCGGCGAAGGTCTCGGCCGACATGGCGGCCATACCATCGCGCATGGCGCTCGCCTGGGGCTTGACGGCCTCGACCGTGGCGGCCGGCGAGAACAGCACCGCATAGAACGGCAGGCTGTCGACGATCATCAGACGGCTCAGGTCTTCCGGGTGGCGGCGGGCCAGCAGCAGACCGGTCAGGCCGCCCATCGAATGGCCGATCACTGCCGGCGACTTCAGCTTTGCCGACTTGATATAGCCATCAACGGCTTCGACCAGCGGCTCCAACACCGGCCCTTCGGCGTTGCCGCCCACCGGCGCGCCAGCAAAGCCGGCGACCTGGACCACGTGGACGCGGTAGCGGCCCGACAACTGCTTGACGGTGGCGTCCCACACCGCCCCGGACGAGGCCAGGCCGGGGATCAGCACCACATCAGGTCCCTGCCCGCTCACGGTGACGGCGATGCGGTCGGATGCCGGCGCGGCGTGCGCATGATTGCCGCCGAACACGCCGGTGGCGGCGAGGATGGCGACCAGGATCAGGGCGAAATGAAATCTGGGGCGGGGCGCGCACATCATCGGGAAATTCCTTGGGCGAGTGTCGTGCGGCAGGCTTCGGCGTTACGCCTCGTCCTGGAAAATGGCTTCGATGGGTTGGCTGAAAAGGCGCGCGATCTTGAAGGCCAGCGGCAAGCTGGGATCGTACTTGCCCGTCTCCAGGGCGTTGACGGTCTGGCGCGAGACCTCCAGCCGTTCGGCGAGATCGGCCTGGCTCCAGTCGCGCTCGGCTCGCAGCACCTTGAGCCGGTTCTTCACTGGTACCTCCGGCCAACGAAGGGCTGGGCGATGCCAAAGCTGCCGCAGAAGATCGGGAACACCAGATAGAGCGGGATGTGGGGCACGACCTCGGCGTTCTCCAGGAACCCCCAGGCCGTGCAGGCCGACAGGGTGATCCCCACGCCCCACAGCATCGACTGGATAAGGACCGAGCGGATGAATTCATCGGTCTCCTCGATCAGATAGAGACCCATGATGGCGATGACGGCGATTACCGGGATCGCCGGGGCGATGGCCAGGATCCAGAGCAGCGGCCCGGTTGGTTCAAGGTTTCTGATCGCCCAAAGGGAGCCGCACAGAACGCCGACATAGGCGAGCATGGCGGTGAAGAACCGGGCGATGTAGCGGCGGCCGGCGGCGGTCGTTGAATTGCTCATGTCTGGCTTCCTTTTTCCCGGATCAGCGCTGCCGCAGCCACCAGCCGGCCCAGACCAAGCCATAGCCGGCGAGTTGAGCGAGCAGCAGGGACGCGAAGCCGAGGGCGACCCATTCGGCGGGGCCGCGCTGGCCCAGCACGGCGACCAAGCGCTCGGCGCTGACCAGCGCTGCGATAGGCAGCATGACCAGCATCCCGCCGGTAGCGCCCCAGAACCACGCAAACTTGTGGGCTTCGCGCGCGGCCTCGTCGAGGTTGCGCCAGTAGATGATCGACACCCAGAACAGCACCGCAACGATGAACACGCTCGCGCTGAAGGCCGCCATCCGCGGCAGCACGATGCCGGCCTCTTTCAGAATTGAGCCGCCGGCTCCGGTTAGAAGGCCGGCGACGGCGCAACCGATTAGGATCTTCTGCGCGATCCCCTGTCGCGTCGCTTGACGACCCCTAAGTTCGTTCATGACAAGCACCCCAGTCCAAATGACAAGGACATTTGTCATTTGGACATGCAAAGTGTCAAGCATGCTTTTCATTTTGTATGGGAAGGCAGACTAAATGTAAGGCTGGCCCATCGTTTCAGGCAGCCCTGGGCAGATCGAAGACATGGCGGGCGTCGTCGCCCAGAACACCCCGCCAGTGGATCGCCTCTATCTTGTGGCGCTTGAGCGCGCGGCCCAGGGCCGTGTCGCTGGGGCAGGTGCGCATCTCCCAGCCATAGCGCGAGAAGCGGTCGCCGAAATCAGCCCAGCGCATCACCCGGCCGGCGCCATCCTGTCGCCAGATCGCCTTGTCGCAACCGGGGATCCGGGCGCAGATCTCCCAAGCGCGGATGCGGCCCTGAAGGATGGCGAACGGGTCTGAACTTAGACGGGCCATGACGCGGCCTCCTTGAATAACCGGGGCGCCGGGGCTGGGTCGTTGCCGACTCTTCCGACACTATCAAGCTATCACTTGTGTCCGGTTCAATCTCGCCCACCACATGTGGTGTGACGCAATGCCGCGACGGTCAGGCTTGGGTCTGTCGCAGGCGACGGGCCACATCGCCGCCCTCCCGCAATAGAGCCGGAAAGCTGTCCTCGCCCAAATTCCGGTTCACCAGCAGCGCACAGTGGCCCGCGTGAAAACCGAGGCTGAGCTAAGCGTGAGTCGGCCTGAGCCGGACCTTCAGCGAGGCGCGACCTAACGCCCCAGGGCCCGTCACCTCAGGACCAGGCCTTGAAATGCTTGGAGAGCTTGAGGCCCTGGCGCTGGTAGTGCGACCCGCCCTCCCCGTACAGCCGCACGGGCCGCGAGGTCAGGGGCTCATACACGAGGCGCGCGACGGTCTGACCGTCTTCCAGCAGGAACGGAGTCTCGTGGCTGCGCACTTCCAGCACGCCCTTGGAGCCGACGGCGGCGGCCTCCTCGGTGCCGAAGCCCGGGTCGAAGAAGCCGGCATAGTGGACGCGGAACTCGCCGACCGACGGATCGATCGGCGTCATCTCGGCCGCTTCCAGCACAGGGATCTCGATGTCGTCCTTGGAGGCCAGGATGTAGAACTCGCCAGGATCCAGCAGCAGCTCGCCATGGCGGGTTTCCAGCGGTTCCCAGAAGTCGCGCGGATCGTGGCCGTCCTCGTGATCCAGGTCGACGACGCCGGCATGGCGCCGACCGCGGAAGCCCACGATGCCCGGCGACAGGTCCACCCCGACACTGCGGGTCGACAGCTTGGCCGGCTCGCCGCGCTTCAGACGTAGCTGGTTCAGGCGCGTGCCCGACCGCACCAGCACCGAGAAGGTCTGGGGCGCGATCTCCATATAGAGCGGGCCGTGATAGCCGGCGTCGACGTCGTCGAAGGCGCGGCTGTGATTGGTCAGCAGGCGCACGAACACGTCCACCCGGCCCGTCGAGCTCTTGGGATTGCCGCGCGCCGAGATATTGAACGGCAGGGCCAGGCTCTCCTGAAGCTCGGCGATATAGACGCAGCCCTTCTCCAGCACGGCGCCCTTGGTCAGGTCCAGCTCGTGCATGGCCACATCTTTCAGACGTTCGGTCACCTTGCGGCCCAGGCCTGGCAGGAACGAGGCCCTGACTCGCCAGGCGCGCGCGCCCAGGCGCAGGTCCAGGCTAGCCGGCTGCACCTGATCGACGTCGAACGGTGTCTGGGAGCTGATCGCCTCTTGGGCGATGAGGTCTTCGATGTTTTGGCAGGGTAGAATCCCTGCGGAATGGGCGTCGGTCATCGGGGCGACACTGGATAAAGCGCCGCCGCGAGGCAAGCGCTTGCGTCACGCGACAACGGATTTCCCTGCGCGGCGGGAAGCCTAGTGCGCTTTCTTGTGCGCGCCCGACGCCGCCAGTAGATAGATGCCCGCGCCGACACCGAAAAGCGCGGTGGCCTCGGTCAGATTGCTAACGGGATGGAACTCCACCGGGAAGAACGAGCGCACGCGCTCGGACAGGACGAGCAGAAGGATGTTCATTGCGCCGAAGATGGCAAGCAGGGCGGCGAACACACGAAACACAAGCGTCAAGGTCATGGCGGTCTCCGACGGGTCTCGGTATCAAGCTTAATATGAAAGCTTAACGGGCACACCTGTTTCTCGTCAGACAGCGTTTTCGGCAAAACCCAAGTCGCGCAAGGCGATTGCTGGCTTGACCCAGGGCCGGCGCTGTACTTTTCATGCCCGCTTTCGAGGAGACCCGCCGACGTGGCTGAAGACCCCAAAGACTGGGATATCGCGACCAAGCTGATCCGTGGGGGTCTGGCCCGGTCGCAGCATATGGAGACCGCCGAGGCGCTCTACCTGACCCAGGGCTTCACCTATGAAAGCGCCGAGGGCGCCGACCGCCGGTTCTCCGGCGAGGACCCGGGTTTTGTCTATTCGCGGTTCGGCAATCCGACCGTGAAGATGTTCGAGGATCGCCTGGCTCTGCTGGAAGGCGCGGAAATCTGCCGCGCCCAGGCGACCGGCATGGCCTCGATCCACATGGCGCTGATGGGGCTGGTCCGGGCCGGCGACCACGTCGTGGCCGGCCGCGCCCTGTTCGGCTCGTGCCGCTGGCTGATCTCCGAATGGCTGCCGCGCTTTGGCGTCGAGACGACTTTCGTGGACGCCACCGATCCCAAGGCCTGGGAGGCGGCGATCCGTCCCAACACCAAGGCCGTGCTGATCGAGACGCCGTCCAATCCGGTGCTGGAGATCACCGACATCCGCGCCGTCTCCGAGATGGCCCACGCGGTCGGCGCCAAGGTCATCGTCGACAACGTTTTCGCCACCCCGATCTTCCAGCAGCCGCTGAAGCTGGGCGCCGACATCGTGGTCTATTCGGCCACCAAGCACATTGATGGCCAGGGCCGCGTGCTGGGCGGAGCGATCCTGACCAGCGAGGCGATCAACGAGGAATTCTACCGGGACGCTCTGCGCCACACCGGCCCGTCGCTGTCGCCGTTCAACGCCTGGGTTCTGGTCAAGGGCTTGGAGACACTGGACCTGCGCGTGCGCCGCCAGACCGACACCGCCTTCGCCCTGGCCAATGTGATGGCCGAGCACAAGAAGACCAAGTCGGTGCTCTATCCGTTCCGCCACGATCACCCGGGCCACAACATCGCCAAGTCCCAGATGACTGGCGGCGGCACGGTGGTGGCGCTGGACCTGGGCTCGCGAGAAGCGGCCTTCAAGTTCCTGAACGCGCTGGAGATCGTCGACATCTCCAACAATCTGGGCGACGCCAAGTCGATGGCCACCCACCCGCCGACCACCACCCACCGCTCGGTGCCCGAAGAGCAACGCCCGTCGCTGGGCGTGGTCGAAGGCGGCGTGCGCCTGTCGGTCGGTCTCGAAAGCCTTGATGATCTGACGCGAGATGTGACCCGTGCGCTCGACCAGGCGTGAAACCTCACCGCCGCTGCAGCGGATCCGCAAGCGTCGCGGCGCCGATGGCGGCATCTATGAAGCCCGCACGCGCGACATCGTCGTGCGTGTGGCGCCCGTCTATCTGCCGGAGGAATCCGCGCCGGATGAAGGCCTCTATCTGTGGTCCTACACGGTTGAGATCGAGAACCACGGGGCAGAGACCGTGCATCTGGTCGCCCGTCGCTGGGCCATCACCGACGCCTTCAACCGCTGCAACGAGGTCGAGGGCTCCGGCGTGGTCGGCGAGCAGCCGGAACTGAAGCCTCGCGAGGCGTTCCGCTACGTCTCCAACTGCCCCCTGCCGACACCGTCGGGCGCGATGCGCGGCAGCTACCAGATGATGACCGAAGGCGGCGAGGTGTTCGACGCCGAGATACCCGAGTTTTCGCTGCACCTGCCCGGCGCCGCGCGGCGGTATAACTAGAAATCCCCCCTAGCGGGGGAGGTGTCGCCGCAGGCGACGGAGGGGGAAGTGGCCGCTGAATCGGGTGCGGTCTTCCCCCTCCGGCCTCGCGGCCGCCTCCCCCTTCGGGGCGAGGATCTTCAAACCCCGACTTCGTCTGGCGCCACGGCATAGACCCGCGAGCAGTACTCGCAGGTGACGTGGATCTTGCCGTCGGGCTCGATCATCTCGGCCTTTTCGGCTTCGGTGAACGACTGGATCACCACCGCGATGCGGTCGTCCGAGCACCGGCAGAACGAGCGCAGCGGCTTGTCCTCGATCAGGCGCACGCCGTCCTCGTTGAACAGGCGCCACAGCAGGGTGGGCGTCCCCAGCGACGGATCGATCAGCTCGTCCTCGCCGGTGGTCTCGAAGAAGGCCTGGGCGTGGGTCCAGGCTTCCTGGGTCTCGCCGCGCGTCTCGTCGCCGGCGATCGACTGGATCAGGATGCCGCCGGCGCGCCATTTCAAACCCTCGCCGGTGTCGGCCTGACCGACGGCCAGGCGAACGCGGGTCGGGGTCTGCTCCGACTGCTTGAAATACTGCTCGGCGCACAGGGCCAGGGTCTCGCCCTCGATGGGGGTGACTCCCTGGTAGCGGTCCATGTCCGCGCCTTGGTCCAGGGTCATGATGAACACGCCGCCGCCCAGCAGGGTCTTGGCGCCCGGACGCGCAAAGCCTTCCGAGATCTGGGCCACTTCTTCCGGGTCGAACCGGCAATAACCGCGCAGGCCGCCGGTGGTGTCGTAGTCGACCACGACATAGCGCACCGGGCCGTCGCCCTGAGCCTGGATGATCAGCCGGCCCTCGAACTTCAGGCTGGAGCCGACCAGGGCGGCCAGGGCGCAGGCCTCGCCCAGCAGGTTGGCGACCGGCTCGGGATAGTCGTGACGGGTCAGCACCTCATCGACGGCGGCGCCCAGACGCACGACACGGCCGCGCACGGGCAGGCCTTCGATCTGGAAGGCGGAAACGATGTCATCGAGGGCGGGATTGGCGGTGGCGTCGGTCATGGGGCGGTTAGATAGGGGGTGAAGATGGGAATTGCGAGGGGCCTCACCTTACTCGCCTCCTCCGCGCTTCGTGCTCCTCCCCGGAGGGGGAAGATGATCTCATCCCCCCTCCGGGGGCGGATGGTCGCGAAGCGACCCGGTGGGGGCAAGTGTAACTACCCGATCGCCCCGAACGCCCAGGCCAGCACCGACTTCTGGGCGTGGATGCGGTTCTCGGCCTCGTCCCAGGCCAGGGAGCGCGGACCGTCGAGTACGGCGTCGGTGACTTCCTCACCCCGGTGGGCCGGCAGGCAGTGCAGGAAGACGCCGTCGGGGGCCGACAGGTCCATCAGGGCGTCATCGACCTGATAGGGCTCGAAGGCCGCCAGGCGCTGGTCGTGATCGGTGTCGCCCATCGAGACCCAGGTGTCGGCCACGACCACGTCGGCGCCGCGCACGGCCTCCTTGGGATCGTCGGTCATGGTCACCAGGCCCTTCAGGCCCTGGGCGCGCGCCAGGTCCACCATGTCGGGGTGATAGATGGCCGGGCAGGCGATCTTCAGCTTGAAGCCCAGCAGCGGCGCGGCATGGATGAAGCTGGAGCACACGTTATTGCCGTCGCCCACCCAGGCGATGGTCTTGCCGCCCACATCGCCGCGATGCTCTTCGATGGTCAGCAGGTCGGCCATGATCTGGCACGGATGGCTCTTGTCGGTCAGGCCATTGATCACCGGCACGGTCGAGACCTGGGCGAAGCGCTCGACGTCGGCGTGGCTGTTGGCGCGGATCATCACGGCATCGACCATGCGCGACAGGACGCGGGCGGTGTCCTCGATGGTCTCGCCGCGACCCAGCTGCATGTCGCTCCCGGTCGAGATGATCCCCGACCCGCCCAGCTGGCGGATCGCCGCGTCGAACGAGAAGCGGGTGCGGGTCGAGTTCTTCTGGAAGATCATCGCTAGCACCCGGCCGTCAGCCGGGGCGTCGGCGTCGACCTTGCCCTGCCCCCAGCCGTTGCGCGCGGTCTTGCGGGCCTTGGCGTCCTCCAGCATCAGGCGCAGCGTGGCGCCGTCCAGCTTCCAGAGATCGATGAAGTGCCTGGGGGTGGTCATGAGTGGCCAATTCCCTTGGTCGCCCGCTCCGGGATCCGGAGCGGGCGGGTCAACAGTGTTGAAGGCTAGGCGGCGGCCTTGGCGCGAGCGGCCTCACAGGCCTTTTCCAGCTTGGCGATCGCCTCGCTGGCTTCCTCGATGGTCAGGTTCAAAGGCGGCAGCAGGCGCACGCAGTTGTCGCCGCCGCCGGCGATCAGCAGCTTCTCGTCGCGCGCCAGGACCATGAACTCGCGATTGTTCGGGATCAGCTTGATGCCGATCAGGAAGCCCTTGCCGCGGATGTCGACGATGACGTCCG
This sequence comes from Caulobacter sp. DWR1-3-2b1, assembly GCF_049895765.1. Classification (NCBI taxonomy): domain Bacteria; kingdom Pseudomonadati; phylum Pseudomonadota; class Alphaproteobacteria; order Caulobacterales; family Caulobacteraceae; genus Caulobacter; species Caulobacter sp. DWR1-3-2b1. The sequence goes on from NZ_JAFCSZ010000001.1 coordinate 73,763, forward strand.
GGAAGCGATCCTTCAGGCCGCTCAGCTGCTGGACGAAATAGCCGGCCACGCTTTTGACGTTGTCGAGGATCTCGGGCGTGTTGATCGTATCGAAGGCCGCCTTGCCCACGGCCATGGCCAGCGGGTTGCCGCCGAAGGTGGAACCGTGGACGCCCACGGTCATGCCCTTGGCCGCCTCGGTGGTGGCCAGGCACGCGCCCACCGGGAAACCGCCGCCCAGGGCCTTGGCCACCGCCATGATGTGCGGCTCGCCGCCCACTCCACCGTCTTGGGCGGCCCATTCATAGGCGAACAGCTTGCCGGTCCGGCCCATGCCACACTGCACTTCGTCATAGATCAGCAGGACGCCGTGCTCGTCGCAGAGCGAGCGCAGGCTGACCAGGCAGTGCTCCGGGATCGAGCGCGCGCCGCCTTCGCCCTGCACGGGTTCGACGATGATCGCCGCCGTGGTCGGATTGGCGATCGCGGCCTTCAGGGCGTCGTGGTCGCCGAAGGTTAGCTGGCTGTAGCCCGGCAGGCGCGGACCAAAGCCCTCGACATAGCTGGGGTTGCCCGAGGCGTTGACCGCCGCATAGGAGCGCCCGTGAAACGAGCCGTCGAAGCCGAAGATCTCGACCCGCTCGGGCTGGCCATTGGCCGTGTGATATTTGCGGGCCGTCTTCAGCGCGCACTCGATCGCCTCGGTGCCGGAGTTGGTAAAGAACACCACGTCGGCGAAGCTGTGGGCGCACAGCTTGTCGGCCAGTTCTTCCTGCTCGGGGATGCGATAGATGTTGGAGACGTGCCAGAGCTTCTCTGCCTGGGTCTTCAGCGCCTCGACCAGGACAGGGTGGGCGTGACCCAGACCGTCAGTGGCGATGCCCGCCACGCAATCCAGATACTCGTCGCCGTCCGTCGAGAACAGTCGCGCGCCTCGGCCTCGCTCGAACGCCAGCGGGGCGCGGTTATAGACGCCCATGATGTGTTGCTGCGAGGAGTTCGACGACGACGTCTGAGTGCTCAAGACGGCCTCCCAAAAAGGAAAGAAGCCCCCGCGCTGTTCGCACGGGGACCGGAAGGCCGCAGGTTGTCGCCGTGGAACGACGCTCTGTCAATGAAACTGCTGTGAAATTGCGTGCTTGGGTCGCGCGGGCCACACCCTCAGGTCTTGAGGCGATATCCCGTGCGAAACAGATGCCAGCACCACAGGAACAGCGCGACCGTCAGAACCGCCGTGGTTACGACGCCGACCAGGATCGAGCCGTCGGCATGGCCGATGAAGCCGTATCGGAAGCCGTCGATCAGATAGAAGAAGGGGTTGTAGTGGCTGGCCGAACGGAACGGTTCTGGCAGCTTGTCGACCAGATAGAAGGTCCCCGACAGGAAGGTCATGGGCATGATCAGGAAGTTGGTCACCGCCGCCAGCTGGTCGAACTTCTCGGCCCACAGGCCGGCGAGAATGCCGGCAAAACCCAGGATCAAAGAAGCCCCGAGACCGAAATAGAGGATCGGCCAGAGGTGGACGACGTCCAGACCAGCGCCGGGCAGCAGGCCGATGACGATGGCGGTGACCGCTCCAACCACCACGCCGCGCGTCGCGGCGCCCAGGGCGAAGGCCAGCACCTGCTCCAGCGGCGACAGAGGCGGCGTCAGAAAATCGGGCGTCAGCCCCATCATCTTGGCCTGGATCAGCGACGACGATGCGTTGGCGAAGGCGTTGTTGAGGATGGCCATCATGATCAGGCCCGGGGCCACGAAATGGCCAAAGCTGACGCCGTCCACGGCTTCCCGCGCGGGGCCGACGGCGACCACGAACACCAGCATGTAGAGCAAGGTGGTGACCACCGGAGCGGCCACCGTCTGGGTGCCCACCTTCCAGAAGCGGCGGATCTCGCGCTGGTAGAGGGTGAAGAACCCGCTCCAGTTCCAGCCGTGATAATCGCGCGGCTGCGGCGGAACGACGCTGTCTGACATGTCTCTCATAAGCCCGAGTCCCAGATTTCGCCCCGCGTTTTCGAGGAACTCGAAACCGCTGAACTCCTTAGTATTAGCGCGATTGCCGCCGAAACCGGCGGCCACTTTCGGCTATCGCGCTAATGGCATGTGCGCTTTGGGTCTCCGTGGCGCAAGGCCGGCCCCTACCGAATCAACATCTAGTTTCTGTGGACAGACCACTTGGCGCCCATTGTGTGTTTTAACGTTTTCTTTACGATATGTAGTAGGACGACCGCCGGCGGGGTGGTCAAAACACCACATATGGGGTCCAAGGCTTGGGGAAGCCTCGGAACCCGTGGGATGGCGGGAGATGGGTATGAGCTGGACCGACGATCGGGTCACCACCTTGAAGAAGCTCTGGCTTGACGGGCTTTCGGCCAGTCAGATCGCCAAGCACTTGGGCGGCGTTACACGCAACGCCGTCATCGGCAAGGTGCACCGTCTGGGCCTTTCGGGCCGAGCGGCTCCCTCGCAACCGGCGCGTCCGGCGTTCAAGGCCCCGCGTCCCGCCCGTCCCGCCGCGCAGACCATGCCGTCCGCGCCGCGCCGGGTCGTCACGCCCGAGCACATGCCGGCCCAGTCCGTCGTGTCGTCCGGCGTCGCGCCTCCGACCCTGCCCGTCTTCCGCGACGAGCAACCCGGCTCGGCCACCGTGCTGACCCTGGGTGCCCACATGTGCAAGTGGCCGATCGGCGACCCCTCGTCGGACGGCTTCACCTTCTGCGGCCGCCGCTCGTCGGACGGCCCCTACTGCATCGAGCACGCCCGGGTCGCCTACCAGCCGCAACAATCCAAGAAGAAGGCCGGCCCCACCGAACTGGCCCGCTCGCTGCGCCGCTACATCTAGTCAAAACAAGAAATTCTCTCATGCCGGCAAAGCCCGGGGAGCTCTTGCTTCCCGGGCTTTGCTACTTCGGAGCAGGCTCCCTGGGAGCCGCCCGCACCAACATCGCCCTGACCAAACAGTAATCCACGTCACCGGGAAATCCACTGCCCTCCGGCTCAAAGAACGACGCGCGCTCGCTGCGCGCGTTCCCAGCGGATGAAGGCCGACCGGGATCGAGCCGATAACGCCACGCTCAGGCTGAGCTCACGAACGAGGTCTCGCTGCGTTCGAGCGCAGATGTTGATAGCCAGCTGCTGGCGCCAAGGACCTATGCAAACGTCCAATGCTTGCGCGGCGCAGGCGGCGCTGTTTCGCGATCCAAAGCATTTGCCCAACAGAGGCGCGCTCACAGCTACCGCGCGATCCTCGTCATAATATTTTCGATAGTCGCGGCCGTCGTCTTGCAGAGCCAAGACAAGAAACATCGCGACGATCATAACGGACTCCAAGTGGATACTTCCACCCTAGGTTGCCGATCCTGAGAAATGGGTTACGCCGACCATTTAACCCAGCGGCGGTTCCGTCCTATCTAGATCGCCATGACCGACGTCGCCGCTCCTGATTCCAACGCGCCCGCCTATTCCGTCTCGGAACTGGCCTTCGCGCTGAAGCGCACGCTGGAAACCAGCTATTCCCACGTGCGGCTGCGCGGCGAGCTGTCAAAGGTCACCCATCACGGCAATGGCCACGTCTATCTGACCATCAAGGATGACAAGTCCGCCATCGACGGCGTCATCTGGAAGGGCTCGGTGCGGGGTCTGGGCGTGCGGCCCGAGCATGGCCTGGAAGTCATCGTCACCGGCAAGATCACTACCTATCCGGCCGGCTCGCGCTACCAGATCGTCATCGAGAGCATGGAAGCCGCCGGGGTCGGCGCGCTTCTGGCGCAACTCGAGCGGTTGAAGGCCAAGCTTCACGGCGAGGGCTTGTTCGAGGCCAGCCGAAAGCGCCCCCTGCCCTCCATGCCCGCCGTGGTCGGGGTGATCACCAGCCCGACCGGCGCGGTGATCCGCGACATCCTGCACCGCATCCGCGAGCGCTGGCCGTGTCACGTGCTGGTCTGGCCGGTCGTTGTGCAGGGCGACCAGGCCGCCGCCCAGGTGGCCGGGGCCATTCGCGGCTTTAACGCCATCACGCCGAGCGGCCGGGTGCCTCGACCCGACATCATCATCGTCGCCCGGGGCGGCGGGTCGGTCGAGGACCTGTGGGCCTTCAACGATGAAACCCTGGCCCGCACCGTGGCCGCCAGCGATATCCCACTGATCTCGGCCGTCGGCCACGAGACCGACACCACCCTGATCGACTTCGTCTCCGACCGCCGCGCGCCTACCCCGACGGCCGCCGCCGAGATCGCCACGCCGGTGCTGGGCGAACTGCGGGCCCTAGTCTCCGACTACGACCGTCGCCTGAACCGCTGCGGCTCGCGCGTCCTGGAAGAGCGCCGGACACGGCTGGTTAGCGCCGCCCGCGCCCTGCCCCGTCCCGCCGACCTGCTGGCCCTGGCCCAGCAACGTTTCGACATCGCGGCAGGCCGGCTGGACGCGGCTCTGGGCCGCAACACCGCCGTCCACGCCCAAGACCTGCTGAAGGTCACTGCCCGCCTGTCGCCCGAGGCGCTGGAGCGACAGCGTCGAACCAAGGCTGATCGCCTTGAGGAGTTCGGCCGTCGACTGCAAGCCGGTGGTGGTCGAATGTCGGATCGAGGCCGTGACCGCTTGGCGGATCTTGGTCAGCGACTGAATGCCTGCGGAACGCGCGCGCCGGACCGCGCCGAAGCGCACGCCCGTCTGCCGCTCCTGTGGACGCGTTTGCGGTTGGCCGGCCAGCGCCGCCTGACGCGCGCCGAGGATCAACTGGCCGGTTTCGACAAGTTGCGTCAGTCCCTCAATCCCGAACGGCCGCTGGAGCTCGGCTTTGCCTTGGTCCGCAAGGCCGACGGCTCTTTCGCACGCTCGGTGGGCGACTTGACGTCGGGCGAGCGGGTCAATCTGAAGTTCAAGAGCGGTGATCGCGACGCGGTGATCGACGGCGAAGGGGTGGTACACGCCGCGCCGCCTCCCGTCCTGAAACCCGCGCGCCCGAAGCCGACTACACCAAAACCTGATCAGGGCGACCTGTTCTGAGGCGACGCTCTGGCGTAGAACAGCCTCATGAACGCTTATGATCGCGACCTTGGAAAATCCGACGGCCTGGCCGTGCTGCACTATGGCGACGGCGAATTCGCCGTGATGGCCCCGGGCCGTTTCGTGCTGTGCGCCGTCACGGGCGCCAAGGTGGCGCTGGACGCGCTGCGCTACTGGAGCCCCCTGCTGCAGGAAGCCTACGCCACCCCCGCCGAGGCGCTGAAGCGCTGGCAAGAGAAGATCGCCTGAACCGTCGCGCCCTCCTCGCGGGCCTCGCCCTCAGCGGCATGGCTCATGCGGCAGGGGCCTCGGCGCCCGGGCTGACGCTGTCGGGCAAGTTCGTGCAGGGCGGCTACGCTATTGGCCGCACCGCGCCGCACGCCACCATCGATATCGACGGCGAAGTCGTCGGCTTGGCCTCGACCGAGGGCTGGTTCGTGGTCGGCTTCGACCGCGACGCGCCGCCGCTGGTGCGCGTCACCGTCACCACCGCCGACGGCTCGGCCAGCCATGAGGCTGCGATCGCGCCTGGAACCTTCGATGTTCAGCGCATCGACGGCCTGCCCGCCGACCAGGTCGCGCCTGTCGATCCGGCGCTGCTGGCCCGCATCGCCGCCGAGGGTGAGCGCAAGGCGGTGGGCTTTAACAGTGTTCTGGACCTCGACGCCTTCAAGACCGGGTTCATCATGCCCGTCGAAGGCGCGCGGCGTTCGGCGCGGTTCGGTGGCCAGCGTATCCTCAACGGCGAGCCCAAGCGTCCCCATTTTGGGGTTGACCTAGCGGCGCCTGTGGGGACTTCCGTGCGGGCTCCGGCCGGCGGGTTGGTCGTTTTCGCCGAGACCGGATTGCACTTCGAAGGCGGCCTTATCCTGATCGATCACGGCCAGGGACTGATCACAGCCTATCTCCACCTGTCGAAAGCCATTGTTATGGCTGGCGATCTGGTCAAGCAGGGCCAGATCATCGGCGCCGTGGGCAAGGAGGGCCGCGCCACGGGTCCGCACCTGTGCTGGCGCATGAAATGGCGTGGCCGCAACCTGGATCCATCCCTGATGGTCGGCGCCAGCGCCCCTCGCCTGTAGCGCGAAAATAAACCATTCATTAGCCATGATCTCACTATCCAGAAGCTTGGCCGCGTGCTTATTCGCGGCTCGGTTTTCCGGTGCGACGAGGAGATGGTCACCGCATGTCGGCGGAATATGCGAACCTGCGCTTTCTGCTGGTGGACGATAACCACCACATGCGAGCCATCGTCAGCACCATTCTCAAGGGCGTGGGCGTCAAGCACGTGCGCGAGGCCATGGACGGCGCCGAAGCCCTGCAGGCGCTTCGCGAGGGTCTGGTCGACATCGCCATCGTCGACTTCAAGATGTCGCCGCTGGATGGTGTGCAGTTCACCCAACTGGTCCGCAACTCGCCCGACAGCGTCGATCCCTTCCTGCCGATCATCATGCTCACCGGCTTCGCCGAGCGTAATCGCGTGTTCGAGGCCCGCGACTCCGGGGTCACCGAGATCGTGGTCAAGCCGGTCACGGCCCGCTCGCTGCTGGACAGGATCAACACGGTGATCTTCAAGCAGCGGCCGTTCATCCGCTCGGGCGACTATTTCGGCCCCTGCCGCCGCCGTCGCGACGAACCCAACTACGCAGGTCCCCATCGCCGGCAGGGCGATGGTCCCGGCGCGCTGGAAATCTAGCCTTCGCGACCTTCCGCATCCCTGGTGGCCAACGCGGCATAGACCTCGTTGGGCCAGCGGCGGTGCACCCAGAACCATTCTGCAGGCCGCTCGCGGATGCGATCTTCCATGAAGGCGTTGATCAGGCGCACACCCGTCTCGATGTCGGCCGTGCGATCGCCGGTGGCAGGCACGACGATGGGATCATGGACCACCGCCCGGAAGCGCGCGCCCTTGATCCGCTGCACCGACATCGGCTGCAGCACCGTGCCAAAACGGATCGCCAGACGCGTCGGCCCCGGCGCGGTGCGGGCGTCATGGCCAAAGAACGGGGCCGCCACGCCGTTATTGAACTTCTGGTCGTTCATCAGGGCGACCGACCGGCCTTCCTTCATCCCTTCCAGCAACTCGCGCGCGCCGTCCCCGCCCTTGGGCGCGAACAGCCGTACGCCATAGCGGAACCGGCTCTGCTTGATACGCTCGTCGACATAGGGGTTGTTGGCCGCGCGATAGGTCATCTCGCAAGTGACGCCGCTATCGACGATGGCGGCGGGCATCACCTCCCAGTTCGACAGGTGGCCTGAAACGAACACCACCGGGATCTTCGTTTCGGCGATCGCGGCCAGGCGCTCCTTGCCCACCACCTCGACCCGTCCGGTCGAGGGCAGGATCTTGTCCATCAACGGGAACTCGGCGAACGAACGGCCCAGACCGTCCCATTGCGCGATCAAGGTTTCAGCCCGCCAGGCGGCGTCCTTTTCCGGAAAGGCCAGCTTCAGATTGCGCTCGGCCACCTTGTGAGCGCCGCTCATCGGGCCGAACGTGCGACCCATCCAGCCGCCGAAACTCGACGCGGCGTCCACCCCCATAAGGCGAAACAGGGCGATGAAAAGGTCAAAGCCCAGCGCCTCCAGACGCCACAGCAGATCCTGGGCCCAGGGCCGACGCTTATCCGACATGCCTTCTTAGTAAGCTGGCTTGCACGCCGCGCGCAACGCCACTTCGCCCGGCACGCGACTTGCGGGCAACAAGCACGACCGTTCCGTTTCGGGACGCTCGATACTAGCGGGGGGGCTTGGCTTCCATGGGTAACGACATCGACGTGCATCTGGGCAAGCGTCTGCGCCGTCGTCGCCGTCTTCTGGGTCTGACCCAGCAGCAACTGGCCGGCACGGTGGGCGTACGATTCCAGCAAATTCAAAAGTACGAGTGCGGCGCCAATCGCATCTCGGCCGCTCGCCTCTGGCAGCTGTCCGAGGCGCTGGAAGTGCCGGTGGGCTATTTCTACGACGGCCTCTCCGACCAGGTTCGCCGCGAAGCCGCGGGCGAAGCCGAGGGCGGCGAGATGTTCGCCCGCAAGGAGACGCTGGATCTGATCCGCGCGTACTACCTGCTCGGCGAGCGTCCGCGTCGTCGTCTGCTGGACCTGGCCAAGTCGCTGAACGGCGGCGAGCACGCCGACGCATAAGTCAGAGTAGCGTACTTGTGGCGGGGGGGGTAAACCCCGCCCATGACGCTTTCCGCTGACCGGCTCGCGGCGCTCGACGCCTTCATCATCGACCTGAACCGCGCTTCGGCGGGGGCGATCCTGCCCCTGTTCCGGGCCGATCACGGGCTCGAGGACAAGGGCGCGGGCAAGAACCTGCCACGCGACAGCCATGCCGCCTTCGATCCGGTGACGGAAGCCGACCGCGGCGCGGAAGCGGCGATACGCGCCCTGATCTCGGAGCACTATCCCGAGCACGGCGTGATCGGCGAGGAATATGGCGAGGATCGCCCGGACGCCGAATTCGTCTGGGTGCTCGATCCCATCGACGGCACCCGCGCCTTCATTGCCGGCCTGCCGCTATGGACCACTCTGATCGGCCTGCGCCATCAGGGCAGCCCCGTCCTGGGCTCTATCGGCCAGCCCTATATGGACGAGCTGTTCGTCGGCCATGCCGGCGGTTCGCGCCTGATGTCGCGTGGCCAGAGCCGACCCATCAAGGTCCGCGAATGTGCGAACCTGACCGACGCCGTCATCGCCACCACCGATCCCGACGCCTGTTTCGACGGCGCCGAACGCGGCGCCTGGCTGCAGGTGCGCGCCGCCGCCAAGCTGGCCCGCCTGGGCTGCGACGCCTATGCCTACGCCATGGTCGCCATGGGCAAGATGGACATGGTCGTCGAGGCCGGCCTGCAGTCCTGGGACATCGAAGCCGCCATCCCCCTGATCGAAGGCGCCGGCGGCATGGTCACCAACTGGCGCGGCGAGCCGGTCGGCCAGAACGGCGGCCAGATGGTGATCTCGGGAGATCGCAGACCGCTGGACGAGGCGCTGGTGTCACTCAGGCGGTCGGCGAAGTAGGCGCGACCGCGTCCACCGTCTCGTCAAACGCTGCCCAGAACTGCGCCCGGCGCTCGTCGGTCTCGATCAGGATTTCGTGGAACGCGCCCTCGACCTCCAGGTAGCGGCCCCTGGGAATACGCCGAGCGATGGATCTGAGGTCGGTGTTCAGTACGCGGCTGTCCTCGCCCGCACCAACGATGGTCACCGGGATCGAGATCGTCTCGACGCCCGGCGAGCGGCGCAGCCAAGCGCAGGCCGAGAAGGCGAAATCCACCCAGCCCCAGGTCGTGCCGCCAAGGGCGATGTCGCGGTTGGCAAGCTGCTGCGCCCGATAGCGTTCGTAGCGGGCCTGATCGTGGGTCAGGGCATCGGCGGCGAAGCTGTGGGTGAAAGGGTCGCCCTTGTCGTCCAAGGTGTAGTCGCCCGAGAGGCCGGCGCGGGACATGACCCAGGCCAGCGCCCGCGCGGCGCGGGCGGGGCGTCCGCCAGTATTGAGGCCTAGCATCGGCGCCGACAGTACGCAGGCCGAGAAACGGCTCTCGCCGTGCGCCAGGGCCAGGGTCGTCAGGCAGCCGCCCATCGAATGCCCCAAGGCGATCCAGGGCTTGGGCAGGCGATCTTCGAAAGTGTTCAGGAGCGCCGTGTAGTCGCCCAGGAAGGGTTTGAAGCCTTGGGCGTGGCCCTTGAGCCGGTCGGGCAAGACGCGGGCCGACAGCCCCTGCCCTCGCCAGTCATGGACCAGCACCGCGAAGCCGCGGGCCAGCAAGTCCTCGACGACCTCGTAATATTTCTCGATCGGTTCGCTTCGGCCCGGGCTGACAATCACCGAACCACGCGATTCGCCATCCGGGAAAAAGGAAGCGGCGCGGAGGGTCGCCCCGTCCGCGCCGACAAACCATTCAGCCGTTCCATGATCCGGAACGGGCGCCTCGGGAATCGATACCAGAGGCGCCCGTTCCGTCATGGGATCAGCGCATCTTCGCGAAGAGCGCCGCCATCTTGGACTGCAGCGCCATGGCCGTACCCATGTCCGAAAGCTTCAGCTTGCCGGTCATCACCGCCATGGTGGGGTCCAGCGAGCCGGCGCCGATGGCCAGCAGATCGTCCATGCTCAGGGTCATGACGAGGTCAGCGGGCAGGTCTTCGTTGCTGACCGAACCGCCATCGATGTGCACGACGCCGGCGTCCTTGAGGTCGAATTTCAGGCTCTTGCCCAGACCGCTGTCTTCGCCCACGGCGCCTTTGATACGGTCGGTGATTTCTTGCAGCGTAGCCATGAGCGCGATTTCCCTCTGTGTTTTACGTGTTGATTGGCGATAGCTAAACCGGGCGGCAGCGGCAAGTAAACACCGTTCAGACCCGGTCTGGTTTATTTCTTCTTGGCGTAGAACCCGACCTTAGTCGGGGATTTTGTCAACTTAACCCTTACGGCGCCCTTGAAGTCGTCCGGACGGAAATAGGGGCTGTCCTGCATCTCGGGTAGGGGTTGTGTGCGTCCGTCGGCGAAGATCGCGACGCCGCCTTCGGCCCTCGAAAACACGATGCCGGTCATTTTGGGCGCTAGCAGCGCTGCGGCCCCGGCCACCTTGCCGATGACTACGCCAGCCTGATCGACGGTGGCCGCCAACTCGGCGACCTCGTATTCCGACGCCGGTTTGATCTGCGTGCCAAAGTTGAGGCTGCTGCCGATCTTGGCGTCCTCGGGCAGGTCGAGCGCCAGCTTCGATCCGCTCTCGAGCTGAGCCAGGGTCGGCAGGCGCTCGAAGACGCCGGCCGCGTCGACGGGCAATGGTGTGCGGGCGCCCGTAGGCTCGATTAGCGTCGCTTTCAGGTTCGACAATGGTTTCCCATCCCGCGAAAGGCCGTAGCTCAGACGCAGCTTTGAGCGTTCGGCGGGCGGCACTTTCAGGAATTTCTCGAGATAGGGGAACGCCTTGGAGGCCGGCCCGATCTTTTCCGCCAGGGCGGGCGTCGCCGCGGCGATCAGCGCGCCGGCCATCAGCATCGCGGTCCAGCGGTTCATTGCATGGCTCATTTGGGCTTTACGAATTTGAGGGTCATGCGGTCGCTCTCGCCGATGGTGTCGTACTTGGCATGGTCGAAGCCGGGCTCGGCCGGCTCGCCGCGCGGGGCCGACAGGCGGGCCGGCGGCAGGGTCCAGACGCCGAAGGGATGGTCCTTGGTGTCCTTGGGATTGGCGTTGATCTCACTGGCGCCGGCCACGATGAAGCCGGCCTCGCGGGCCATTTGCACCACATAGGCTTCCTGCACATAGCCATCGGCCGCCAGGACGTCCTGAACACGCCCAGGCTCGCCACGATGCTCCTCGACGCCCAGAACGCCGCCGGGCTTCAGCGAGGCCAGGGCGTCCTTGAACGCCTTTTCGGCGATACCGGCCGCCATCCAGTTGTGGACGTTGCGCAGGAACAGCACCAGATCGGCCGAACCGGCCGGCGCGACCGGACCGCTGGTCGGACCAAAGGCGGTGACTTCCACCGCGCCATAGAGCTTGGACTTTTCAGACAGCTTGCGCCGATAGGCCTCGACCACCCCGGCGGCGGCGGGGTCGCTGGGATCCACCAGCAGGGTCGGGGCATAGAGCTTGCCGTTGGTCGCGGCCAGAAACGGCGCCAGGATCTCGGTGTACCAACCGGCCCCGGGCCAGAACTCGACCACCGTTTGACCGGGTTTCAACTCCCAGAACTTCAGGCTCTCGATGGGATGGCGCCACATGTCACGAGCGCGGTCGGCCGACGAGCGCCAATCGCCGCCGACCGCTGTCTCGATGGTCCCGTTTTCAGCCTCGGGGGCCGACTTGGGCGTCTCGTCGGCTTTCTTGGATCCACAGCCGACGAGGCCCACCGCCGACGCGCCGACGATCAAGCCCCGTCTGGACCAGGCAATATCCGGAAGCATCATCCCCCCTCGCGATCGCCGCCAGACTATTTCGCGACCTTGGCCAAAAGGCGCCGGACTACGACGGCTTGCGGAAACGCAAGGTCATCCGGTCGCTCTCGCCAATCGCATCGTACTTGGTACGATCGAAGGTAGGGTCGGCAGGCTGGCCACCCGGTGCGGTGCGCTTGACCGGCGGCAGGGTCCAGACGCCGAAGGGGTGATCCTTGGTGTCCTTGGGGTTGGCGTTGATCTCGGATTTGGCGTCCAGCTTGAAGCCGGCCTTTTTGGCCAGCGCGACCACCGTGGCGGTGGCCAGGTAGCCGCCCGAGCCGGGGCTGCCCTCGGGACGGGGATCGGCGCGGTGATCCTCGACGGCCAGCAGGCCGCCCGGCTTGAGCACGGCGAAGAAGTCGGCGAAGGCCTTGTCGGCGACGCCGGGCTGGCCGGTCCAGTTGTGGACGTTGCGGGCCGTGAGCACGAGGTCAGCCGAACCCGGCGCGCCCAGCGGCGCGGACAGGGTTCCGAAATTGGCATACTTCACCTTGCCGTAGCGGGCTTCGTCGGCGAAGCGAACCTCGAAGTCCGCGCGCCCCTTGCGCGCGCCATCGGACAGCTTGGGATTGGCCAGATCGGCGACGCTGGCGATGTAGGTTCCGCCGGTGGCCTTGGCGTAGGGCGCGAGAATCTCGGTCCAGTAGCCGTTGCCCGGCGAGACTTCGATCACGGTCTGCTTGGGCTTCAGCCCCCAAAACGACAGGCTCCCATAGGGGTGGCGGGCGCCGTCGCGGGCCACGTCAGCGGCAGGGCGGTGAGGCGCGGCGACGGCGGCCTTGAGGGCTGCGTCGGCGGCGAAGGCGGCGGGCGCTGCCAGGCACAGGGCGGCTGCCAGCATCAGGACATGGCGACGGTGGGTCATCTTGGGAGGTCTCTTCCGCGTCAGGAGCGGCGACCTTAACCGGGGGATCGAGCCGATCAAGCGTTTAGCGACCGACGCTCGATTCAACCCCTTGAAGCCAAAATCCTGCTTCCTACCTGTCTATCCGAAGGCGCTGGATTTCCGGGCCTTCCGAACCACAGGCGTCGCCGGTTTCGGGGCGCCGAAGGGACGAACAGACACTGCAACCTTGCTTGATAAGAAGGATGTGACCATGCGCACTATCGACCTTTCCCCCCTCTATCGGTCCGTCGTCGGCTTCGATCGGCTGGCCTCCCTGCTCGACGCCGCCGCGTCAAACGAAGCCGCCTCGGGCTATCCCCCCTATAATATCGAGCGCACCGACGAGAATGCGTATCGCATCGAGATCGCCGTCGCCGGCTTCAAGCCAGAAGAACTGGCCATCGAGGTGAAGGAGAACCTTCTCACCGTCACCGGTCGCAAGGCCGCCAATGACGACGCCAAGCGCTATCTGCATCGCGGCCTCGCCGAGCGCAATTTCGAGCGCCGCTTCCAGCTGGCCGACTATGTGCTGGTGACCGACGCGGCCCTGGCCGACGGCCTGCTCTCCATCGCTCTGAAGCGCGAACTGCCCGAAGCCCTCAAGCCGCGCACCATCGAGATCAAGTCGGCTGCCGCCCCGCTGATCGAAGGTAAAAAGGTCAAAAGCGAAAAGGCCGCCTGACCGGCAGCCCTGAACATCGTCTTCTGAGATCCCTCCCCTCGACTTTGGCGGCGCAGCGATGCGCCGCCTTTTTCGTATGGGAAGCTATTCCGGCGAGGACAGATCCAGGCCCTGCGCCTGGCTCAGGTCGCATTCACGGAAGCTGGCCTTGACGGCCCGCGCGCCAGTGAAGTCGGCCCCGCGCAGATCGGCGCCGTCGAACACGGCTTCCGAAAGATCGGCCGTCTGAGCCATAACATAGCGCAGGCGAGCCGAAGCCAGATTGGTCAGGGTGCGCCGCTCAGGACCCAGCGGAAGCGGGCCGAGAAACGCCTGGCGCAGGTCGGCCTTGGTCAGGTTGGCGCCGGTCAGCTTGGCCCCGCGCAGGTCGGCCCCGCGCAGGTTGGTGGCGCGCAGGTCGGCGTTCTGCAGGTTCGCGCCCTGTAGCTGAGCGCCCGACAGATCCAGCCCGACCATGCAGGCGCCCTTGGCGCTCATGGCCGTCAGCCGCAGCCCCTTGAGGCGGTCGCCCAGCGGACGCAGATCCTCGCCGTCCAACCGCGCGCACTGGCCTTCCTTGCCGCCAGTCTGGCACCAGCGCTGATTGTCCAGGGCGCGCTTATAGAGCTCTTGAGCCCTCGCCTGGGCCTGGGCCGTGACGGCGACCAGGGCGCCGGCCATGTTCGAGCCGGCGGTGCGGGCGGTAGAGGTGTCGACCCCTGCCATCACCGAGCCTTGCAGATTGGCGCCCTCAAGGTTGGCGCCCTTGACATCGGCGCCGTCAAGAATGGCTCCCGACAGGTTTGCATCCTTGAGGTTAGCGCCCGACAGCTTGGCGCCGCGCAGCGAACAGTCGCTGAAATCGGCCTTGAAAGCCGACACGCCCTCGAACTGCGAGCCGTCCAGGGTGGCGCCCGAGAAGTTAACCTCGTCGACCTCGCCCTGGCGCGTCTCGTGGCGCAGCGTGTCGAGGCCCTTGCGGGGATGGGGGATGGCGATCTGGCCTTCGCGGAAGTCAGCCTGGGTCAGGTCGGCCTGGGCCAGGTTGGCCCCGCGCAGACAGGCGCCCCGCAGGTCGGCGCGAACCATTGTCGCCTGGCGCAGATCGGCCTTGCGCAGATCGCAGCCGAAAAGGTTAGCGCGGTCCAGCTTGGTGCGGACCATGCGGCAACCATCGAGAACCGAGCCGGAGAAATCGGCGTCGATGAGATTGCGGAACGACATGTCCAGACCGGACAGATTCATGAATTTCAGGGAAGCCCGCTTGCCGCCCTGCTTGCCCGTCACGAATTTCTCGTGGGATGTCACGATCATGTCGAGCTCTGCCTGGCTGAGGCGTCGTCTACCAGCCATGCTTTGCGCGGCGGTCATGTCTCTCAGTCTCTCCCTGGGTCATTGCCCGACGGTAAGGATAACGCAGTTCGACGAGCGAACAGTTAAGGCCGCGTGGAAATGTCGTGCTCGAAGCTTGAGTGGGCGACGCCCGGCTAGATAACGCCTCCCAAACCCCTCGCCCCCAGGCGAATGGCTCCGGTGATGTCGATCTCTTTGAGGAGAGCGTTGGTGAAATTGGCGCGCGACAGGTCCGCGCCACTCAGGCACGCCTGTCGCAGGTCGGCTCGCGCGAGATCGGCGTTGGTCAGGATGACCCCGGTCATGTCCGACGGCAGCAGCCGGTCCCGTCCGATCAGCAAGGGGCCCAGTTGAGCGTCGCGCAGATCCGAACCCGAAAGCTTGGCGCCGCGAAGCCGTGCGCCGCGCAAATCGGCATGGCGAAGATTGCAGGCTCGCAGGTCCGCGCCCTCCAGCTGCGCGCCCTGAAGCTGCACGCCCTCCATGTCGAGGCCGTAGAACACCGCGCTCTTGGCCGACAAGGCCGTCAGGTTGAAGCCGCGGATCGATTTCAGATTGCGCAGGTCGGCCTTGTCGAAGGAAGACGGCTTGCCCTCCGCTCCCCCGGTCTCGCACCAGCGGGCATGATCGGCGATCATCTGCTCATAAGGCATGTCGGAGACGCTGGTGCCCGACGGCTTGTCGGTCAGTGCGCCCTCCATATTGGTGTCACTGACGTTCCAGGACTGGGTCTTGGCCCCGACCAGCACAGTGTTGCGCAGGTCGGCGCCGGCCAGATTGGCCCCGGAAAGGTCGGCGCCCGCCAGGTTGGCGCCGTTGAAATTGGCCTGCTTCAGATTGGCCCGCACAAGCTTGGCGTCCTTCAGGATCGCGTCGCTGAAATCGGCCTTGGTGGCCATGATGCCTGACAGGCGCGAGCGTTCCAGGTTGGCCCCGGCCAGGACCGCGCCGGTCGCATAGGCCTCGCGCTGGATCGGCTCGATGATCTTGTAGCCTTCCTTCCGATCCGCCGCGGCGATCGAGCCTTCGCGCAGGTCGGCCTCGAAGAGATCGGCGCCGGTCAGGTTGGCGCCCCGCAGGCTGGAGCCGCGCAGGTCGACGCGGCGCATCGAGGCGTCGGTCAGATCCGCGCCCTGCATGTCGGCGCCGTACATGTTGGCATTGTCGAGCTTGGTCTTGCGCATGTCGCAACCGACCAGCAGCGCCCCCGTAAAATCGGCGTCGCAGAGATTTCGGCCCGTAACCGAAAGGCCCGACAGGTCGCAGAAGTTAAATACCGCCCGCGCGCCACCGAGCCGAGCCGCCCACAGGCGGTCGTGCTTGGCGCAGATGACATCGACGTCATACTGCGTGAGGCGCCGGTATTCGTGGCCAGTCGCCACCGGAGCGGTCATGGTGATCGCGATCTATCCTTGGATGGATGGATCATTACCATGCCTGCTCCCGCATTAACGCTGAGTTTCCAAGCGCTTCTGCCGCAATCAGGCAATGGCGGGCAGTTTCTGAGCCCGGGCCTCGTCCAGATAGCGGACCGCAACCGGCTTCAGATCACCATCCAGCTCGATCACCAGCGGGTTGCCGGTGGGGATCTCGACGTGAACGATGTCGTCGTCGGGCACCTGGAACAGGTGCTTGACGATGGCGCGCAGCGAATTGCCGTGGGCGGCGACCAGGATCGTCTCGCCCTTAGCCAGCTTCGGCGCGATCTCGGCTTCCCAATAGGGCAGCACGCGAACCAGGGTCGTGGCCAGGCTCTCGGTGGACGGCAAGTCCTTGCCGGCGTAGCGGCGGTCCTTGCTGAAATCGTATTCGCCTCCAGCCGCCAACTCAGGCGGCGGGACATCATACGAACGACGCCAGATGGTGACCTGCTCCTCGCCATGCTTGGCGACGGTCTCGGCCTTGTTCAGACCCGTCAGGCCGCCGTAGTGGCGTTCGTTCAGGCGCCAGTCCTTGGTCACCGGCACGAAGCTCTGCTGGGCGGCGTCCAGCGCCAGGTTGCAGGTGCGGATCGCGCGCGTCTGCACAGAGGTGAAGGCCTCGTCGAAATCGATGCCTGCGGACGCGATCAGTTCGCCGCCTTTGCGCGCCTGAGCCTCGCCTTCGGCGGTCAGGTCGACGTCCACCCAGCCGGTGAAGCGGTTCTCGAGATTCCACTGGCTCTGGCCGTGGCGGAGCAGGACGAGGGTTGGCATCGGGCCTCCTTGCGAGATGTCACGGGCGGGCTAGGCCCGGCGGCGCGTCACGTCAAGCGCTGCCTCCCCTTGGCGCCCCCTCCCCGTCAGCGCGACACATGCTATAGGCAAGGCCATGTCCGACCGCTTCTTCATGCCCCTGATGGCGCTGATCGCCTTGGCGATGATCGCCCTCGCCCTGGTCTGGCCGCAAGGCTATGGCGCGCGCTCGCCCGATCCGTTCGGCTCCGTCCCGATTCAGCAAACGCCGGAAATGCGCGCCAAGATCGAGCGCGAGAAGGAAGGCGCCAGACGCCGCGCCGAAGAGGCCGTCCGCGCCGTCAAGGCCGCCGGCGGAACCGTTCAGTGAGCGCCTTCGACGCCGTCTCGGTCGGGCAGCGGGTGCTGATTGGCGAAGCTGACGCACTGCGCGAGCTGTCCAGCATGCTTGGCGAGTCTTTCGTCAAGGCGGTCGAGACCGTGTTCAACGCCAAGGGCCGGGTCGTCTGCACCGGCATGGGAAAGTCAGGCCACGTGGCGCGTAAGATCGCCGCGACCTTGGCCTCGACAGGCACCTCGGCCATGTTCGTTCACCCCGCCGAGGCCAGCCATGGCGACCTGGGCATGATCGGCCCAGATGACGTGGTGCTGGCCCTGTCGAAATCAGGCGCGGGCCGCGAGTTGTCCGACACCCTCGCCTACGCCAAGCGCTTCTCGATCCCGCTGATCGCCATGACCGCCGTCACCGAGAGCCAGTTGGGCCAGGCGGCCGACATTTTATTGTTGCTGCCCGATGCGCCGGAAGCGACCGCCGAGGTCAGCGCCCCGACCACCTCCACCACCCTGCAGATGGCCCTGGGGGACGCCTTGGCCGTGGCCCTGTTAGAGCGACGCGGCTTCACGGCCAGCGATTTCCGCGTTTTTCACCCCGGCGGCAAGCTGGGCGCAATGCTGCGCACGGTCGGCGACCTGATGCACGGCGAGCAGGAACTGCCGCTGGCCCATATCGACGCGCCGATGTCCGACGCGCTGCTGGTGATGAGCGAAAAGCGCTTTGGCGCCGTGGGCGTCATTGACACGGCCGGCGCCCTGATCGGCCTGATCACCGACGGCGACCTGCGCCGTCACATGGACGGGCTGATGAGCCACATCGCCGGCGAGGTCATGACCCGCGCGCCGCTGACCATCGCCCCATCGGCCCTGGCCGCCGAAGCCCTGAAGATCATGAACGAGCGGCGGATAACGGTCCTGTTCGTGGTCGAAGGCGAACGCCCGGTCGGCGTATTGCATGTCCACGACCTGCTTCGGGCCGGGATTATCTAGCTGCAATTTACGTTTCGCCGACCTTTGTCATGTCAGAGCGCTAGCGGAACCTTTGCCGCGACGGTAAGGCGACGTTCTCAACATTGAAGCGAGCCCCGATGTTCTCCGCTCCCCGCTCTGACCTCGTTCCCAATACCGCCGCCTATGAGAACGAGCCGTTGGTCAAGGCCACGGGCTTTCGGGAATACGACGCGCGCTGGCTGTTTGGGCCGGACATCAACCTGCTGGGCATTCAGGCCCTGGGTCTTGGACTGGGCACCTACATCCAGGAACTGGGCCTGGCGAAGATCGTGGTCGGCCACGACTTCCGCTCCTATTCGTCGTCGATCAAGAACGCCCTGATCCTGGGTTTGATATCGGCCGGCTGCGAGGTCCACGACATCGGCCTGGCCCTGTCGCCCACCGCCTATTTCGCCCAGTTCGACCTGGACATTCCCTGCGTGGCCATGGTCACCGCCAGCCACAATGAGAACGGCTGGACGGGGGTGAAGATGGGAGCCCAGCGTCCGCTAACCTTCGGTCCCGACGAGATGGGCCGGCTGCGCGACATCGTGCTGGGCGGCAAGTTCGTCGAGCGTGACGGCGGCAAGCTGATCCGGGTCGAGGGCCAGGCCGAGCGCTTCATCGCCGACGTCGCCAAGCGCGCCAGCATCACCCGGCCCCTGAAGGTCATCGCCGCCTGCGGCAACGGCACGGCCGGGGCCTTCGCCGTCGACGCCCTGCAGCGCATGGGCGTGACCGAAGTGGTCGGCATGGACACCGAGCTCGACTACACCTTCCCGAAGTACAACCCGAACCCCGAAGACGTGGAGATGCTGCACTCCATGGCCGCCGCTGTCCGCGAGCACGGAGCGGACCTGGCCTTCGGCTTCGACGGCGACGGCGATCGCTGCGGCGTGGTCGACGACGAGGGCGAGGAAATCTTCGCCGACAAGATCGGCCTGATGCTGGCCCGGGATCTCGCCCCGCTGAACCCCGGCGCGACCTTCGTGGTCGATGTGAAGTCCACCGGCCTCTACGCCACCGACCCGATCCTGGCGCAGCACGGCTGCAAGGTGATCTACTGGAAGACCGGCCACAGCTATATCAAGCGCAAGAGCGCTGAGCTGGGCGCCCTGGCCGGCTTCGAGAAGAGCGGTCACTTCTTCATGAACGGCGAGCTGGGTTACGGCTATGACTGCGGCCTGACCGCCGCCGCCGCCATCCTGGCCATGCTGGACCGCAACCCCGGCCAGAAGCTGTCGGACATGCGCAAGGCGCTGCCGGTGGCCTTCACCTCCCTGACCATGAGCCCGCACTGCGGCGACGAGGTGAAATACGGCGTCGTCGCCGACGTGGTGAAGGAATACCAGGACCTGTTCGCGGCCGGCGGTTCGATCCTGGGCCGCAAGATCGTCGAGGTGATCACCGTCAACGGCGTGCGGGTGCACCTGGAGGACGGCTCGTGGGTGCTGGTGCGGGCCTCCTCCAACAAGCCGGAGATCGTCGTCGTGGTCGAAAGCATCAGCTCCCAGGACGACATGCGCGCCCTGTTCCGCCAGGAAGTGAAGCCGCGCCTGGGCGACCGGGTCGGCAAGTACAACCAGGAAATCTGAGACCCGGCGCCGGCGCATTCCTCTTGCGCGGAACCGCAAAGCCGGGCGATCTCGCCGTGATGCGTCGCTCGATCTCCCTTGCCCTGACTTGCGCCCTGCTCGCCGGACCGGCTTTGGCAGCCGATCCCGGCACGACCCAGCGCGGCGACACCCTGCGCGACGCCGTCACTGCACCGTTGGAGGATCTGAACCTCAAGCGCAAGGACATCCCCGCCGTCCTGACCCGCGCGGTCGCCGATCCCTATGACGTCGCGGGTCTGGAGCGCTGTGAGCCGATCGCCGCCGAGATCGGCCGGCTGGATGCAGCGCTCGGCCCGGATCTGGACGAGGCGCCGCCGCCGGACAATCGCTCCAGGGGCAAGAAGGTCGTCGACGGCGCCTGGAAGGCCGGAGTCGCCGAGGTGCGCGACCAGACCACCCACGTCCTGCCGTTCCGCGGCTGGATCCGCAAGCTGACCGGCGCGGCCAAACACGACAAGGCCGTGCAGGCCGCCATCCGCTCAGGCGGTATCAGGCGCGGCTATCTGAAGGGCGTTGGCATGCGGATGAACTGCGCGCCGCCGGCCGCGCCCAGCTGGTTCGTGCCGGCTCCGCCGCCCAAGCCGGCCGCGGCGATCACCCAAGCCGAAAGCGTGATCGCCACGTTCATCGAGACCTGGAACAACTTCCTGACCTGGGTTCGCAAGCTCGTCGGCTAGAGCATTTTCCGATAAGTGTGAAACGGTTATCGGATCGAAAAATGCTTTAAACTTTTGATTTAGAGTTCTTTTCGCCCGACCCTGATGAAGCCATCAGGTCGGAAAGGGCTCTAGAGCAGCAGGCTTCGAACCCGTTCGACCAGCTGCGCGCCGTCGAAGGGCTTCATCACATAGCCCGCCGCGCCCAGTTGCATGGCCTGGACAATGCGGTCCAGGCGTCCATCGCCCGTCAGCATCAGCACCGGAATGTGCGCGGTGGCGGAGTCGTCCTTGATGGCCTTGAGCGCGTCCAGACCGCTTTGCCCCGGGATGCGCACGTCCAGCAACGCGGCCGCCGGCGTCCTCACGGCCAGCGCCGCCATCAGGGCGTCGGCCGTCTCGAACCCGACCACCTCGAAGCCGCCCCGGGTCAGGACGATGGAAATCAACTCCAGAATGTCGGGATCGTCGTCGGCGACATAGATCAGGGACGCGGCTTTGGACATCGGTCGCGATCAGGCCCGAAACAGAATCAGGGGATGATCGCCGGCGAAGCCGGGATCTCTCGACAATTGGTCGTTTCGAACCGGGTTCGTCAAACCCTGCTTGTCGCTAAGGTCCGCGCCAGGGTCTCGATCAATCCCAGAGTCGACAAGGGCTTGGGGATCTGGCCGTCGAATAGGTCGTCGACTGTCAGGGTCGAGGCGTCGGCCGAGAAGGCCAAGATCGGGGTCCGGGCATTGAGGCCACCCTGGCGGATCCGGGCGGCGGCGGCCCGGCCATCGACGCGCGGCATCCGCAGGTCCATCAGGATGACGTCGAAGGGCGCCTCGCCCGCGCTGGAGATCGCCTCGTCGCCATCGGCGGCGTCGGTCATCTCGGCGCCGAACGGACCCAGGATCGCCCGCACCAGTTCACGATTGGCGAGATTGTCGTCGACGATCAGAATCCGGCAGTTATCGGGGAGTGTCAGCTGCCCATCGCTCTCGCTCGCGCCCTCCTCGCCATGATCGACTATGGGAGCAGGAAGCTCGAACCAGAACCGCGAGCCTTCGCCTTCGCGGCTCTCGACCCCGATGTCACCATCCATGGCCTCGGCCAGGCCCTTGCAGATCGCCAGGCCAAGACCCGTGCCGCCGTACTTGCGCGTCGATGAGCCATGGACCTGGGAGAAGCGCTGGAACAGGTAACCGACGCGGTCGGCGGGCATGCCGGGCCCGGTGTCGACGACCGAGAACGATAGGCGTTCGGTTGCCGGATCGAAAGCGGCCTGGACCTCGACGCCGCCCTGCTCGGTGAATTTCACGGCGTTGCCGATCAGGTTGAGCAGTATCTGGCGCAGCCGGTCGGGATCGGCCAGCACCACCGGGGGCACGGCCTCCAGGCCCGACATCTTCAGCGACAGGCCCTTGGCTCTGGCCTGGGCGTCGAAGAGCTCGATGGTCTCGCGCGCCAGCTCGGCCGGCGACATCGGCCTTGGCTTGATATCGACCTGCCCGGCCTCGAGCTTGGAGAAATCAAGGATGTCGTTGACGGTCGCCCGCAGCGCCTTGCCGGCGTTGGAGACCCGCTCGACATAGCCACGCGTCGCGTCGCTGAGCTCGGGCTGGTCCTCGACCAGCTTGGTGAAGCCCAGGACCGCCGTCAGCGGCGTGCGCAGCTCATGGCTCATATTGGCCAGGAACTCGCTCTTGACGGCCGCCGCGGCTTCGGCGTCGGCGCGCGCCTGGCGCAGTTCGATTTCCAGCATCTTGCGGCGCGAGATGTCGCGGATGATGTCGGTGACGCCGTTGATCCTGCCTGTCGCGGGATCAAGCACCAGGGTCGGGCGCGCCTCGAACCAGATCTCCCGACCATCCTTGTGACGCGAGCGGTATTCGACCCGCACCGGAGAGGTGCTCCCGCGGCTTTCGAACTGGGTCCGAACCACGGTCAGGACCGCCTCGACGTCGTCATCGTGGATGAAGTCGGTCAATCGGCGTCCAATCACTTCATCGGGCTTGAAGCCAAGGCGATGCTCGACCGAAGGCGAAATATAGGTGATCCGGCCATCCAGGCTCGAATGCGCGAGCACGTCGCTGCCGTTCTCGGTGAGAATACGGAAGCGGGCTTCGCTTTCGGTGATGGTCCGTTCGGCCTCCTTCTGGGCGGTGACGTCCATGATCACACCGAACACGACGGTCGGGCGCCCCTCGGCGTCGCGCTCGACCTTCATGTGGCCGCTGACGTGCCGGACCTCACCGCTGGCGCGCACCACGCGAGTGAGCAACGTCGAGCTCGTCGCGCATCCCTCGACCATGTCTCGATAGTGCTGCCGGGTCCTCTCGAGATCCTCGGGGTGGATCGCCTTGAGCCACCGCTCAGGAGAGATCTGGGTTCCCGGCTCGATCCCCAGGATCGCGTACATCTGGCCGGACCAGGTCACCGCCTGGGTCGAGAGGACGACGCGCCAGTAGCCGACTCCCGCCAGGCTCTCGGCCATGTCGGCCCAGCGGGTTTGCTCCTGCGCCACTTCGCGCAAACGGCGTCTCTGGGCGTTGATCGTCGCCAGCGGCAACGCGGCGAAGATCGAGACCACCAGGAAGATCTGCAGGAACAGCGCACGCTCGGCCGTGTCCTGGGCCAACAAGGCGACCGGACCGATGTTCATCGTCGTGAAGCCGACGGCCATGCCCGACAGGATGAGAATCCCGGCCGCAGCCCCAAGGAATTCCAGCTCCAGAGCAACGAAGATCAGGACCGGTGGGATGATGAGTAACAGCGGATAGCGCGGCCGGGTGAACACCACGATGATGGTGACGACCAGCACCGCCAGGGCCAGCCAGCCGCGCCGGGTGACCGGGCGCTCGGCCAACAGCGAACGCGCTTGCCGAAAAGCGATCAGGCAAGGCGTCACCAGCATCAGGCCCAGGGCGTTGGACAGGCCCCAGCTGACGAAAGTCCGGCCAATATCGGCATCCCGCGAGGCGTACAGGACGGCGGCCGCAATGACGCCCGAGACCGCTGGCGCGCAGAAACCGCAGATCAGGGCGATCCACCCCAGATCGCGGGGCCGGCTGACATCCATGTCTCGACCAAGCACATGCCGCAGGGCTACCGCCGACAGCAGATATTCCACGACATTGCCAAGGCTGAGCCCCAGGGCCACCGGCAGGCGTCCGCCGGCATGCAGGCTGGCCGCTATGTTTCCCGCCACGGCGAAGGCGATCAGCAGCGGCCAGCGCGCGCGATCCGTCCAGAGCAGCACCGTCAGCACGACCCCATTGGCCAGCCAGATTGGCGCGATCTGCCCCAGGTCGCGTGGCAACTCGATACAGGCATAGGCCAGCAACGCCACCGTCAGCCCCAGAGCCGCGGCGGCGGCGATCCGGGTGGCCTGTTCGGTCCAATACGAAGGTGTCTGGGCTCGGGTCATATTGATCACCCTGCCAGCCCTGTCTGCATCACTGGTTAACGCAGCGGAAATCATTCGAGCGCCGCCTGAAATGACGTCGCCCTGGTGGAAACGGGCTGCCCGATGACCCGCGCTTGAACAGATCGTCGGCGATTGGCCCGGAGCCGTCGGCGGGCTATGTCCAAGCTCTCAACGCCGTGCTGCCTTCGGGCGCCTGTTCCCGAGAGAGTTCATCCATGCGTCTGCTTACGGCCCTGGCCATCTTCCTTTTCACCGTCCTGCCCGCCGCGGCGGCCGAGCGTTTCGACGATGCCCCGCGCATCGCGGTGATCTCGGCCTTCCCGCCGGAGCTGACTGTCCTGGCGGCCTCCACGAAAGACCAGAAGCGCTACACGGCCGCGGGGGTGACCTTCACCACGGGCGAGCTGGAGGGCAAACCGGTGGTGCTGTTCCTCAGCGGCGTCAGCATGGTCAATGCGGCCATGACGACCCAGTTGGCTCTGGACCGGTTCAACGTCACCCGGATCGTGTTCTCGGGCATTGCGGGCGGCGTCGATGAGAGCCTCGATATCGGCGACGTGATCGTGGCCGACCAGTGGAGCCAGAACCTGGAAACCGCCTTCGCCCGCGAGACCGAAAAGGGCTTCGAGCTCTCGGCTTCGATGCGCAACGACAATCTCCCCGCCTTTGGCATGATGATCCCCCGCTCGATCATGATCGCTCGCGGCGATAGTCCACCCGAGCGCCGCCGCTGGTTCCCGGTCGATCCGGCCATGCTGGAGACCGCTCGCGCCATCGCGACCACCGCCCCGCTGGCCCGCTGCGTGGCCAATCAGTGCCTGGTGCATGCGCCCAAGGTGGTGGTTGGCGGCAACGGCATCTCGGCGCCCGTCTTCCTCGACAACGCCGCCTACCGCAAATACGCCCGCGCCACCTTCCAGGCGCGGGTCGTGGACATGGAAAGCGCCGCCGTAGCCCATGTAGCCTATGCCAATGGCGCGCCGTTCATCGCCTTCCGCAGCCTGTCGGACCTGGCCGGCGGCGGCGACGGGGCCAATGAGATGCACACTTTCCTGCAGCTGGCCTCGGACAACTCCGCCAGTGTCGTGAAGGCCTTCGTGAAGGCTCTCCCTTAAGCAAGTTGTCATCCCGGAAGCCTCACAGAGGCTATCGGGGACCGCCGGAAACTCAGAGTTCGTTGCGGTCCCGGCTCTTCGCGCTGCGCGCTACGGCCGGGATGACAATCCCCCTATCGCGTGCCGAAGGTCCGGTCGCCGGCGTCGCCCAGGCCCGGCACGATATAGCCGTGATCGTTCAGCTCGGCGTCGATGGCGGCCGTCCAGATCGGCACGTCCGGATGGGCGGCGCGCAGGTTGTCGATCCCGACCTGGGCGGCCAGCAGGCAGACGAACCGCAGGTCGGTGACTCCGGCCGCCTTCAGGCGGGTGACGGCGGCGATGGCCGAGTGGCCGGTGGCCAGCATCGGATCGACCACGATGACCAGACGGCCGGCGATGTCCTGCGGCGCCTTGAAGTAATATTCGACCGCCTCCAGCGACTCTGGATCGCGATAGAGGCCCACATGGGCGACGCGGGCCGAGGGCACCAGGTCCAGCATGCCGTCGGCCATGCCCAGGCCGGCGCGCAGGATCGGGGCGAAGACCAGCTTCTTGCCGGCGATCTCCTTGGCCGAGGTCGGGGCGACCGGGGTCTCGATCTGGACCTCATCCATCGGCAGGTCGCGCGTGACCTCGTAGCAGATCAGGGTCGCCGTCTCGCGCATCAGGGCGCGGAACGTCTTGGTCGAGGTGGTCTTGTCTCGCATCTTGGTCAGCTTGTGCTGAACCAGGGGATGGCTGACGACGGTGACCTGAGACATGACGAGACTTTGCTAGGAGGCGGGGCTAGGAGCGGGCTCACGCTCCTAGCAGGCGCTTTCCCGTCAGGCCAGTTGGTCGCCAATGGGCAGGGACCGAATGCGCTTGCCCGTCGCCGCGAAGATGGCGTTGCACAGCGCGGCCGGGGCCGGCGGATAGGCCGGCTCGCCCAGGCCCGTGGGCCGGTTGTCGCTGAGCTTGAAATGCACCTCGACCGGCGGAGCCTCGGCCATTCGCAGCAGCGGGTGGTCTGCGAAACCGCTTTGCGTGGTCGCGCCGTTCTCGAAGGTGATCACCTGGTGCAGGGCGGCGCCGATGGCGTCCAGGATCGAGCCCTGCACCTGCTGCTCGGCCCCGCTGGGATTGACGATCTGCGAGCCGACATCGGCGACGGCCCAGACCTTGTGGATCTTCAGCGCGCCGTTGGTGACCGACACCTCCATGACCACGGCCACATAGCCCAGGTGGCTGTAGTGGCAGGCCACGCCAAGGCCCGTTCCCTTGGGGGTCTTGCGACCCCAGCCGGACTTCTCGGCGACAAGATCCAGCACTCCGCGCATCCGGCCGGTGTGGAAGCTGTCGCCCTGCCCGGCCTCGCCCAGAAGACGCGGCTCGCCCAGCAGCTTGCGGCGGAAGGCGATGGGGTCCTGCTTCGAAGCCACAGCCAGTTCGTCCGTGAAGCTCTGGATCACGAAGCCGAAGGCGTTGTTGGCTGGCGCGCGCAAAAAGCCGGTCGGCGCGCCCAGCGGCATCACCGACACGTCGAGCTTGTAATTGGCCACCGCCCGGCACGGAAACTGGGTGGCGTTCATGCCGGCGGCGGTGGCGAACTGCTCGCCCGCCCCGAAGGTCACGAAGTGGTCGCGCCAGCCCAGCAGATCACCCTTGGCGTCGAGACCAGCGGTCAGGTTGTGCCAGCCGCCCGGACGATAGAAGTCGTGCTGAGTGTCATCCTCGCGCGTCCAGACCAGCTTGACCGGCGCGCCGGCCAGTTTCGAGATGACCGCAGCCTCGACCATGTAGTCGTTCATCAGCCGCCGGCCGAATCCGCCGCCGCCCCGCACCAGATGGATGACGATATCGGCTTCGGCGATCCCCAGAGCGGCGGCGACCAGCTTGCGGCCGCTCTCGGGATTCTGGGTCGGGGCCCAGATCTCGACCTTGCCGTCCTTGAAGCTGGCCGTGCAGTTCTGCGGTTCCAGACTGGCATGTGCGATGAAGGGGTAGTCGTAAGCGGCGGTTACGACCTTGGCCGCGCCCTTGAACGCCGCGTCGACATCACCGTCGGCTCGCAGAGTGCGATGAGGCGGGGCCTCAGCCAGCTCGGCCGCCTTGGCGGCGAAGCCGGCGCTGCTTTGCGCTCCGGTCGGATGGTCGGCCCACTGGATTTCCAGCGCATTGCGGCCCTTGCGCGCCGCCCACCAGCTCTCGGCGACCACGGCGACGCCGGGCAGGATGCTTTGCAGGTTGGTCCCGCCCTCGACAACGAAGGCGCCCTTAACGCCCGCCACCGCCTTGGCCGTCGCCAGGTCGACACTGGCCACCTTGGCGCCGAAGGTCGGAGCTTTGGCGAAGGTGGCGTACAGCATGCCCGGCACGCGCACGTCGATGCCATAAAGCGGCTGGCCGGTCGTGATGGCGTCGATGTCGCGGCTCTGCTGGCGCTTGCCGATAATGCGGAAGGTCTTCGGATCCTTCAGGGTCAGACTCTTGGGATCGGGCGGCGTGAGGGCGGCGGCGGCCTGCGCCAGCTCGCCATAGGCCAGACGACGCTTGGTCTCGCCGTGGACCACGAAGCCGGGCTCGGTGGCGCAGGTTTCGGCGGCCACGCCCCAGCCGGCGGCGGCGGCGGCGATCAACAGGGCGCGGCCCGTGGCGCCCACCCGGCGCAGGCCGTCATATTCCAGCGTCGTGGCCATGCTGCCGCCGGCCACCTGGCGGCCAAAGACCTTGGTGTCGGCTATGGCCTGCTCGACGGTCACAGCCGACCATTCGACGTCCAGCTCCTCGGCGATCAGCATCGGCAGCGAGGTCTTGATGCCCTGCCCCACCTCGGGAACCTTGGAGACGATGGTCACCCCGCCATCCGGCGCGATACGGACATAGGCGCTGAGCTGCCCTTCACCCCCTGCGTGGCCTACGCCGGACAGGCTGAACGACATCATCAGGCCACCGCCCAGCGCGGCGCCGGTCTGCAGGAACAGGCGACGGTTCGGGTCGCGAAGCATCTCGCCGTCCATACTCAAGCTCCCTGACCGGAGGCGGCCTTGATGGCTGCCTTGATGCGGATATAGGTGGCGCAGCGGCAGAGGTTGCCGTTCATGGCCTCGTCGATGGCCGTGTCGTCGGGCTTGGGATTGGCGGAAAGCAGCGCCGTCGCCGACATGATCTGGCCGGCCTGGCAGTAACCGCACTGCGGCACGTCGATGGCCTTCCAGGCCTCCTGCACCTTGGCCCCGACCGGATCCTTGCCGACGCCCTCGATGGTGACGACCTTCTTGTCGCCCACGCGCCGCACCGGGGTGATGCAGGCGCGCACCGGCGCGCCGTCGATATGCACCGTGCAGGCCCCGCACTGGGCCGCGCCGCAACCGAACTTGGTCCCGACCATGCCCAGCGTATCGCGCAACACCCACAGCAGCGGCGTGTCGCCCTCGACCTCGACCGAGCGGGTTTCCCCATTGATGGTGAGCGTGAACGCCATGCCCGACTCCTGGCTCTAGGTTGCCAGCCTGATATTGCCTCACCCCGGCGATGGCGACGAGCGATTCCGTTTCCGAGGGCAAGTTGATCGTTAGGGTTTGACGGCTCGACGCATTCGTGGTTCGCGCTCAATCCAATAACAATCCGACTACGGACCATGATTTGACAACGCCACTGGGCTTCGCGTGACGTCTGTCGGGCAAGGCGCACCCCAGTGACGCAATACCGCGTTCCGACCTCGACGACTCAGAGGATCATTGGCGCTATTATTGGCTGGCGTCGCGACAAGACGGGCCACGCATCTGGATGTTGAAGACGTGACGGAGAAACCGGTCAAGCAGGGAGCGGCCAAGGCCAACGACAGACGTCGTCAGGTCGCCGCCCTGCCATGGCGCGGCGACGGCGCAACGCTTCAGATCCTGCTGGTCTCGTCGCGTGAGACCAAGCGCTGGGTCATCCCCAAGGGCTGGCCGATGAAGGATCGCACCGATCCCGCCGCCGCCGCCCAGGAGGCCTATGAGGAAGCCGGCCTCGACGGGGTGATCGTCAAGCAGTCGGTCGGCGACTACGAATATCTCAAGCGCCTGAAGAGCGGCGAGGCGCGGCTGGTCAGGGTCGATGTGTATCCTTTCCACGTCACGGGCGAGCACGAGACCTGGCCGGAAAAGGGCCAGCGGGTCCTGCAGTGGATGAGTCCGGTTGAGGCCGCGCTTGGTGTTCAGGAGCCGGAACTGCGCGACCTGATCGCCCGCTTCGCCGGCGTCGAGCTGCCGGAAGACGAACGCCCCGCCCCCGCCCGGGCCCCGACGCCGGTTCGCGTGGCCTTCCAGCGCCTGCGCCGCCGGGTGACGACGCTATGGGGTCGCACGCGGCGCTAGTCACAGCCTGTGGACAATTCGATCCGCGCGGCATAATGTTCTCATTATGTTCTGGATCGAGGTCCCATGCAACTTTCCCTGAGCCTCTCGCGTTCGCCCCTCGAAAGCGTCCGCGACGCCCTGCTGTGCGAGTTTGGCCCGCAGCGGCCGGTGGCGCGCATGGACCCCATTTCCCAACTGGTGAAGTCGTCGATCAGCGGCAGCACGCCCGACGCCGTGTCGTGGGCGGCGTTCCTGCGCCTGCGGGCCGAGTTCAAGTGCTGGGAGGATCTGGCCCAGGCGAGCGAAGGCCGGGTGCTGGAAATCATCCACGACGTCACTCACGCCCAGGATAAGG
This sequence comes from Caulobacter sp. DWR1-3-2b1, assembly GCF_049895765.1. Lineage (NCBI taxonomy): Bacteria > Pseudomonadati > Pseudomonadota > Alphaproteobacteria > Caulobacterales > Caulobacteraceae > Caulobacter > Caulobacter sp. DWR1-3-2b1. The sequence goes on from NZ_JAFCSZ010000001.1 coordinate 103,557, forward strand.
CGCGTCGTCTGCCACTGGCGCTGCGCATGATCGAGGCAAGGATCGGCTGGCTGTCGCTGAGCCATCTGAAGACCCTCACCGTGGACGCGGCCCGGCACGAACTTCAGAGCCTGCCGGGTGTCGGGGTCAAGGTCGCCGCCTGCGTCCTGAACTTCAGTGACCTGGCGATGCGCTCGCTGGTGATCGACACTCATGTCCAGCGCGTCGCCAAGCGTATCGGCCTGGTCGGCTCGGGCGACGCCACCCATGCCTATCACGCCCTAATGGACCTAGCGCCGGAGGCGTGGACGGCCGATGATCTGTTCGAACTGCACTGGCTGATGAAGCGGGGCCTGGGTCAGATGCTGTGTCCGCACGAAGCGCCCCGCTGCGGCGCCTGCCCGCTGAAACACGACTGCGCCAAGATCGGCGTCGGCCACAGCGCCGACGTCCTGGCCTGGCGACCGCGCGGCTGAACCCGGCGCGCCTTCGCGCGCTGAGGTGGAATGAACATTCGCATCGGTACGGCTGGCTGGAGCCTCTATCGCCTCGCCGACAAGTTCCCGCCCGAAGGCTCCGGGCTGCAACGCTACGCGACGCGGTTTAACGCCGTCGAGATCAACAGCTCGCTCTACCGGCCGCACCAAACCAAGACCTACGCTCGCTGGGCCTCCAGCACGCCCCCGGACTACCGGTTCGCGGTGAAGATCCCCAAGACGATCACCCATGAGCGAAGGCTGATCGACATCAACGAGCCTCTGTCCCGGTTCCTCGACGAATGCTCGGCCTTGGGCGAAAAGCTTGCGCCGCTGCTGATCCAGCTGCCCCCAAGCCTGAATTCGAGCCAACCGAAGTGGAGAGCTTTCTGGCGAACTGGCGAAAACGCACGTCGGGCGCGACAGTTATCGAGCCGCGCCACCCGGACTGGTTCACGCCCGAGGCGTCGACCATGCTGGCCGCATCCAAGGTCGCCAGGGTGGCGGCGGATCCCGCCAAGGTTCCAGAAGCGGCGAGGCCCGGTGGCTGGAGCGGCCTGACCTATCACCGCCTGCATGGCTCGCCGGTGATGTACCGCTCGGCCTATGAGGAGCCTGTCCTGGCCGACCTCACGGCCCGCCTGCAGACTGAGTCGGTCGCGGCCGAGGCCTGGTGCATGTTCGACAACACCCAGCTCGGCGCGGCGGCCAGCGACGCCCTGAAGCTGATGGAGCTTATCGCCCCGCCAGCTGCGTGAATGTCGCAGTGCCGATGCCGTAGCTGCGCCAGTCCTTGTAGTCGAAGTGCCACCACTCCTCAGGATAGACCTCGAAACCCTCGGCGAGCATGGCGTCGCGCAGGACCGCCCGCAGCTCGCGCTGCTTCGAGGCGCCGCCCACGAAGTCGGCATAGGACCGTAGCGACATCTCGTCATAGCGACTGGGCATCTCGACGACCTTGCCGGTCTTCAGGTCGTAAAGGGTCAGGTCCACCGCGCAACCGCGATTGTGCCGTGACCCCTTGGCGGGATCGGCCACGAAGATGCGGCTCTCCGGCGGCGTCGCCTCCCAGAACATCCAGGTCACGAACCATGGGCGATAGGCGTCATGGACCAGCAAGCCATAGCCCTTGGCTTCCAGGGCCTTGCGCGCGCGGCCCAGCGCCTGCGCGGCCGGGCGCTGCAGATAGGCGGCCGGGCGTTCGTAGAGCTTCAGGCCCATGAAGTTGTTGCGGCTGGCATAGCGGATGTCGAAGCGGATCGCCGGATCTAGGGTCGCCGGATCGACGAGATCGGCGGGCCGGCGCCCGGCCGTCTCGACCGGCGGCGTCGCGGCCAGAGCGCGAGATCTAAGAGCCTTGGGGTCGGCGCGAACCGTCTTGCGGATGCCGGCCTCGACCTCAGCGCCGAAGTCGCGGCGACGCAGGAAGCCGCCATCCAGCCGGACGCCACGCCTCGAGACGACCAGATCACCGCCGCCCTCGATCCGGTAGCGGCCCTCGCCCTCTGGAACCAGGCGCGCGGACGAACGTCCCGCCCCGTCCAGGAACAGTTCGCCGTCCTTCTCGAACAGGGTCAGAGGCGCGGCGGCGTCGCCATACTGGCCGACCAAATCAAGGTTCGCCGCGCGAGGCGCAGCGACGGCGACGCTCGCCGCCAGTCCCATGGCGATGGCGATAACAGCCGGAGAGGTCCTTATCATCGCTCGGTCGCCCTCCTGCCCGCCCTATTCGGCGTCGACGTGAACCCGCCGGAACCGGCCCTGCAGATAGACCAGCGGCTCATGGTCGGGATCATAGCGCAGCTTCACGACGCGGCCGACATAGACCCGGTGATCGCCGGCGTCGAAGACGTGATGGGTCTCGCATTCGAAATTGGCCATGCAGCCGGGCAGGATCGGCACACCCGTGCGCCAGATCTCTGTCTCGACGCCGGCGAACCGGTCGATGTCCTTCCGCACGAACTGGCGGGCCAGTTGCTGGTGGTCGGCGTGCAGGACGTTGACGGCAAAAACACCAGCGGCGTCCAGCCATGGCAGACTGCTCGACTTCAGATCGACGCAGATCAGCGCCAGGGGCGGATCCAGCGACACCGAGGTGAAGGAGTTGGCCGTCAGCCCCACCTTGCGCCCGTCCGCGCAGACCGTGGTGACCACCGTGACACCCGTGGTGAAACATCCGAACGCATTCCGCAAAGCCCGAGCGTCGTGTTCGGCGCCCTCGCCCAGTTCAATCGTGACCGCCTGACTCATCGCCAACTTCTGCGATGAAGCGCGGCCCGGGGCAAGCGTCAGGCGCGGCTTTCGATCAGAACGCCCGGCTTGCTTGCATCGAGGCCAAAGGTCACCGGCAAATGGCGCACATGCGGCGTCTGCAGGTTCAGGGCCTTGGCCCCGCGCGCCACGGCCAGCTTGGTCAGGGCCGCGGGGCCAAAACCGCTCTGGATACGCGGCCTGGCGCCCAGGCGCCTGCGCAGCACGCCGTTGGCATAGAGGACGTTGGCGCGCATCAAGGCCGGCGGAGTCATGAATTCGATCGACAGCGAGACGTTCAGCATCGGCCCGTTCTCGATCCGGTGCGGGGCGTTCTGCTTCCAGGTGATCATCTTGCCCGGCGTCAGATCATAGACAGCCGCGCCCTTGTCCCATTCGGGATCGAACGCAAACTGCTCGGCCGTCTCCTTGAGCACGATCTTCTCCAGATCCAGCTCACCCACATAGGGATCAGCGACCGGATAAACCCAGACCTTCTTCTGCCCCCGCAGCTGCCAAAGCGACACCAGCGGCACGTCCAGATGATAGAACACCTGGGCGTTGGCCGAGCTGATCAGCATGCCCAGATCCCGCTTGAAGGTGCGCAGGCCCGGAACCCGGGCTTCCTTCTCGGCGAAGATTTCGTCGCCCAGGGCGGCGTATTCCGGGACATGGTCGTTGGTGTGGCGCAGGTTCAGCCAGATGCGGCCGCTCTTGGTGGCGTCGAGCAGCTGGTCGCCGGTCAGGTTTCCCGCGGCGCCCTTGCGCCAGGTAGTCCAGGCCTTGGGGTCCTCGCCCATGGTGAAGACGCCCAGCTGGTCGCGGGGATAGAGGTCGAGCAGTTGCGCCAGGCCCTCGTCATCGAACATTGGGCGCTCGTGCAGCCCGTGCTCGAACGCCAGGTTCTCGGCGCCGAAGGCCTTGGCCTTCTCGGGCGTCCAGTCGGTGATCACGCTCACGCGGTTCTCCCGTAGAATTGGATCTTGAAAGGCCCCCACCACAGGGCCTTGCCCAGGCCGCGCGCGGCCTTGTCCAGCCAGTCGGCGCGGTCATTCGAACGGGTCAGCCATTTCAGGCCGGCCATTGCGCCGAATACGGCGGCTTGAGCGACGCCGATGGCCATCCAGCGCGCCACGCCGACCTTGTCCGGCGGGCTGGCGGCGGCGCAGTGGGCCGAAGGTCCCTGGCCGTAGGCGAAGGCGCGCGACAGGGCGTAGTCAAGGTTCAGGCGCTCGGGCGCGGGGTCTTCCCAGACCCAGGCCTCGGGCGCCCAGGCAAAGCGCGCGCCGGCCGCGTGCATCTGACCAAACAGCATGTCGTCCTCGCCGCCGATCTGATTGCGCTCGGTCGCGAATGGCAAGACCGGATCGGGCAAGGCGGCGCGGCGCAGCAGGCTGTCGCCGCAGCCGTAATAGTGGTCGATGACTCCGGCCTCGGCAGGACCCAGGCGCGAGAAGAAGCGCTCCAGATAGTCGCGATGCTCGATGAGGCTCTCCGGCGCTCTGCCCCGGACGGGGCCGAACACGACATCGGCGTCGTAGCGGACCTGCGCCGCTAGCAAGGCGGCAAGCCACCCTTCGGGCGCTTCTTCATCGTCATCAAGGAAGGCGATCAGCGCGCCCGAAGCCTTGGCCATGCCGGCGTTGCGGGCGTTGGCCACGCCCGCGCGGGGCTCGCGAACATAGTGGACCGGGCAAGTCGCGCCGGTCGCCAGAGCCTCGACGGTCGAACGGGCCGAGGCCACCTGGTCGTTGTCGACGACGACGATCTCCAGCGCGGCGAAATCCACATCGCGCTGGGCCAGCACTGACCGGACCGCGACGGCAAGACCGCCGAGCCGTCTCTGGGTCGGGATCATCACCGTCACATGGACCATCAACCGACCTCGTGCGCGCCGGCGCGACGGCGCGATTGGCCGGTCACCGCGTCGACAAAGCCGCGCATACGACCGCCGACGGTGAGCTCGACACTGGCGATAGCGTCCACGCGGCGGCGCACCCGGGCAACGACGCCAGAGCCGCGCCCGCCAGCCAGGTTCCAGGCGCCCTCCACCGAACTGGCCACCACACCGCCCATGCCGGGCGCCGTGACGGCGCCGTCGAGGGCGCAGGTCTGGGTCAGGGCGTAGGCGCGCTTGTAGTGATCGTGGCCCGGGCCGAGATCGTAGTGGGTCAAGCCCAGAGCCGGCATGGCCGCAATGGCGCGCAGGAAGAACAGCTGGCCCGGCGACCAAGCGCCAAAAGCCGGATTGGTCGAGGCGATCCACGGGTGATAGACCCCGCCCAGTCGAACGCCGAAATGGCCAGCGACCAGCTCATCGCCCGCATAGAGACCGATCAGCAGGCCGTGAAAGTCGCCATGCTGGCGCTCGAACAGGTCGATCAACAGGCCGCTGGTCCAGGCCGGGCGCAGGAAGTCATGCAGGCCTGTGCGTTGCAACTGTTCTCGCTTCCAGGCGATCAACAGGTCGAACGAGGCGCGGGAGGTGTCAGGCGCGACCAGACGCACTTGGCCCATTTCCCGCTCCAGCTTGTGGTCAAGCCGGCGGTAGTTCTTGATCTTCTTGGGGCTGGCGGCTCGAACGGCCTCAAGATAGTCGTCCGCACCGCCCTCGGGGGCGATGACGAAGGCCGATTGCGGCTCGCCCACGCCACCGAACACGGCGAACGGATCGATCAGGCCGGTGTAGCGAAACACGCCCAGATCGGCGGCGTGCAGCACGTCTTCGGCACTGAACCCCGGCTCAGGACGCGAGACGATCCCGTGATAGTCTGAAAGCGGCGAGCCGATCGCCCGCGCCAGACGTCCGGGACGGCGATGATGCGGCAGGAAGCCGAGGGTCTCCCCCCCCCGACGGATCACCGCGACGCGAGCATCCTCACGCACGCGGCCGACGGCCTGGGTGAAGTCGGGGCCAAGCAGAGGGTTGGCGAACGCTGGCTCAGCAGCAGCCATGCTGCGCCACAACGCGGTGTCCGCGGGCGCCAGACGGCTCGGGTGAAGGGTTTCGACGTCCAACATGTCCATCTGTCCTAGACCGAAGCGGTTAGGGAATGATGGAGAACAGCCGCAACCCTTAAGTCAGCTATCCGAACGTAGCTTTGAGGATCGTCTCGAGGCCCTGCTGATCGATCTCGTCGAAGGCGGCGGGCTTGTCGGAATCGACGTCGAAGACGGCGATCAGCTTGCCGGCCTTGTCGAACACAGGAACCACAATCTCGCTTTCCGAGCGGCTGTCGCAGGCGATATGTCCGGGGAAGGCGTGGACGTCGGGCACGAGTTGGGTTTGACCGGTTTCCGCCGCTGCGCCGCAGACGCCCCGACCATAGGCGATGCGCAGGCAGCCCAGCGTGCCCTGATAGGGCCCGACCACCAGCTCGCGCTCCTTGGCCGGATCGACCACATAGAAGCCGGTCCAGAAATAGTGGTCGAAACTACTCGCCAGCATCGAGGCCACGGTCGCCATGCGCGCCGTGACATTGGGCTCGCCGTCGAGCACCGAGGCGATTTCGGCGGCCACCTCGGCGTAGCGGATGGCCCGATCCTTGGTCAGGAAGTCAGCGGCGAGGGTCTTGTCGTTGAAAGCTTCAGCCATGGCGGGGATATAGCGCTTTCAGGAGCGAATGCGAGAGCGCTGGGCGACCCTCGGCAATCCGCCTTGTCGCGAGCCTCCAGCGACGCGGCCAATACATCGTTCTCAGCCGCGAACGCCGCGAGCTCCTTGATGGTCACAGGATCAGAAACCGAGCGCATGAGGGTCCTGGCTTTCTCCGCCTGTTCCCGCAATTCGGCCGCCGTCTTCGTCATGCCTCTCGAACGCGGCGACTTGCGAACCGTTCCTAGAGCCCTTTCCGACCTGATGGCTTCATCAGAAGCGGGCGAAAAGAGCTCTAAATCAGAAGTTTAGAGCATTTTTCGATCCGATAACCGTTTCACACTTATCGGAAAATGCTCTAGCGCGAAGTCGCGGTCCCTCTGCGGTTGCGTCACTGATCAAGCTTCGCCTTCGGAATTCTGAGTTTCGCGATCAACCCCTCGGGCGGCCACTCGTAGCTCACCTCGCCTCGGAAATGGCTCTTGATGATGCGGTTCAGCAGCTTGCCGCCAAAGCCCCCATCATCGGCCGGCGGCGCGACTTGCGGCCCGCCGCGCTCGGTCCAGGCGATCACTGCCTCATCGCCCTCGATCAGGCACGACACGTCTAGCAAGCCGGCTTGAGCCGATAGCGCGCCGTATTTGACCGAGTTCGTCGCCAGCTCGTGCAGAACCAGGGCCAGGTTCGTGGCCGCCGTTTCGCCAATACCCATCCTTGGCACCGAAACACGGACCCTACCGCTAAAGGCCCCGAGGTCGTCGTAAGGTCGCAGCAGGACAGAAATCAGATCGCCGAGCAGCGCCGCGTTCTCTGTCTGCCCCGGGACGGGTCGAACCATGTCATGGGCCCGTCCCAGGGCGGTCAGGCGTTGGGACAGCTCATGGGCCATCTCTTCCTTGGTTTCCGTGGATCGTGACGTCATCATCGTCAGAGAGCCCGCGACCGTGATCAGGTTCTTCACCCGATGGCTCATTTCGCCGGCCAGCAGTTCGTTGGCCTCCTCGGCCTGCTTTCGTCCCGTGACGTCGAGGAAAACGCCATACATCACGGCCCCGACGATCCCCTCGTCGTCCCCGCGTCCGCGAGCGGAGATCCAGCGAACCTCGTCGCCGACGAGGATGCGGAAATCGGTTTCATATTGGCCGACAATGCCCCGTGTGGCGTTGAACGCCGCTCTTACCCGGTCGCGGTCGGCGGGGTGGATATGAGAAGACAGGTCTTCGAAGGTGACTTCGGTGTCGAGCGGAATGGCCCAGAGGTCATAGCCGATTTCGTCCATCGTCAGGCGGTCAGTGTCGACATTCCATCCCCACAGGGCGATGCCGGCGGCCGTCACGCCCAGGCGCAGGTGCGCTTCATCCCACACAGGGGAACTCGGTTGAGTCACAGGGCCCGTCCATTATTTCTTGCAGCTTACACAGCAGCGTTCATGAGATCGACGGTGTCCCGGCGCCGAAGTTTGAAGCTCGATCGAGATAACGCACGGGAAGCAAGCCGGCTCCAGCACGTGAGCGGAACCTGCGCCGCAGGGCCAACGGATCGCTTTCAGGCGATGAGATCCAAAGGTCCGCTTACGGCGCCTCTGTGCAGCCTAGAACTCTTCCCACGCCCCCGGACGCGAAGCCGGCGCGACCTTCAGGGCGTTGCCCCCCTGCACATACCGCTGGCGGAAGCTTTCGCGGGTCGGGGCGGCGGTGGGACGCGGCGCGGGGCGCGAGGGAGCCTGCGGACGCAGCTGGTGGACCTCGGCCCCGACCTGGAAGCGGCCGACCAGTCGTTCCAGTTCGGCGGCTTCGCTGGCCAGGGCGCGGCTGGCGGCGGTGGATTGCTCGACCATGGCGGCGTTCTGCTGGGTGACCTGGTCCATCTGGTTCACCGCCTGATTGACCTCGGCCAGGCCGACAGCCTGCTCCTTGGACGAGGCGGCGATTTCGCCGACCAGTTCGTTGATCTCGGCGACCTGGACCAGGATCTGGTCGAGGGTCTGGCCGGTCTCGCCGACCAGTTTCACGCCTTTGCCGACCTGTTCGGTCGAGGTGCGGATCAGGGCCTTGATCTGCTTGGCGGCGTCGGCCGAGCGTTGGGCGAGCGCCCGCACTTCCTGCGCCACGACCGCAAAGCCCCTGCCCGCGTCGCCGGCTCGCGCCGCTTCGACGCCGGCGTTCAGGGCCAGTAAATTGGTCTGGAAGGCGATCTCGTCGATCACGCCGATGATGTTGGTGATCTCGTGGGAGGACTTCTCGATGCCGCCCATGGCCTCGACGGCCTCCTTGACCACCGCGCCACTGCGCTCGGCGTTGGCCTTGGCGCTCTGGGTCACCTGGCGGGCGCGGTCGGCGCCCTCGGCGCTGCGCTTGACGGTCGAGGTGATCTGGCCGAGCGCGGCGGCGGTCTGTTCCAGGCCGGCGGCCTGACGCTCGGTGCGTTGCGACAGGTCGTCAGAAGCGTTGCTGATCTCCGAGCAGCCGGCGCGGATGCTGCGGGCGGCGGTCAATATGCCGGCCATGGTCGTCTGCAGGCTGTCGACGGCGGCGTTGAAGTCGCGCGGCATCTTGCGGGCGTCGGCGGCGAAGCTGTCCTCGCGCATGCGCCAGATCAGGTCGCCGTCGGCGAGCTTCTCCATACCTTCACCCAAGGCCGAGACGGCGACGGCCTGAGCCTCGGAGAAGGCTTCAGCCTTGGCTTCGTGGCGCTGGCGCTCGGCCTCGGCCACGGTGCGTTCGGCTTCTTGCTCCGTGCGGCGGCGCTGGCCGTCGGCCAGGTCATGGCGGAAACCGTCCAGGGCGCGGGCGATGGCGCCGATCTCATCGCCGCCGGCGATGCCCGCGACAGGCTGGTCGTAGCGGCCGGCGCTCAGGCTATCAACCGAACGCGTCAGGCCGGCAAGCGGTGCGCGCACCAAGGCGCGGCTGGCCAGGAACAGCGCCGCCAGAACGGCCAGGGTGATCAGCACGCCGCCGGCGAACAGGATCTTGGCCAGCTTGTCGGCCGGGCCGGTAATGGCTGCTACTGGCACGTCCATGACCAGGGCCCAGATGGTGTTGAGGGCCGGCATGGCGATGGGGCGGACGATGCGCAGCATCGGAACGTTGCCGGCCACGATGCCCTTGATCTCGACCCCCTTGCCGCCGTCGAGCACGGCCTTCACGGCGTCGGCGCCCTCGTCGGCATAGGGCTTCATGTGCAGGGCGTCGTCGGGATGAGCGACCCACTGGCCGGTCGCCGAGACCAGCATGACCCGGCCGCCGTCAAGCGGATGCAGGGCGCCCAGCGCCTTGGAAAGATTGTCCAGCGACATGTCGAGGCCGGCGACGCCGATCAGCGTCCCGTTCGACATCACGGGCAAGGCGACGGACGACATCGCGACCTGGGCCGTGCCGACCGTGTCGAGATAGGGCTCGGTCAGGGTTGGCTTCCGCGAGGTCGCCGTGCCCGTGTAGTAGCTCTCGACGAAGTCCGTGCCATTGGCCTCGGATTGCTGCGACGGCGCGCCGTTCAGATTGACCCAGTGGGTCGAGAACCGCCCGTCCTTGTTGGAGGCCATGGCCGGATTGTTGACGAACTCGGCGTCCTTGCCATCCAGGGCGTTGGGTTCGGCCATGAACCAGGCGCCCATGACGCTGCTGGTGGCCAGGGCGTTCGGCTTGACGAGGGCCACGAACTTGTCGCGCTCAATCAGGCCGGCTTCATGAGCTGAGGCGATGGAGCCACGCATGGCGCCGGCCGCCGCAGCGGCGGCGTTGATATCGGACCGCACCTGCTCGATGGCTTCGTCAGCGACCGCGCCCGCATACTGGTTTGTCAGGCCCGAGACGATGCTGCTGGTGTGCGACGACACCGCCATGGCGGCGGCGATCAGCAGCAGGCCGATGGCCAGGCCCGCGACCAGGATCAGTTTCCAGGCGATCGTCAAACGACGGAACGCGGACATGGCGAGGGACTCCGGGCAACACTCAGGCTTCCCAGTCATTGGCCCCGATTCGTAAATCCGGCATTAACCACGTTGAAGTGCGACGTTTTGGCGGAGCTGGCACGGTAGCTGCTCCCCTCTGGGGGAGCTGTCGCGGAGCGAAGACGGCTGTCATCCCGGACAAGCGCGCAGCGCGCAGATCCCGGATGACAGCCTGAACTCAGCGCTTCCGGCAGTCCCGGATCTGCCCCCGGCTTTCGCCGGGGTTGTCCGGGATCACAACCTTTCCCCTCCCCCAGAGAGGAGGAGCTGTGAACTACCGCCCGTACCGCGCCTTCACCGGCTGGTAGCTGTCCCAGACCACGCCGTCGGCCACCGAGCGCAGCAGCTTGACGTATTCAGCGTGCGACCAGGCCAGGGGCGTGGCCGAGTCCGTGCCCTCGCCGCGCACATAGGGGTGGGCGGTGTCGGCCCCGACGCCGTCCCAGACCTGTTCGGGAATCAGCAGGCCGTCATTGGCGAACAGCTCCATCGCCTTGACATAGGTCTGGCGCACCGGCTCCAGCGCGCCCGGCGCCGGCTTGCCGCGCAGGGTGATGCGGGCGATCTCGTAATGGCCGCGTTCGCCGGTGAAGATCGGCCAGACCCGCCCGCGCTGGCCCGGCGCCATCTGATTGTTGGCGCCATAGTTGGCGCCGGTCTTGGTGTCCTCGCCATAGCCATCGACGCCGTAGCGGCGCCAGCCGGGGAAGGTCCCCGCCACGCCCGGGAAGGTGAAGCCGTAGCGGACGCGATAGAGGTCCTCCATCGACTCGTCGTCCAGCTCCGGCAGACTGGCGACGATGGCCGGGTCGTCGGCCGGACGCACACCATAGCGGACAAATTCCAGGAAGCCGGCGTCCAGCATCCTGTCCTCGGGCACCGGCTTCTGGCCGTTGCGCTCCTCGACGACGCTCTTGTTGTCGGGGTCCTGGTCGCTGTTGAGGCGCAGGAAGTACCTGCCGTCGCCCAGCGAGCCCTTGGTGGTGACCATCCGGCTCTCGACCTTGGCCGAATAGTCGTCGGCCGTGGCGCGATAGCGCACGGCGGAGGTCGCGTCGCCCGAAGCTTCGGCGATCTCGCCGGCCACCACCAGACCGGCGATCACCGCGGCCGTCGTGGAGGGCGAATAGCCGCCCTGCTCTTCCCAGCGCTCCTGCTGGGTAAAGGGCGGCACGATGGTGGCGCTGTTCCAGCCCAGGCCGACCTTGCCGCCCTCGACCAGAAAGTCCGCGGCCGGCTTGATCATCTTGCCGTAATAGGCTTTCAGCTCGTCGTCAGCGAGCCAGCCCTGTTTCCACAGCTTCCAGCCCAGCATGATCGGCATGGCCGTCTGATCCAGCTGGACGCCGACCCATTCAGGCGTGCCGTCGACCTCGGACTTCTGCAGGAACCAGCCGCCCTTGCCGGTATTGCCCTTGGTCTTCTCGCTCACCTGCACGGTGGGCAGGTAGCGGAAGGCCGCCAGCGGGGTCTGGACGTCGCCCAGCGCCGCCAGAGCCATGGCGCACTGGTAGAAGTCGCGCGGCCAGACCGCCTTGTAGCCGGTCGAGGGCTTGGAGGCGTCGACCGTGTCGCCCCACGGATTGGACAGTGATGCGATCAGGGCGCCGGCATAGGTGCGGTCCTCCTGCACCTTCAGCATCAGGGCGCTGGCCTGGACCAGCTTGCCGCCGTCCATGGCCGCTTCGCGCAGGCGCGGCAGCTCGTGCAGCGAGGCCAGATAGCTTTCCCAGCCGCTGTTGTAGCCGGCCAACACCTTGGCATAGCCGGTCTTCAGCGAGGCGTTGGCGGCCTGCGCGCTGGCGGCGGCGGAGGGGCCAAAGCCGATGGCGTAGTCCACGGTGACTTGGCTACGGGTCGAGGGCAGCTGGCCCGTCAGCATGATCGCGCCGCGATCCGCGCCGGTGCTGGCATAGAACTTGTCTAGCTTGCCGTCGGCCTTCAGGTCAGCCAGGCCGTCGGAGGCTCCGATGAAGCCGGCGCTGGCGGCGGCAAAGGGTTTGGAGCCCTTCAGGGTCAGGAACACGCCGGCCTCGTTGGCGGTCAGGGCGGTCTTGCTGGCCGCGCCCGCGTCATTGGCGCCGGTATTGGCCATGTGGGGCTCGAGCAGGAGGTACGGCGTTACCGAACCTTTCAGCGCCTTGACCGTCACGCGCAGAAACAGGCTCTGGCGGTCGGAGTCGGTGAATATCCGCTTCTCGATGACAAAGCGGCCCTGCTTGTCGGTGGTGGTGATCTTGTAGGCCGGCGACAGCGGACGGCCCTCGGCGTCGACGTGGAGGTATTCGGTCTTGGCGACGGTGTCGGGGCCCTCGACGGCGAGACCTGTCGAGGTCTGGACGGTGAAGCGCATTTGCTTGATCTGGGCTTCATGGATCAGGCCGTACATGGTCTCGGTCAGCACGCCGTCGGCGATCGAGAACCAGACCTTGGACACCGTCCCCGTGCGGCCGCCGTCCTTGTAGGCGCCATCGACATAGGCCTCATACGAAGCCCCGACGCCGGTCTTGGCGGCATAGGCCCAGGTCGAGGGCGCTCCCGGAGCGCCGGGGGCGGTTTGGGCCGAGGCGGCGCCGGCGAGCGCGCAGGCGGCGGTCGTGGCGAGGGCGATGATCTTCAGAGTACGCATGGGGACAGCCTCATGAATGGAGGGGCGGCTAGGCGCGCGCGGGCGCCTTAGCCTCATCAGGATCGGTGACGGCGAAGACCGAGACGGCGGCGGCAAGGAAGGCGGCCGCGCCCAGCACCAGGGCGTAGATTGCCTGGCCGCCAAAGAAGGTCTTCAGCAGGATGCCCAGCACAGTGGCGGCCAGCAGCTGCGGGATGACGATGAAGAAATTGAAGATGCCCATATAGACGCCCATCTTCCGGGCCGGCAGGGCTCCGGCCAGGATCGAATAGGGCGCCGAGAGGATCGAGCTCCAGGCGAAACCGACGCCGATCATCGAGATCCACAGCAAGCCGGGATCCTTGATCAGCGGGATCGACAGCAGGCCCGCCGCGCCCAGCGCCAGGCAGGCCGCGTGGCTGATCCGGCGGTTGGTCAGCCGCACCATGGTCGGGATCAGCAGGGCCGCCAGGGCCGCGACACCGTTATAGACGGCGAACAGCACGCCCACCCAGTCGGCGCCCTCATTATAGGCCTTCGAGGTCGTGTCGACGGCCTGAAAGTGCCAGGCCGATACGGCGGGCGTGGTGTAGATCCACATGGCGAACAGGCCAAACCACGAGAAGAACTGCACCACCGCCAGCTGACGCATGGTGGTCGGCATCAGGAAGGCGTCCTCCAGCACTTCGGAGAAGCCGTTCTGCGTCTTGCTGATCCGCTTCAGGCGAGCGCCGATGACGCCCGCGACGCCGAACGCGGCCAGCAGGCCGGCCAGGACGTAGAGTTCCTTCTCCAGCCGAAGGGTCCAGACCAGCAAGGCCAGGGTCGCGCCACCCAGCAGGCCGACCAGTCCCAGAAGCCCATAGCTGTTGATCGACGGATCCGAACGCCTCAGATCATCGGCGTTGTCCTGCAGACGGTTCGCGCGCTCGGCCTGCTCGAAGGCGGCCAGTTGATCCGGGCTGTATTCTTTGGTCGTGAAGACCGTCCACATCACCGCCAGCAACAGGCCCGCGCCGCCGGCATAGAAGGCGATGCGGACCGAGTCGGGAATCTGACCGGCCGGGGCGGTGTTGGCGACGTCGAACCAGTTGGTCAGGATCCACGGCAGGGCTGAGGCCAGCACCGCGCCCAGGCCAATGAAAAAGCTTTGCATGGCATAGCCGGTCGAGCGCTGCTCCTCGGGCAGGTTGTCGCCGACGAAGGCCCGGAACGGCTCCATGGTGATGTTGATCGAGGCGTCCATGATCCACAGCGCCGAGGCTGCGATCCACAGGGTGGGCGAGTTGGGCATGACCAGCAGCGCGGCCGTCGTCAGGATCGCGCCCCAAAAGAAATAGGGTCGGCGACGCCCCAGCTTGCCCCAGGTCTTGTCGCTGAAATAGCCGATGATCGGCTGGACCAGCAGGCCGGTGGCCGGGGCGGCGATCCACAGGATCGCCAGGTCGTTCACGTCGACGCCAAGCGTCTGGAAGATGCGGCTGGTATTGGCGTTCTGCAGGCCAAAGCCGATCTGGATCCCGAAGAACCCAAAGCACATGTTCCAGATCTGGAAGATACTCAGCTTGGCCTTTGTCATTCGCTTCCCCGCCAGCCCATCGGTTCGAGCCGATGATGCGCAAATTTTTCATAGACGTTCAACGAGCGCATTTGCGCACGCCACTTACGCCTGCGCAATCTCGATTTCCCGCATTTCAAGGGTTTGCAGGAGCTTCACTGCGGGCTCCAGCCCATCATCTGTAGGCAAGACGTGGCGAGCGGAGTCGCCACCCGGGGCTTCAAATTGCAAATATTCTCATAAATTTGCAAACATCTCGACCTTCCCGACCCCAAGCCGGGAAGGCCGAGAAAGAGACCTACTGGCGCGGCTTGCCCTTGCTGGCCGCCATGAACCGGATCGCCTGTCCGCCGCCCGGCGCGAGGCGCAGGGTCAGGACATCGCTGCTGGTCACCTCACGCTCCTCGATGACGATATCCTGCGGCGCGGTCTTCCAGTCGGCCTTGTCGCCGTCGCGATAGATCTGGGCCTTGTAGCGGCGGCCCGGCTCCAGGAAGCCCAGCGGCGCGGTCAGCACCCGGTCCTCCTCGTCGCTGATCGCGCCCAGGTACCAGTCGTCGCTCTTGCGGTCCTTGCGGGCGATAGTGACGAAGTCGCCGATCTCGCCATTCAGCACCAGGGTTTCCGACCAGTCGGTCGGCACGTCCTCGATGAACTTGAAAGGCTTGGGATTGGCTTCGTAGTTCTCCAGCAGATCGGCCGCCATGTGGATGGGGCTGTAGAGCGTGACGTACAGCGCCAACTGCTTGGCCCAGGTCGTGGCCACGCCATCGGGGGCCTTGGTCTTCATGCCGAAGATGCCCGGCGTGTAGTCCATCGGTCCGGCCAGCATACGGGTGAAGATCAGGTTGGTCTCATGCTCGGGCGGATTGCCCGGCTGTCCCCAGGCGCTGAACTCCATGCCCCGTGCGCCTTCCCGGGAAATCCAGTTGGGATAGGTGCGGCGCAGACCCGTGTCCTTGATCGGTTCGTGGGCGTTGATGGCGATCTTGCGCTTGGCCGCCTCGGTCACGACCTTCAGATGGTGGCGGGCCAGGTCCTGGCCTTCATGCCAGGCGAAATGGATCTTACCGTCTTGGCCCAGCACCTGGGCTCCGCCAGCATCGGCGACATAACCGGTTTTCACCGCCGTCACGCCGACCTTTTGATAGAGGTCGAAGGCCGCGCCCATCTGGCTCTCATAGCGAGCGACGTTGCCTGCGGTCTCATGGTGGCCGATCAGCACGACGCCCTTGGAGCGGGCATGATCGGTGACTTTCTTCAGGTCGAAGTCGGGATAGGGCTGCGTAAAGCTGAACTCATCGCCCTTGGCGAACCAGTCGCCGTCCCAGCCCACATTCCAACCCTCCACGAGCACGCCGCCCAGGCCATGCCTGGCCGCAAAATCGATGTGCTTGATAGCGTTTTCCGTGGTCGCGCCATGCTTGGCGCCGGATGACCAGGTCTTCTTGTCCAGGTGCATCTCCCACCAGACGCCGACATATTTCATCGGCTTGATCCACGAGACGTCGCCGAGCCTGTTGGGCTCGTTGAGGTTCAGGATCAGGTTGGAGGTCACCAGACCGCCAGCGGTGTCGGCGATCTGCATCGTCCGCCACGGCGTCGGGAACGGCGCGGTGCGCTCGACCTTGGCCCCGCCCGAGCCCGGCGTCAGATTGGCCTTGAAGCGCCGCCCCTCAACCCGCGTCAGGTTCATGCCAGAATAGTCGATCAAGGCCGCCTCGTGGAAGGCGATGTGCAGACCATCGTCGGTGCGCACGGTCATCGGCGTTTGGGCGTCGCCGACCTCTTCGGCCCGCGTGCGGTTGTAGAGATATTCCTCGCGGTTCCATTCGAAGGCCGGGATCCACCAGACTGTCGCAGGCTCGGACAGGGTGAACTCGGTCAGTTCCTCGCCGATCTTCACGTCCTTTAGATTTGCCTGATCGGGGAACTCGTATCGGAAGCCGACACCGTCGTCATAAACGCGGAACACCACGTCGAACCGGCGCTGCAGCCCGTTCTTCTCGGCCAGGGTGACGCGCAGCTCGTTGTAGTTATTGCGCACGAAGCGGCGCTCGCCCCAGGGCTGCTCCCAGGTCTCGTCGAAGGTCCTGGTCGCCTCACCGGCCAGCACCAGATTGCGCTCCAGCTTCGGTGCATCGACAAGGATGAAGCCCAGCCGCGAGGGCGCTATCACCGGCTTGCCGAGGCGAGAAACCGAGTAGCCGGGACGCCCGTCGCCGTCGGTGCTCACCTCGACCGACAGCACGTCAGCGGGCGAGGCGATCCTGGCCAATGGGGCCGCCAGGGCGGGCGCGGCGAGCAGCAGGAACGCCGCCAGGGCTAGGCGAAACAGCATCGGGAAACTCCGTTCAAGTCGGCGGCGCATGGACTTGCAAAGCTCCGTCGGCGATGCCTTAAGAGGCTTATGAAAACTTTTGCGGCAAAATTTGCAGTCGGCGAGAATCAAGCGTGAGCAAGGGCGTCACCCGTCTGGAAGACCTGGCCAAGATGGCTGGTGTTTCGATCTCGACCGCCTCGCGGGCGCTGAACGACAGCCCGGCCGTTAACAAGCGCACCAAGCAGGCGATCTGGAAGCTGGCGCGCGAGATGGACTATCCGTTCCGCCGCTACATGCCCGCCGGCCCGATCGGCGCCGAGGCGACGATCGCCATCGTCGTGCCGCGCCCGCAGGGTCGTGACAGCGGCATGTCCGACCCCTTTTTCCTGGAACTGCTGGCCGGCGTCGGCGAGGCCGCCAGCGAGCGCGGCTGCGATATCCTGCTCAGCCACATTGCTCCCGGCAACTTCGATGACCTGTCGGTGGCCATGACCACCAGCCGGGCCGAGGGCGTGATCTTCCTGGGACAGAGCTCGCTGCACGCGGCCTTCAACCGCCTGTCGGAGACCGAGGGACGCTTTGTGGTCTGGGGCGCGCAACTGCCTGACCAGAACTATTGCTCGGTGGGCTCCGACAACCCGATGGGCGGTCGCCGAGCGACGCTTCACCTGGCGCGGCTGGGCCGTAAGCGCATCGTCTTCCTGGGCGACACCGAGGCGCCTGAGGCCATGCAGCGGCATCGCGGCTATCTGGACGCGTTGGAGCATCAGAAGCTGGGCGTCGATCCAGACTTGATCGTGCCGGCCCATTTCGAGGTCGAGTCCGCCGAGGCGGCCATCGACTCCCTGATCCATCGCGGCGTGCCATTCGACGGTGTCGTGGCGGCCTCCGACCTGATCGCCCTGGGGGCCATTCGCGCCCTGAAGCACGCGGGCCTGTCGGTGCCCGGCGACGTCTCGGTGGTCGGTTTCGACAACGTGCCGTTCGCCCGCTACAGCAGCCCGGCCCTCAGCACCATCGCCCAGGACACGGCCAAGGCTGGCCGGCTGATGGTCTCCAAGCTGCTGGACGCCAGCGGTGAAAAGGCCAGCCGCTCCGAACGGGTGCCCACGGATCTGATCATCCGCGAGTCCTGCGGGGGCTGACCCTTCGGTCACGCCCGCCGCGCCATCAGTCCGCTGCAGGGCGGCATCACGCCATCGCCCGGCAGGTTGATGCTCTCCAGCGCAACCCAGCCTTCCGGCGGCGACCAGGCCACGGCCTCGTGGCCGAGGTTGAAGGCGAACAGCAGGGCCTCGCCGCCTTCGCCGCGTTCGAAGATCAGCAGCGGGGTATTGGTCTCGACGAAAGCCACAGCGCCCGTACGCAGGGCTGGATAGCGCTGGCGCAGGGCGATCAACCGACGCGCTACATGCAGGGTCGAAGCCGGATCAGCCTCCTGCGCATCGACCGCCAGCGGCAGGTGGACAGGATCGACCGGCAGCCACGGCTCGACGGCCGAGAAGCCGGCGTTCGGCGCGCTCGACACCCACGGCATCGGCGTGCGAGCGCCGTCGCGACCCAAGGTCTGAGGCCAGTTGGCGATGGCTTCGGGATCGACCAGACGCTCGAACGGCACATTGGCCTGGGGCAGGCCCAGTTCCTCACCCTGATAGATGAAGACATTGCCACGCAGGGCGATCAGCAGCAGCAGCGCCATCTCGGCAAAGGCTTTCAGGTCACGTCCCTCGGCCCATCGCGACACCGCACGTGGCGCGTCGTGGTTGGAGAAGGTCCAGGACGGCCAGCCCTCGCCGTCGTCGCCCGGCCACATAGCCTGGCCCTGGCGGATCATCTGTGCGCTCAGTTGGTCGGCGTAGAGGTAGAGGAAGCCGTAAGCGCTGTTGAGGCGGCCGCCACCGGCCGTGAACAACTTCATCTCGCGGTCGGCATGATCGCCGCCGACCTCGGCCACCGAGAACAGGCCGCCGTGGGCATCGGTCAGGGCGCGAATGCGGCTGAGGAAAGCCGGGATGTCGGCATGGCTCTGGTTGTGGATCTTGTCCTGAAAGTCGAACGGCCGGGTGCGCTTGCCGCCCGGCGGCAGTGGCGGATTGTCGGTCAGGGCCGGATCATGCATCGAGAAATTGATGGCGTCGAAGCGGAAACCTTCGACCCCGCGGTCGATCCAGAACTTGGCTGAGGCCAGCAGAGCATCCTGCACGGCCGGCAAGTGCACGTTCAACTGCGGCTGCGAGGCCAGGAAGTTGTGCATGAAGTACTGGCCGCGCCGCGCATCCCAGGTCCAGGCCGGGCCGCCGAACACCGACTGCCAATTGCTGGGCGGCGTGCCGTCCGGCCTGGCGTCGGCCCAGACATACCAATCAGCATACGGATTGGTGCGGTCCTGCCGGCTGGCCTCAAACCACGAATGCTCGTCCGAGGTATGCGAGAACACCTGGTCGATGATGACCTTCAGGCCCAGGCCATGAGCCTTCTCGATCAGGCGGTCGAAATCGGCCAGGTCGCCAAAGATGGGGTCCACGGCCAGATAGTCCGAAACGTCGTAGCCGAAATCCTTCATCGGCGACTTGAAGAACGGCGACAGCCAGATGGCGTCAACGCCCAGGGACGCGATGTGCTCGAGCCGCGCGGTAATCCCCGGCAGGTCGCCGACGCCGTCGCCGTTCGAGTCGGCGAAGCTGCGCGGATAGACCTGATAGATCACCGCGCCGCGCCACCATTCGGCGTCCATTGCAGACTCCACAGCCGGACGTGAAAGAACCTTGACCGTCACTGTAGCCCCTTGGAAACGCAGATCATGTAGTCCAGCGGGCCGACCTCGACCCGATAGCTGCCGGGCGCGCTGGACGCCCCGGCGCAGGCGCCGCGCACCGACCGCCAGGCGCGCGAGGCCGTTTCGACCTCGACCTGGGCGGCGATGGGCGCGGAGCCCGTATTGAACACGACGAGATATTCGCTCCCGTCCGCCATGCGAGAAAGGGCCAGCAGGCCGGGCTTGTCGTTTTGTGCTCGTACGACCTGGCGACCAGACCGCAGAGCGGCGTGTTCGGCGCGAATCCTGGCCATGCCGGCGAGGCGGCCATAGAGCGGGCTGTCTACACGATAGCTGTCGGTCGCCGTCGTCGCCCCGGCGCCGCCCAGGCGATTGTTGCTCCCGACCAGACGGTTGTCGTTGTAGCTGGAGACCTTGCTGGCGAACATGTCCTCGCGACTGTCGGCATAGTCGCCGTCGCCGGTGAAGCCCTGCTCGTCGCCGTAATAGATGGTCGGCACGCCGCGCGAGAACATCATCAAGGCGTGGCCCAACGTGACGCGCTCCAGCAGCTCGGCGTCGGAAACGCCCGGATTGGCCTTCAGCACGAAATGGCCAAAGCGGCCCATGTCGTGATTGCCCAGAAAGGTCGGCAACTGCAGCGCGGTCGCCTCGCCGCCCTGATAGATCACGTCGACGGCGAACACCCGGGCCAGCCGGTCCGTGCCGGCCTTGCGAGCGACGATGTCGGTGACGGTCGACTGGAAGGCAAAGTCCAGCACGGCGGGAAAGCCATCGACCTTGGTGTGGCGAGCAAGGGCCGCGACATCGCTGTCGAACACCTCGCCGAAGATGTGGAAGTTCTCGATGCCCTTGGCCTTGGCGCGCGCCTGCATGGCCGGGATGAAGACCTGCCAGAACGCCGGCGCCACATGGCGGGCGGTGTCGATCCGGTAGCCGTCGATACCGAAATCGTCGATCCACTGACCGTAGATGTCGATGAAACCCTGAACCACGCGGGGGTTCTCGGTGAACAGGTCGTCCAGCCCCGCAAAGTCGCCGTGCAGCGAGCTCTCGCCCGCAAAGGTGCTGTCGCCGCGATTGTGATAGTTGGCCAGGTCGTTCAGCCAGGCCGGCTTCTTTACGCTCTCCTCGCCGGCCGGAACGTAGGGGCTGTAGGCGTAGTCAGGCCGCGTCAGCTTGGCGAAGTTCTCGGCTGTTCCGACGCCGTCTCCTGCGAAGCCGCTATTGATCGTCGCGCCGGCGATCCCGCCGCGCGTCGCATAAGGATAGTCGGCCTTGCTGCGATAGCCGCAGTCATTGGCCGGGCACTGGCGATACTGGATCACGTCGGCGGTGTGGTTGGTGATGATGTCCATATAGACCTTCATCCCCCGCGCATGGGCGGCGTCGACGAAGGCCTTGAACTCGGCGCGCGTGCCGAAATGCGGATCGACGTCGGTGAAGTCGGTGATCCAGTAGCCGTGGTGAGCCGCCGACTCGCGGCCGGGCGAGCCCTGCACCGGCTTGTTGCTGAAGATCGGCGCCAGCCACACCGCGGTCGCGCCCAGGCCCTGGATGTAGTCGAGCTTATGGGTCAGGCCCTTCAGGTCGCCGCCGTGATAGAAGCCGGCGCGGGTCGGATCGAACCCCGTGACCAACGGACCTCCTATCAGGCCGCCATGGTCATTGCCCGTGTCGCCATTGGCGAAGCGGTCAGGCAGGACGAAATAGATCACCTCGTCAAAAGGCTTGCGTTGTAGGTAGGCGTTCGACGCAGGACTCGCGGTCGCGACTGCGCAGGCCGCCGTCAGCGCCCCACCGACCGCCAAGGCCGTCAGTCGTCGTCGCCAGAAGCCCCAAGCCGACATCGTTTCCCCCCTGTCACGCGACGGTTCCGCTATCCGGTACCGTTCACTGCAACTATTTGCATAAATTTGCAGGTGACTTGCTCGACTGTCAATCGCAGCAACGCCATTCCTTTGCGTAGCAGGACCTAACCTAACGCCGTATCGCAGCAAATTTGCATCACTTCCGGCCACAAAAGCCCATCTTCGGCTTATGCGGCGCTTGGGTTTGCGATTTTTTGGGTTGATTACATCTCTGTAATTTGCAGTAATTTGCGGCAACGGCTCCGATCGCAGCGTCAGAAACGCGCAGAGCCGAACAGGGAGGGTGAGACCATGAACTCAAGAACTCAGCGCAGCCGTGCGCGTCTGATGGGCGGCGCAGCGACCAGCCTGGCGCTCATGTTCGCCTCGGCCAGCATGGCCCAGGCCCAACAAACCACCGCCACGACCGCCGAGCAGGATTCGGCCGTCGAAGAGATCGTGGTCACCGGCATTCGCGCCAGTATCGAAAACGCCATCGCGCTCAAGAAGACCTCCAGCTCGATCGTCGAAGCCATCTCGGCCGAAGACATCGGCAAGCTGCCGGACAACTCCATCGCAGAATCCCTGGCCCGCCTGCCCGGTCTGACCGCGCAGCGCCTCGACGGCCGCGCCCAGTCGATCTCGATCCGGGGCCTGGGTCCCGACTACAACACCGTGCTGCTGAACGGCCGCGAGCAGGTCTCGACCGGCGACAACCGCGGCGTCGAATTCGACCAGTATCCGTCGGAAATTCTCAGCGGCGTGCTGGTCTACAAGACCCCCGACGCCGCCCTTATCGGCCAGGGTCTGGCCGGCACCGCCGACCTGCAAACCATCCGCCCACTGAAGTACGGCAAGCGCGTCCTGTCGGCCAATGCCCGCTATGAGATGAACAGCGAAAAGAAGCTGAATCCGGACGCCGAAGACACCGGCCACCGCCTCAGCGCCACCTATGTCGACCAGTTCATGGACGGCACGGTGGGCGTCGCTATCGCGGTCTCGAACATCTCGACCCCGACCCAGAGCCGGCGTTTCAACGCCTGGGGCTATCCCACGACGGCCAGCGGCGACCTGGTGATCGGCGGCGCCAAGCCCTATGTGCAGTCCAACAACCTCAAGCGCACCGGCGTCATCGGCGTGCTGGAATACAAGCCGACCGACAAGCTCAGCTCGTCGCTCGACCTCTACTATTCCAAGTTCAAGGAAAAGCAGATCCTGCGCGGCATCGAGCTGCCCCTGTTCTGGAGCTCGGCCATGCTGCAGCCTGGCTACACCGCCACGGGTGGCCTGGTCACCAACGGGACCTATTCCGGGGTCAAGGGCGTGATGCGCAACGACCTCAACACCCGCAACACCACGCTCAAGTCGATCGGCTGGAACACCGCCTACGAAACTGACAACGGCTGGACCCTGGAAGCCGACCTCAGCCACTCGGACGCCAAGCGCACCGACGTGATCTTCGAGTCCTATTCCGGCACGGGTCCCAATGGCGTCGGCCCGACCGACACCCTGACCTTCAACACCACGCCGGGCGCGGGCACGACCTTCGGCTCGACGCTGGACTACACCAATGCCACCCTGTTCCGGCTGACCGACCCGCAAGGCTGGGGCGGCGGCGCGGCGGGCGGCGCCCTGACCCAGGCGGGCTTCTACAACACCCCCTCGATCAAGGACGAACTGAACGCCGCGCGCTTCACGGCCGAGCATGAGCTGGCTTGGGGCCCGATCAACAAGGTTGAAGTCGGCTACAACATCAGCCGCCGCGAAAAGTCCAAGGAGGTTCACGAAAGCTTCCTGACCTTCGGCGGCCGCATCGCCAGCGGCGCGCCGACCAGCGTCGCCATCCCGCAGTCCGCCCTGATCGGCACGGTCAAGCTGGACCTGATCGGCATCAAGGGCATGCTGGCCTACGATCCCGCCGCGCTCCTGAAAGCCAGCGTCTACACCCTGATCGCCGACCAGAACCCGGCCGTGCAGACCCGCAACTGGTCGGTGCAGGAAGACGTCCAGATCGCCTACGCCAAGTTCGGCGTCGAAAGCGCTGTGGGCGCGATCCCCGTCACCGGCAACGCCGGCCTTCAGGTGGTCTATACCGACCAGTCGTCAACCGGCGTGCGCGTTGATCCCGCCAACGTGGGCAATCCCACCAACAACGACGGCGGCGACAAGTACACCTATGTGCTCCCCAGCCTGAACCTGACCTTCAATCTGGGGAACGAGTTCTTCCTGCGCTTCGGCGCGGCTCGCACCCTGGCCCGGGCCCGGATGGACGAACTGCGCGCCAGCCAGTCGTTCAACATGAACTCCGGCAACCTCACCTCGACCAATCCAGCCACTTCCTACTTCAGCACCGACGGCGGCAACCCCGAGCTGCGGCCCTACATCGCCGACGGCGCCGACCTGTCGCTGGAAAAGTACTTCGGTCGCTCGGCCTATATTTCCAGCGCGGTCTATTACAAGAAGCTGTCGAACTACGTGAACTCCAGCTCGTCGCACGTCGAGGACTTCGCGGCCTTCAAGCCGCTGCTCAGCCCCGCGCAGCAGGCGGCCTTGGGCACGACCCTGGGTCTGGCCAAGGGTCCCGAGAACGGCAAGGGCGGCTATATCCGCGGCCTGGAAGTCTCGGCCTCGGTGACGGGCGATATCTTCTTCGAGCCGCTGCGCGACTTCGGCCTGATCATCAGCGGTTCGTTCACCGACAGCGAGGTCAAGCTGGACGAGGGCGCCAACCCGATCAGCATGCCGGGCCTCTCCAAGCGGGTGATCAACACCACCTTCTATTATGAGAACAACGGCTTCAACGCCCGGATCAGCAACCGCAACCGCAGCAAGTTCCTGGGCGAAGTCGCCGGCCTCAGCGCCGCGCGGATCTACCGGACCGTGGATGCGGAATCGGTGCTCGACGCCCAGCTCGGCTACGAGTTCCGCGACGGCCCACTGACCGGCCTGTCCCTGTTGCTGCAGGCCAACAACATCACAGACGAGCCGTTCAAGACCTACGAAAACGGCGATGAGCGCCGGACCGTCGACTATCAGGAATACGGCACGACCTACATGTTTGGTCTGTCCTACCGCTTCTAGCTGTCGAACATCTCCCCTAACCTGCGACAGCCCCCGCCAGAGCGATCTGGCGGGGGCCTTTTTATGAGAGACCCTTCGAGGGGCGAACCGGGCGGAACAGTGATGGCGGACGGCGGAGTGAAGTCCCTGACCATTGTCGGCGGCGGAACGGCCGGCTGGATGAGTGCCGCCATGCTGTCCCGCGCCCTGGGTCCCACAGTGGCGATAACGGTCGTCGAATCCGACGAGATCGGCACGGTCGGGGTCGGCGAGGCCACCATCCCGGCGATCAAGCTGCTCAACACCTTTCTCGGCCTGGACGAGAACGACTTCCTCGCCGCCACCAACGGCGCCATCAAGCTGGGCATCGAGTTCGTCGACTGGCACACGGTCGGCCAGTCCTATCTGCACGCCTTCGGACCGATCGGGCGTCCGCTGGGCATGGCGCCCTTCCATCACTACTGGAACCGCCGCCGGCTGCAGGGCGACGACGAGAGCCTGTGGGATTATTCGCTGAACGCCCTGGCCGCGCGCGCCGGCAAGTTCGACCGGTTGCAGACGGCGGGCGGCGGCTATCTGGAGGGTCTGGTCCACGCCTTCCACTTCGACGCCGCGCTCTACGCCCAGTACCTGCGCCGCTATAGCGAGGCGCAAGGCGTGCGCCGGGTCGAGGGCAGGATCATCGGCGTTGACCAGCACCCCGAGACGGGTTTCGTCACCGGCCTGACCTTGCAGGATGGCCGCACGGTGGGCGGGGAGTTCTTCATCGACTGCTCCGGCTTTCGCGGCCTGCTGATCGAGGAAACGCTGAAGACCGGCTATGACGACTGGCGCGGCTGGCTGCCGATGGACAGTGCTATCGCCGTGCCCTGCGCCTCAACCGCGCCCCTGACACCCTTCACCCGCGCCACGGCCCGCGAGGCCGGCTGGCAATGGCGCATCCCGCTGCAGCACCGCACCGGCAATGGCCACGTCTTCTGCAGCGACCACATCAGCGCCGCCGAGGCGACCGACGTGCTGATGCGCAATCTGGACGGCGCCCCTCTGGCCGAACCCCGCCAGCTGAAATTCGTCACGGGCAAGCGCAAGCGGTTCTGGAACAAGAACGTCGTGGCCATGGGCCTGGCCAGCGGCTTCATGGAGCCCCTGGAATCGACCAGCATCCACCTGGTGCAATCTGCGCTGGGCCGCCTGATCGCCCTGTTCCCCAACAGCGACTTCAACCCCGTCGAGATCGACGAATATAATCGCCAGACCGCCCTGGAATACGAGTACATCCGCGATTTCCTCGTCCTGCACTACAAGGCCACCACCCGCGAGGACACCCCGTTCTGGCGCGCCTGCAAGGCCATGGACATCCCCGACAGCCTGAAAGCCCGCGTGGAGCTGTTCGCCCAGTCGGGCCGGCTGTTCAGCAAGGAAGACGACCTCTTCAAGGAGGCTAGCTGGATCCAGGTGCTGATTGGCCAAGGCGTGCTGCCCGGCGCGGCCCATCCGCTGACCCGGGTCGTCAGCGACCAGCAGTTGGACGAGTACATGACCAATATCCGCCAGATCATAGGCCGCGCGGTCGAGGGCCTGCCCAGCCACGCCGACTTCATCGCCCGACATTGCGCGACCAGCGCACGCCCCGCTGCCTGAACCCTTCCCGTCCCCTTCTCCCTGACGCCTCCGCCGGACCTGCCTGGCGGGGGCGTTTTTTGATACGAAGCGTTGCTGCGGCGAAATGGCCCATTAAGGTTGTCGAGGCATTCTCCATCGCGATTTTGGAGAGCTACGATGGTTACGACGTCCAAGCCCTTGAAGGCGCTGCTCGCAATGGCCGGCGGGGCCGCCCTGCTGAGCGCCTGCGCCAGCGCCGACGATGTCGCGGCCCTGCGCCAGCCGGCCATGCCGCCGGTCGCCATAGCCAAGGCGGCGCAGCACAAGCCGTTCTTCCGCAATGTCTCGCTGCAGGAAGTGGAGGGCGCGCCGGAGTTTCGCTGGTTCGACGGCGGCGCGATCATAACCACCCGCCCCACCCGCGTGCAGGTGGTCGAGAACCTGACGCAGCATCTGGATCGCGCCGACATGTTGGCCCGCAGCCGGCTGGACGGCGAGTACATGCTCTATGTGCGGTTCGACGAACTGCGCGGCCCCAATGTGTGGTTCGGAACCGACAAGCTGGCCTCGGCCCGCGTGACCTTCCGCCTGGTGCGCTGGCGCACGGGCGAGCTGGTCAAGGAAACCACCGTCGAGACCAGCTATCGCGCCGAGTGGACGGGCTTCACGCCCGAAATGACGCGCGCGGCCATCGGCGGCCCGCTCCTGGCCTCGAAGGACGCCGTGCTGGCCCCGGTCGGCGGCGCGCTGAAGGGCGTGGCGCTTGGCTATTACGTGAACCAGAACCTGATCGTTTCCATCGCTGATGCGCCCTATGCCGGCCTGGTCGGCGCGGTGGAAGCCTCGCGGATCGGCGGCCCCAGCCGCGCCCCGGCCGGCTTTGCCGCCGCCTTCGCCACGGCCGCCGCCATCGGCAGCGCCAGCGGTCGCTTCACTAATCTGGAAGCCATGCTGGCGGGCGGGGTGATCGCCGCAGCCGGCGCGGCCGCGGGTCCGACGCCCGTCGCTCGCCCGGTCTCGGCCAATGGCGAGATGACCACCGCCATCGCCGGTCGCGCCCGCCGCCTGGCCGCCACGCGCGGCCTGATGGACCTGGCCTTCGACCAGTTCATGGCCGAACTCAGCGCGGACGGCTCAGTCAACTACAAGACCGCCGTTTCCTGCTCGGCCCTGAACGGCGGCAGCGGCAAGGGTCCCTATCTGCGCGAAAACGCCAGCAGCTACGCCGTCGATTGCCCGGGCGCGTTCTACAATGAGAGCAAGACCCAGCGGGTCTATCCGTCGCGGTTCTAGAGCATTTTTCGATCAGGCCTGAGGCCTCCCCAGGACACGGCGTCCCAGAACCAGGATCGCGATCAGCACGGCCTCCGCGACCATCGGCGGGACCAGGTCTGGCGAAGGACCGGTCATCACGAGCGAGAGCGTCCGCCCCGCCAGGGCCAGACCAATGAGGATCAGCGGCGCCAGCAGCAGATCGGCGCGGTCGCGCGCCGCGCCCGCCAGCGACAGAACGCCGACCGTCGCGAACAAGGCGAACAGATCGGCCCTCATCGAGGCCAGTCCCAACGGACCCAGAGCCCGCAGGCCAAAGCTGGCCGCCCCCGACTCCGTATTCAGCAGGAAGGTCGCCGCCGTCAGCAGGCCCAGAACGCCCACGGCGCCAACCAGAACTCGCACCAGGATCCGCATCATTTCGCTCCCCGCCCCATTGTCGTGACATGCTAATTGCCCTGTTTGTGCGAAGGCAAGCCTGACCCCGGCCGGCGAGGTCCTGCGCGCCGCCGTCCGCCACATCCTCGACGAGGCCTGACCATGAGCGACGCCCTTTATCCGACCTTGCGCGCCGCCAACCTGGCGCGGCAAGCCGAGTGGGACACCGACGGCCAGATCACCCTCTCTTATCGCGGCAATGAACTGGCCGGCGAGGTGGGCGAGGCCTGCAACATCATCAAGAAACTGGAACGCGAGCGGATGGGCATCGCCGGGTCGCGGGCCAGCATCGCCGAACTGGCCGAAGAACTGGCCGACGTCATCATCTGCGCCGACCTGATCGCCATGCAGCTGGGCATCGACCTGAACCGCGCGGTGGCGGAGAAGTTCAACAAGACGTCGGAGAAGGTGGGGTTGCGGACGCGGTTGGCGGGGGTTGGGGGCGAGGGAGAAGACTCCTAGATATGGAAGACCCTCTGCTCGACTCTACCGCTTAGGTCCGCAGGGGGATTTCAGAGATCACCACGCGCCCTTCGGGATTGGTGATCTTGGCCTCGCGCAACAGTTCGACAAACGCCCGATACATGGTCAACGGCTGCTTCGTCGGACCGATGATAATCCGCTCCAGAATGTTCTCAATATCGGCACTATGCAGTCCATTGGCCGGATCGTTCGCGAGCGGGATTTTGTGAATTTGTTGCGGTATCCCCTCAATGACTGCGAAGGCGGCCTTGATCACGGGGGATTTCTCGAACGTTGGTTGATAAAGTACGCGCCATTCCTTTTCCTCGGCAAATCCAGGATGCTTGGTGCAGAGCATATGCACCTTCAGCATTTGGAAGAGGCAACTAAAGACCGTATCGCGTCCGAGCGCGGCCACTTCGTCGCGGCGCTCAATCATCGCATTTCCGATTTTGGTCAGCTTCAATAAATATTCGTCTGGTGACGCGTAGGTGACGGGTGCCGACATCGCCTTGAGTTCGTTGGTGTCTGCCATGAACGGCGTGTTCTTCAGGATCAGGGCAACGCCGTTTCCCTGCCCGTAGGCCCGCCACATCGAAAGGCGTCCGAGGAAATCCTCACCTTTCTCGTGCTCGGACAGTGACGTGAGAAAGGTCTCTTGCTCGAAATCTGGAATCCACGAGTTGAAGGCGTCCAGAAAGTCCTTGGCCAGACCAGGAAAGAAACTTTCCAGAAACTCGAGAATCCGTCTGCCCGGCCCTTCATCGTTGAATGCCGGGATGATGCACGCCTTACCGTGCTTCACTTCCGAAAAATCGTTCATCGTGATGGCGTTGCGCATCCAAATGAACGGCTCTTGGATGATGCTCATCGCCACGGCTGCGCTCGTGTAATGAGCGAAGCGGCCATTCGTGAGTTCGATTTTCTGCTGAGCTTCCCAAAGATCTGGGAAAAACAGAGATGCGATCTGCACATATTGTTCTGAGTGGGCCACGAGAATCTCCGGTTCAACCTTTGGCGTAGCCATTCCGGCGACAAGGTTGCTCAGGACTTCGGAGCGAGGTCCGGCCGCGACGCCAGGAACGCCGCCTTCTCCGCCTCGGTCAGGACCTTGGCGGTCTTGCGGCGGGAGGCCTTCGGGGTGGCGCGGGCATAGACCTCGGGCTGGGCGGCGGGCTTGAGGTCGGCCAGGCGTTTGATCGGCGGTTTCATCGGTTTCCTGGATCGGTTCGGGCAGGACCATGCGGCCACACTGTGACGATCTCATGAGTCGGCGACCGGCGATCCTCCCCCTCTCGGCGGGGCTATCGCATATGGAGTTGCAAGGGAAAAAGCTGTCATCCCTGACAAGCCCGGCAAAGCCGGGCGCCGATCCGGGACCGCCGGAAGCGCTGAGTTCTGGCGTTGGTCCCGGATCGGCACGCTGCGCGCTTGTCCGGGATGAAAACCATTTTTTTGTCATATGAGATAGCCTTGCCGAACGCACTTGTGTGTATAACTACACACGATCAAACGTGACGTCATTTCGGCGCAGGCCGGGATCAAGCTCAGGCAAGCCAGATGGTCCAGTATATCGCCCTGATCCACAAGGAAGCCGCCAGCGACTATGGCGTGTCGTTCCCCGACCTGCCGGGCTGCGTCACGGCCGGCTCGACCCTGGACGAGGCCCGCGCCATGGCCGAAGAGGCCCTCGCCCTGCACCTGGAAGGCATGGCGCAGGACGGCGAACCGATCCCCGAGCCCTCGTCTCTGGAGGCGGTGATGACCGATCCGGTCAACCGCGATGGCGTCGCCATTCTGGTGATGGCCGAAACCAAGGCCAAGATCGTGCGCGTCAACATCACCCTGCCCGACGACACCCTGCGCGAGATCGACCGGTACGCCGAGGCGCACGGCTTCACGCGCTCGGGCTTCCTGGCGCAGGCCGCCAAGCGGGTTATGGCGGCGTAAGGTTACAACCGCCCGCGCCGGCCGCCCTTCAGCCGGTCCATGGCCCGTTCGGCGCGCGGTTCAGGCCGACGGGGCCAGCGCGACTGCCCTCCAGCCGGCCCCCTCAGTTGCTCGGCGACAGCTTCCCAGAAGGAGAGCAGCATCGCCGCCAAACCCTGTGGATAACTTTCGACTATCGGAAAGGTGTGGTAGGCTTGGAGGGTAAGGGAGAAACGAGACTTTTCAAAGCCTTGCTATGTCAAACTCCCCACTCGCTGCTGTAGAGAAAACAACGACTTAAATGCCGGATGTCAAACCTGCTAGGCCAGCCATTCCG
Organism: Caulobacter sp. DWR1-3-2b1; assembly: GCF_049895765.1. NCBI lineage: Bacteria > Pseudomonadati > Pseudomonadota > Alphaproteobacteria > Caulobacterales > Caulobacteraceae > Caulobacter > Caulobacter sp. DWR1-3-2b1. Next base: position 134,024 of record NZ_JAFCSZ010000001.1, read on the forward strand.
CCTCAAAATCGCGCTGACACCGAGCTTCGCTTTCCGAGCCTCGTACGACATTGGCGTTTTTTCGTTGACGAGCGTGCGCCTGCTGGAAGGGTGAATTGAAATCAAGTCCCCGCCGCAATCTTTACTTGTAATTGCAGACGATAGCCTCTCCTAATTGCAATCTCATGTCAGCGACGGGGGACGTCGATGTTCACATCAGCATCGCGCACGCGCCGACCCGTGAGCGTGTTCGGCTGGATCGCGCGAATCCTCGGCGGTGCCGCGATCCTGGTGGTGGTCCTGTTTTGCGGCCTGTTTGCGTACTATTACCAGTTCGTCTACCGGCCGCAGGAGGCCTTCGTACGCCTGAGCGGGCCAGACCGGCGGCTCGCGATTTACGACGCCTTCGCCGCCCAGATCGACCGGCATTATTATGACCAGAGCTTCACCGGCTTCGATTGGCCGACGATGCGGCAAGAGGGGCGTACAAAGGCTGCGGCAACGCCGAACGATCTTTCGCTCTATCTCGACGTGCTCTTCCAGATGACGCAACGGTTTCCCGCGTCCCACGTCCTCGCCAGCCCCCCCACACCGCCCACACCGCCCAAAGAGGCGAAGGCCGCCATGGCCGCTAACGTTGCGCCGACGCCGAACGCCGTCTGCACAGATCGCAACAGGGGCCTGCAATACGTCCAGATCCGGCGCGGACGAGGGACCTTAACTGTCGTCGGCGAGGTCTGGCCGGGATCGCCTGCGGCCCGGGCGGGCGTGACGCCAGGCTTGGTCGTGGAATCGTTGCAGGAGACTGGTGGACGGGGCCAGCGTCATTTTAAGGCGACCTTCATTCAACTGGACCTGGGCCAGATGCATGCGATTGAGGGCACCGGGTCGGTACAACTCTCCGGCACGGACCTGGAGCGGCTGCGGCGGCCGGTTGATTTCAAATACCGCTGCGGGACGTCTTCCGTCGGACCTTTTGAGACCCGCCGCCTGCCGAGCGGCGCCCTCTACATCCGGTTCGACGCGTTCCAGTTGCCGGTCCTGAAACAGGTCGAGGCGGCGCTGAGAACGGCCAGTGGCCCCGGCGTCGTTTTAGACCTGCGGTCCAATGTCGGCGGCTATTCGATATTGGCTCTCAATCTTCTGATTCCGCCATCAACGCCGGTCTATTTTGAGCGCCGCGCAGGGTCGCGACGCCGGATCTCCACCGACCGCTCGACCTGGCGCTACAGCGGGCCGGTGGTCGTGCTGATCGGGCCGGCCTCGGCCAGCGCGGCGGAAGTGACCGCCGCCGCCCTGAAACGCGAGCATCGAGCCTCCCTTGTCGGGCGAAAAACCAACGGATCCGTGCTCGGCTCCAACACATTTCTGCTTCCCGATGGAGGAATGGTGCAAGTTCCGGTCATCGACATCGAGATGCTCGACGGACGACGGCTCGAAGGCGCGGGCGTGGCGCCGGACATCGAGGTCTACCCCACGGAGATCGACCTGCTGGCTGGCAGGGACCCAGCACTGGAACGAGCTGAACGGGAACTTTTGCTCGGCAACGCGGCACCGCGCTAACGCGAGGCCATCGTCGAATAACCACCCCTTAGCTGACGCTGGAATGGTCTGGCCATTGGAGCAAACTGACTTCGGGTAGGCGCCTAAGAGCGATCCCCCATCGAAGAACGCCGACCACGAAAAAAAGGGGTGCTAGGCCATCACTGTCAAACCCCGAGACAAGAGATTGTTTTATTTATGTATTCCGTGGAGGGTTGGTAGGCCTGGAGGGACTCGAACCCCCAACCAGACCGTTATGAGCGGTCGGCTCTAACCATTGAGCTACAGGCCCCCAGGAACGTGCGCGTTCGGAGGAAGGGCGCATTAGCATGGGCCGAACGCGGCTTAAAGCTCCCGTTCAGGTTCAGTCCGTCATCAGGGAACCATACAGGGTCGGTTAAGCTTCCAACACCACCCGACAGGAGACTTCAAACATGACCTCGTTCGCCGCCCGCATCGCCTCTGCCGCCCTGATCCCCGCCGCCTTGGGAGGCGCGTTCGCCCTCGCCTCGGCGCCCGCCATGGCCCAGAGCGCGCCGGACGCCGCCTTCCGCGCCACCACCTTCAGCCTGGCCGCCCATGGCGAGACCAATGTCGCGCCCGACATGGCCACCATCACCCTGGGCGTGCAGACAGACGACATGACGGCCGCCGGCGCCCTGAAGGCCAATGGCGCGCGGATGAACCAGGTGATGGCCGCCCTGCGCAAGGCGGGGATCGCGGATCGCGACATCCAGACCTCGAACCTGAACGTGAACCCGCAATACGTCTACGAGCAGAACCAGCCGCCCAAGTTCAACGGCTATCAGGTGACTAACCAGGTGACGGTAACGGTCCGCGATCTGACGAAGCTGGGCCAAGCGGTGGACGCCACGGTCTCGGCCGGCGCCAACACCGTGAGCGGCATCGCCTTTGGCCTGCAAAACCCGCAGGTCGCCGAGGACGCGGCACGGGTCGCGGCGGTCAAGGCGCTGCAAGCCAAGGCCGACCTCTATTCCAGGGCCACGGGCTACAAGATCGTGCGGCTGGTCAATCTGGGCGAAGGCGGCGGCTATACGCCCGCTCCGCCAATGCCGATGTACGCCATGGCCAAGCGTGAGTCGGCCGATTCCACCCAAGTCGCCGGCGGCGAGCTGAAGGTTCGGATCGACGTCAACGCCACCTATGAGGTGGCCCGCTAAAGGTTCGCTAGAAGCCGGCCCGGATAAAGGCGCGCTCGACGCGCTCCTGAATCTCGCGCCCTGGCAGGGCCCGCTCGCCTTCCATGACCGCCACATAGGTCAGGTTGCGGGCGGGCTTGCCTTCGCCGGTCGGCACCGGGCCAATGGCCCAGCCTACGGTGTTGACGCCGCCCGTGCCCGTCGGGCAGCTGGCGAAGCGGGCCGGCTTGCCGACGGCGTCCTTGAGCACAACCTCGGCGATCACCGGCTCGCCGCCCGCGCAGGTCGGCAGGTTGCGCGAGCAGGTGATGTAGCCGCCCGCGCGCCAGACGACCTTGCCCGCAGCGTCGGCCATCATCACGCAGGTCGAGCCCGAGCCGATGGCGCGGCCCACCCCTTCGGTCAGGCGAGTCTCGTCGATGCCTTCGGGCAGCTTCGGCGCGCAGCCGGCCAGCAGGCTGGCGGCGAGGATGAGTCCGGCCAGGGCGCGCACTCTAGGCGACCTTCTTGATCAGGTTGCCTTCGTCCAGCAGGACCACGGTCGGGGCATAATTTCGAGCCTCCTCGGCCGGCAACTGGCAATAGGCAGCCACGATGACCAGGTCGTTCTTCTGCACCAGCCGGGCGGCGGCGCCGTTGACGCCGATCACCTTGGAACCGCGCGGGGCCTCGATGGCATAGGTGGTGAAGCGCGCGCCGTTGGTGATGTTCAGCACATCCACCTGCTCGTTGGGCAGGATGCCCGAGGCGTCCAGCAGGTCGCGGTCGATGGCGATCGAGCCTTCATAGTCCAGATCGGCCTGGGTGACGGTGGCGCGGTGGAGCTTGGCCTTCAGCATCGTGAGCAGCATGGCGGAACCTGTATCCCCTTGAGTAAACTGGGCTTTGACAGGGCCGCCACACATATGGGGCCAAGGCAGTAAGCCATATAGACCACGAAGCCGCGCCGGTTCAATTGCTGCGCCCGAGTCGAAAGGGTTAACAGCCTCGCCGATCCGCGCTAAGGTTGAAAGAACGAGGTTATGTGGTGGGGGCCATGCGTAACGGACAACTGATAGTCGCGGCGGCTATTGTCGTCGCGACGGTAGGGCTGGGCGCAACGATCGCCTCTCGCGTCGCCGCGCAGACGCGGGTGGATCCCGCAACGGGCGCGCCCATCGGCGCCGCTCGGCCGCCGGTTTTGACCCGGGTCCCGCCGGTGACGACGGTTCCGCCCCGCAGAGGCGGCCGGGTCGATTGGCAGGGCGCCGTGGGGGGGCTTCGCCAGAGCGGCGGCGCTTCCGAAACCCTGGGCGCCAATCTCGACAAGGCCGAGGTGGACGCGACCCGCGTGCCGATCCTGTTGCCCAACGACCCCAAGCTGACCGCCGGAGCGCGAATCTACAGCTTCGGCGACTACTACACGATCACCGCCGACGCCCCCGGGGCCGGCATTTCGCTGAGCGGCCGAACCTCCATCGTTCCCCTGCCCGCCTCGAAGCCGCTGAAAATCGAGCCGATCGGTCCGGAAGGCCTGACGGTCCAGCGGACGGTCGACGGCCAGCTGGCCAGCTTCGTCCGCTATGGCGTGCTCTATACGGTCGAGATCCGCTGCGAGAAGGCGGGCGACCTGCGCTGCACCGACGACAATTACGTGCTGGGACTGGTGGGCAAGACCACGACCGTGGTGCTGGGCGCCGCCGCCCGCGCCGAAGCCGGCCTGGGGGGCTGAGCCGATGAGCAAGCTGACCGCAACCCTGGCCCTGGCTGTTCTGGCCGCCTTGGCCCTGACCGCCTGCGATCCCAAGGCGCCCGCGCCTGGCGATCCGCCCAAGCCGCCCTCGGCCGATCCGGGTCCGCCCAAGGCCGACGACGAGCCCGTCGATGGCGGCGCAGAGCAGGAGCCCTCCGAACCCCTGCCGCCCAGTCCCAGCGATCCGGTGCAGCCGGCCGAGCCGCCCGCTCCCTCGCCCGCCACCTTCGACCACGGCGCCGCCGGCCAGCTGCCGAGTGGACAAGGCTCGGGCTATCTGGACCGCACCGCCTGGGCGCCGGCCATGTGCTGGCCGCTACAGGAAGCCGGCTTCGCCAACTCCCAGGTCTATGGCCCCGGTGGCGGCAAGGGTCCGGCGGGCAAGCCCAGCCAGTGCGACAGCCTGAACTACACCCTGCCCTGGCGCGATAATTTCTGCGAGGCGCGCTCCCGCACCAGCCCGCTGTGCGGCTCGGGCACTGGCCACCAGGGCCAGGACATCCGCCCGGCCACCTGCAAGAAGAACGAGCACTGGGCCGTAGCCACCGAGGCCGGGACGATCACCGACCTTGGGACCTATACCGTCACCCTCGTTGGCAAGGCCTCGCCGCACTACACCTACCGCTACCTGCACATGCAGATGTCGACCCTGACTGTGGCCGAGGGAACCAAGGTCACGGCCGGCCAGAAGCTGGGCAAGGTGTCCAACGACTTTGGCGGCACGCCCACCACTATCCACCTGCACTTCGAGATGCGCGCGGGTCTGGCCGGGGCGACCACGGACGGAAAGCCGGTAGTGATCGACACCTTCATCCCGCCCTATCTGAGCCTGGCGGAAGCCTATCAGCGCAAGCTGAACGGCGGGACCTGCGGTTAGGGAGCGTTTTCGAGCGAAGTGGGCGCCGGTTCGCGTGAAGAAAACACGTCAAACAAGGAAGTAGACGTCCAGCATGGACCTCTACACGGCGGCTTTCAAGAAAGTCGTCATCTGGCTGAGCAGGTCGGTCTTGCCCCTGAACGGGCGGGACAGGGCCAGCATTGTGTCGGCGTGGACCAGCCCCGGATAATGCCGCTCCTCGACCCTGGCGCCGGCCCCGCGCAGGGCGGCGGCCAGCTTGCGGGTGTTGCGTGGATAGACCGTGGTGTCGGCGTCCCCGGTCGCGAGGAAAGCGGCTGGTGAATTGGCGGTCGCATAGCGCGCCGGCTGGGTCGCGGGCAGGTCCTGGGTCTTACCGAAGGTGCGCCGCGTAATCGGGCCATCCAGCGGCAGGAAGTCATAGGGTCCCGACAATCCGGCGAAGGCGCGCACGACCTTGGGATCTACGCCCGCAGTCTTCAGGTAGCGCGAGTCCAGCGCCAGCATGGCGGCGTTGTAGGCACCGGCCGAGTGGCCAATCAGCACGATCCGCTCGGGATCACCGCCCAGCGCCTTGGCGTTGTCGACGGCCCACCGCACCACCGCGGCGCAGTCCTCAAGAAAGTCCGGGAAAACCACCTCGGGAAAGATGCGATAATCCGGCACGAGGGTCAGGAACCCCTGGGCCGCCAGCGCCCTGCCAGCCCAGGCGTAGTCGGCGCGCCGACCCGAGTCCCAGGAGCCGCCGTAGAAGAACACCGCCACAGGCTCGGCGCCGGTCGCGTTTGGCGGCGCATAGACGTCCAGCTTCTGGCGGGGCCCCGGCCCGTAGGCCGCGCCCCGCTGAGGTGTCCGGGCGGCGTCCTTGGGCGTAAAGGTCGCGAACAGGGACAGCGGCGAGCAGGCGCCCACCAGGGATCCCGCCAGGGCCGTCAAACCGACGCGTCGCGTCATCTCACCTCTCGCCACGCCGCGCTCCATCTTCATCGCGATACAGGTACGCGCGAAAACGGCGTTCGGACCACTGGCTAGAGCCCTTTCCGACCTGATGGCTTCATCAGGGTCGGGCGAAAAGGGCTCTAAATCAAAAGTTTAGAGCATTTTTCGATCCGATAACCGTTTCACACTTATCGGAAAATGCTCTAGCGCGCCTCTACCAGCTTGCTGATGGCGTCCAGATAGAGGCCAAAGGCCGTGCGGCCGTTTTCCGTCAGACTGATCCGGGTCAGGGGCTTGCGGCCCACAAAGCTCTTTTCGATGGCCACATAGCCGGCGTCTTCCAGCTTTCGCAGATGGACCGAGAGATTGCCGTCGGTGACCGACAGCCTGGCCTTCAGGGCGTTGAAGTCCGCGACCTCGGCGCCTGATAGATAGGCCATGATCCCCAGCCGCACGCGTCCGTGAATGACCTCGTCGATGTGATTGATCTCGAAATCGTCCATACGCTGAGCCCTAGACGATGTCCGAGGGTTCTTGTCGCATCAGGGCTAGCCCCGGAATTACGCCAAACAGCACCAGGCACGCGGCATAGGCCAGAAACATGTGCGGCGTTCCGGCCAGCAGCCCCATGACCACCGCCGCGGCGAAACAGCCCCAGGCGGTCGACCGCATCCAGCCCTTGCGCGTCATCGCCGCGGCGATCGCCCAGGCCGCGCCATAGAGCGCCAGGATGATGATCGGGAAGACATCGATCACGGCCCAGTTCCGGGTGCGGTAGCCCATGGCCATGAGGGCCACCCAGATCGCGAACATCGTCCAGCCCACCGCCGACCATGCCGCGCCCGTTGCGCGATTGACGGAGGCTTGGGCTCCCGTCTTTCTTTGCGAGCGACGGATGACGGTGCGCGCTGCAATCGCGAAAATCGCCCCTGCGCCAAGCCAGATGACCAAGGGCGCCCAAGGCGAGATTACAGGCAGACCCGCCAGGGTCGCCCATTGCAGCACCGAAGCCGTACCAAAGATCGCGCCCGCCGCCACCAGCACGCCGCCGCCCAGCATCGGCGCCTGACGTCCCTCCTCGGCGAGGGCGCGCATGAACGCGATGTCGTCGCGGATGGCCTTCATCTCTTCAGTCACGGCGCAGCTCCCCACCGTTCGGTGGAACGAGAAATACCGCCATGACTTTGCGATGTAAAGTTCTTCTCAGAGCTTGAAGCCGCCCGCCACGACCTTGGCGTGGATCGCCTTGGTGACCTTCACATAGCCCTTGGCCGGATCGCGGAAATAGAGTGGATCCTTGGTCTTGGCCGGGTCGAAGCCGTCGGCGACCAGATCGATCTTGCGGTACTTGAAAGTGCCGGTGGTCTCGATCTCAGGCTGCAGGCGCACGAAGATTGGCCGTGCGTAGGCGGGCAGCTCGCGGTCGACATATTCGGCCAGGCTGGCGATATCGAACTCGGGACCCACGACCAGTGAGGCCATGCCGGCCTTGCCGTCCAGGTCGCCAATCGGAACGCCATAGACATTGACCTCCAGCACGCCCGGCACCCCGGCCAGCCGCTCGGAGACCTCGCTGGTGGCGACGTTTTCGCCCTTCCAGCGGAAGGTGTCGCCGATCCGGTCGACGAAATAGATGTAGTCGTCGCTGTCGGTGCGCATCAGATCGCCGGTGCGGAACCAGGCGTCGCCCTTGGCGAACACGTCGTGCAGCACCTTCTTCTCGGTCGCTGCCTTGTCGGCATAGCCGGTGAAGTTGGAGCGGGCGTCGCTGGCGATATGGCCGATGCACTCGCCGATCTCGCCAGGCGCGACCTCGACGCAGCAGCCGTCGGCCCCGCGGATCGGCGTCTCGGTCTCGACGTCGAACTTGACGATCTTGATGTTGAACTTCTTCCGCAGATAGCGGGGAATTCGACCGATGGCCCCGCGCCGGCCATCGAAGTTGAAGAGCGAGACATTGCCTTCGGTCGCGCCATAGAACTCCAGCACGCCGCCCACCTTGAAGCGGTCCATCATGTCGTCCCAGACATCGGGACGCAGGCCGTTGCCGAAGATCAGGCGGATCTTGTGGTTGCGGTCGTCTTCGCTCTCCGGCTGGTTGGCCAGATAGCGGCACAGCTCGCCGATATAGACGAACATGGTGCAGTTGCCGGTGCGGATATCGCTCCAGAAGTGCGTGGCCGAGAACTTCTTGCGCAGCAGGATCGAGCCGCCGTTCAGCAGACCCGCCCCCATGGCGCAGAGGCCGCCGGTGGCGTGATAAAGCGGCAGGGTTACATAGATGCGGTCGGTCGCCCCAGCGTCGGTCGAGCCGGCGAAGCCGCGCATATAGAGCTGGGCGCGCATGTGAGTGATGCGCGCGGCCTTGGGCAGGCCGGTAGTGCCGCTGGTGAAGATGTAGAGGGCGGTGTCCATGGCCGTCAGGCCGCCTCGAGCGGTGTCACGGTCGGGGCGCAGCTGGCTGCAGCTCTTCAGGGCGTTGACCAGGTCGCGCTGGTCGCCGTGCGCTGGCCCCAGAACCCACTGCTGGACGTGCCGGCCCAAGCTGCTCTTGACCGCCTCGAAGCAGGGCGACGTCTCGGGATCGACGATGCAGTGCAGAGCCTGGGAAATGTTCAGGCAATGGGCCAGAGCCGGGCCGGTCAGCTGGTTGTTGATCAGGGCCGTAGCAACGCCGACCTTCGACAGGCCATACCAGATCGCCAGATATTCCAGGCGGTTGGGCATGAACAGCGCCACCGTCTGGCCACGCGTGATGCTTTGCCCCTTGGCCCAGTGGGCATAGCGGTTGGCGATCGCGTCCAGCTCGGCATAGCTGATCGTCTTGCCCTCGAAGGTGATCGCGGGGCTGGCCGACCAGCGATCGACCGCTGCTTCCAGGTCGTCGCAGATCAGGTTGGCGCTGTCGGGAGCGATGGACTTCACGCGCTTGAGCGTGCGCATCAGCCCTTTGAGGAACACCCACTCACGCTTCAACCTGGCCTGCAAACGCATAAGCACCCTCCATTCAAACAACCATTGGAGAGCGCCGCGCGGCGGGTCAAGACACGCCGTGGCGCGCCGCGCGCGTTTCAGTCAAGAGGCTGGCGCGGGGGCCTCAGCCGCGTCGGGCGACATCGGGATATTTAGCTGTTCGCTGCTGGAGGCCTGCGGCGTGTTGGGATTTCGGACGAAAGCCGGCGCGGCGACGAGCGTCGCCCCCAGCCCTCCTGGACCTCTGCGAGAGATGATTGAATCCATCATGTCGCGCCGCCTCCTCCGTTGAAAGAAGAGGCTATACGGGCGCTTGAAGGCGCGCCAACCAAGACGACCGATGCGTTAAGCAGTGGCCAGCTTGCGCTGATCCTCCCGCGCCGACTTCAGCTTCTCGGCGACCAGGAACGCCAGTTCCAGGGCCTGCTCGCCGTTCAGGCGCGGGTCGCAGTGAGTGTGATAGCGGTCGGCGAGATCGCCTTCCGACACCGCCCGCGCGCCGCCCAGGCACTCGGTAACGTTCTGGCCGGTCATTTCCAGGTGGACGCCGCCCGGGTGGACGCCCTCGGCGTTGGCGATCTCGACGAACGACTTCACCTCCGAGAGGATGCGGTCGAACGGCCGGGTCTTGTAGCCCGTCGAGGCCTTCAGCGTGTTGCCGTGCATCGGGTCGGTGGCCCAGACCACCGAGCGGCCGGCGGCCTTGGTCGCCTTCATCAGGCGCGGAAGGCGGTCGGCGATCTTGTCGGAGCCAAAGCGGCCGTAGAGGGTCAGGCGGCCTGGCTCATTGTGCGGATTCAGCACGTCGATCAGGCGCAGCAGATCGTCGCCTTCCATGGTCGGGCCACACTTCAGGCCGATCGGGTTCTTGACGCCGCGCATGAACTCGATGTGCGCCCCGTCCAGCTGCCGGGTGCGCTCGCCGATCCACAGCAGGTGGGCGCTGGTGTCATACCAATCGCCCGAGGTGCTATCGACGCGGGTCATGGCTTCCTCGAAACCCAGCAGCAGGGCTTCGTGGCTGGTGAAGAACTCCACCTGATGCATGCCCGGATGGCTCTGCGGGGTCACGCCGATGGCGGCCATGAAGGCCAGGCTTTCGGTGATCTTGTCGCTGAGTTCGCGGTAGCGCGCGCCCTGCGGGCTGTCGCCCACGAAGCCCAGGGTCCAGCGGTGGATGTTGTGCAGGTCGGCATAGCCGCCGTTGGCGAAAGCGCGCAGCAGGTTCAGCGTCGAGGCCGACTGGCCATAGGCCTTCAGCAGGCGATCCGGATCAGGGATGCGCTCCTCGGCCGTGAAGTCCATGCCGTTGATGTTGTCGCCCCGATACGAGGGTAGCGTCACGCCGTCGATGGTCTCGATCGGTTCCGACCGCGGCTTGGCGAACTGGCCGGCGATGCGGCCCACCTTCACCACCGGCTTGCCACCGGCGAAGGTCAGCACCACCGCCATCTGCAGGATCAGGCGGAAAGTGTCGCGGATGTTGTCGGCGTGGAATTCCTTGAAGCTCTCGGCGCAGTCGCCGCCCTGCAGCAGGAAGGCGCGCCCTTCGGCCACATCGCCCAGCAGGGTCTTAAGACGGCGCGCCTCGCCCGCAAAGACCAGCGGCGGCATCTGGCGAAGCGTTTGCTCGACCCGTTCCACAGCGCCCGCGTCCGGATAATCGGACGGGATGTGCTTGGCGGGTTTTGCTCTCCAAGTGGCAGGGGTCCAACGCGTGGTCATGACAGGCTCGATAACTTCAAAGGGAGCGGCTTTTACCGTAGCCGAGAGGAAAAGGCAAAATCATGCGGTCGACGATCGGTTTTTGACAGGTGTAAGGAAATTTCATCCTGACCTCAGCCGTGACGACTTCAATCCTTGCGTGAAATGTCGCAGGCGATAACGGTCAAGGCGCCCAGGGCCAGCCACCATTCCTGCCAGACCCCGAAGCTGAGACCGCCAATCGTCAGATAGGTGACCAGGGCCCCGGCCGCTATGGCGCCGTCCTCCTGGGACTCGCCGGTCAGCGACACAATCCGATAGGCGACCCAGCTGAAGAAGATTCCGCCCAGAGCCGCGCCCACCGCGCCAAGCTCCAGCCACAGCTGCATGGCGGCGTTGTGGGTGTGCAGCGGGATGGCCGGGCCGAACATCCGGCTGGCGTCCAGGCCCCAGCCGCGAATGGCGTGGGCCTGCACATGGTCGGCCGTGAAAGCCCAGATATCCAGGCGGGCGTCCCATGAGCGCGGCACATGCTGGTGCAGCCAGGCGACCAGCCCCGAATGCACGCCCCAAAGCAGCATGACCGGACCCAGTACGAAGGGAGCCGCGACGAGTGCGACCAGCACTCTCGCGGCGACTTTGCCAAACAGACGAACAGCGCCGAACGCCATGAAGCCAAACGCCAAGGCGGCCCAGCTGGCGTCGGCGCTGAGCGCCACCGCCCCGACGATCACGGCGCCCAACAAGACGAAGGCGGCCGGCGACCAGCCCCTCCCGCTCATGATCCGCGCCGTCGGCCAGAACAGCAGCGCCAGGGCGTAGGTGGCGATGGATACCTTCACCACCGCCAGGTCGGGCCGGATCGGATCGTTGGTCACGGCCCGGAGCCATTGATAGAAGGCCGCTCCGCTCACGCCGTCGAGAGCGACCAGCAGGGCCAGGGCCAGAACGCTGATCGCCAGCACACAGGCCGCGCGGCGCGCGGACCGGTCGGAAAGCCCGCGAAGGGCCGCGATCGCCGAACCATACAGCGCCAACTGGAACAGCAGCTTGAGCCCGGTGAAGGACCCCATGTCGTCACTGTCTTTCAGGTCGACCAGGTTCGGCGCGCCGGGGCTCCAGGCCAGGCTGATCAGCGCCCAGACCACCAGCACGAACAGCGCCATGGCCGGCGGCGACGCCGGTCGGGAGCGCGCGAGCCCCGGCGTGGCGAGCAGTCCGCAGAGCGCAAGAAGCGGTGCGAAGCCCAACGGCGCCAGATAGCCCACGAGCGGAACCAGCGCGATGGTGAACACCGCGACAGCCCCTAGCCATTTCGTGGAACGCTCCGCGCCGGCGACAGACCTCATCCGGCGCCAACATCCGTGGGAGCGTACTTCTCCTTCATCGTCACCAGTTCCTCAGCCAGGGTCGGATGGACCGCGCAGGTCGAGTCCCACTGCTTCTTGGTGACGCCCATCTTCACGGCGATGGCGGCCATCTGGATGATCTCGGGCGAGTCCGGCCCCACCATATGCACACCGACCACCTTCTCGTCGTCCTGCTTGACCACCAGCTTGATCAGGCAGCGCTCCTGGCCGCCATAGAAGGTCAGCTTCATGGGCCGGAAGACCGAGCGATAGATATCGACCTTGCCGAACGCATGCCGCGCCTCGGCCTCGGTCATGCCGACGACTCCCACCGGCGGCTGCGAAAACACGGCCGAGGCGACCATGTCGTGATCGAAGCTGGTCGGGTTGTCGTAGAACTCGGTCTGGGCGAAGGCCGCGCCCTCGCGGATCGCCACCGGCGTCAGGTTGATGCGGTCGGTGACGTCGCCGACGGCCCAGATGCTATCGACATTGGTCCTGGACTGCTGATCCACGGCGATAGCGCCGCGCTCGTCCAGCTTGACGCCCACCTTGTCGAGACCAAGGCCATCGACATAGGGCTCGCGACCCGTAGCGAACATCACCGCGTCAGTTTCGAAGGTCAGGTCGTTGCTGAGGGTGCTGAGGAGCCCAGCATCGGTCTGTTCGATGCTCTTGTGCGAACAGCCCAGCACAACCTTGATCCCCCGCTTTTCCAGCTCGTCGGCCAGGTGCGAGCGCACATCGTCGTCAAAGCCGCGCAGGATGTTGGCCCCGCGATAAAGCAGCGTGGTCTCCACGCCCAGGCCGTTGAAGATGCCCGCGAACTCCACGGCGATGTAGCCGCCCCCGACCACCAGCACCCGCTTGGGCAGGGTCGGCAGGTGGAAGGCCTGGTCAGAAGTGATGCCTAGCTCCGCACCCGGGAAGTCCGGCTTCACCGGGCGGCCGCCAGTGGCGATCAGGATCTTGCGGGCCGTGTAGCGCCCCGCGTCCCCGGAACCATCAAGGCTGCCTTCCTTGGGCAGAACCTCGACGGTGTGGGCGTCGATCACCCGCGCCTTGCCGTGCAGCAGGTGCGCGCCGGCCTTCTGCAGGTTGGTGACATAGATGCCCGACAGCCGGGCGATCTCGACGTCCTTGTCATGCAGGAAGGCCTTCCAGTCGAACGACCGCTCGCCGATGGTCCAGCCATAGCCCTCGGCGGTCTTCAGCTGGCTGGACACCTCGCTGGCATAGACCATGAACTTCTTGGGCACGCAGCCGCGGATAACGCAGGTGCCGCCGACGCGATATTCCTCGGCCACGGCGACCTTGGCGCCCGAGAGCGAAGCCAGACGCGCAGCCCGCACGCCGCCGGAGCCGGCGCCGATGACGAACAGGTCGAAGTCGTAGTCAGCCATCGAAGGCTCCAGTCAAGCTAGGGAACGTCGGGCGCTCTATCTAGGAACTCAAGGGACCAGGCGCACCACGCCATTGTCGGTTCCCAGCAGCGCCTCGTCCGCCAGATCCAGGAACAGGCCATGATCGACGACGCCTGTCACGGTCTTCAAGGCCGCGGCGAGACCCGCAGGCTCCTCGATCCGGCCCGAGGCCATGTCGTAGATCAGGTTGCCGCCGTCGGTGACGACCACGCCCCGGTCGGCCATCCGCAGGCGCGGCGGCAGCAGTTCGAACTCGGCGGCGATGTCGGCTAGGCGCTGGCCGGTATGGACGTGACCGAAACGCACGACCTCGATGGGCAGCGGAAACTTGCCCAGCACCTTCACGTGCTTGGCGGCGTCGGCGATGACCACGCAGCGCTTGGAGGCTTCCCAGACCAGCTTTTCGCGCAGCAGCGCCGCGCCGCCGCCCTTGATCAACGACAGGCCCGGACCGATCTCGTCGGCGCCGTCGACCGTGAGGTCCAAGGCCTTGACGTCATCGAGCGCGGCCAGGGCGATGCCCAGTTCCCGCGCCAGATTGGCGGTGGCGTCGGAAGTCGGCACGCCCCGGATATCCAGCTTCCGAGCGGCCAGAGCCTTCACGAACCAGGCGGCCGTCGAACCGGTGCCCAGGCCCACGACCATGCCGTTCTCGACCAGCTCGGCGGCCGCTTCGCCCGAGAGGCGCTTCTGATCGTCGGGGCTCATGCCTTCTTGTCCTTCTTCTTGTCTTTTTGGGCCTGCTTGAGGGCGCGAAACTTCGCCGCCCAGCCTGGCTTGTCCTGTTGTGGCGCGCGGGAAAGCGCCAGGGCGCCGTCCTCCACATCCTTGGTGATCACCGAGCCCGAACCCGTCATCGCCCCGTCGCCGATCCGCACGGGCGCGACCAGGGCGCTGTTGGAGCCGATGAAGGCGCCCTTGCCGACATGGGTCTCGAACTTCTCGAAGCCGTCATAGTTACAGAAGATCGTCCCGGCCCCGATATTGGCCTTCTCGCCTATCGAGCCGTCGCCCAGATAGCTCAGGTGATTGGCCTTGGCGCCCGCTCCAACCTTGACCTTCTTGACCTCGACGAAGTTGCCGATGTGGGCGTCGGCGCCGATCTCGGCCCCCGGCCGCAGGCGGGCATAGGGGCCGATCAGGGCGCCCTCGCCCACCGTCGCGCCTTCCAGATGGCTGAACGCCTTGATCACCGCGGCGCTCGCGATGTCTACGCCGGGGCCGAAGACCACGAACTGCTCGACAGTCACGCCGGCGGCGATCCTGGTGTCCCAAGCCAGATGGACGGTGTCGGGCGCGGGCATGGTGACGCCCTCGACCATCAGGGCGTTGCGGCGGCGCTTTTGCCAGACGGCCTCGGCCGAGGCCAGTTCAGCCTGGGAGTTGACGCCCTGCACCGAAGCCTCGGCGGCGAAGGTCGCGCGGGTCGACAGCTCGCGCCCGTGGGCGATGCCAACTACGTCGGTGAGGTGGTATTCCTTGTTGGCGTTGTCGTTGCCGACCTGGCCCAGAATATCGAACAGCAGCGCCCGGTCGGCGGCCAGGACGCCGGAATTGCAGTGCTTCACCTGACGGGTGCTTTCGTCGGCGTCCTTGGCCTCGACGATGCGCAGCAGCACATGGCCCGGCGCCAGGATCAGGCGGCCATAGGCGCCAGGGTCGTGGGCCTCGAAGCCCAGCACCGCCACGTCGGCGCCCGAGGCGCGCAGGTCGAACAGCGGCGCGATCACCGGGGCGGTCAGCAGGGGGCAATCAGCAAAGGTCACCACCACGTCGCCGTCGAAATCGGCCAGAGCCTCCCTGGCCGCCAGCACGGCGTGGCCGGTGCCCATCGGCGGATCCTGGATGACCACGGCCGCCTCACCCAGGCGCTTGCGGGCGTGGACGCCGACGGCGGGGCTGTGGGTCCCGACCACGACGATGATCCGCGCGCAGCCCAGGGCCTCGGCGGCGTCGATGGCGTGGTCCATTAGGGTCCGCCCGGCGATCCTGTGCAGCACCTTGGGGGTGGGCGACTTCATCCGTGTGCCCTGGCCGGCGGCGAGGATCACGGCCGCCCTTGGGCGGATCGAAGCGGTGCTGGTCATGTCTTGCGACTCTCTTGGGCCGAACCAAAGTTGCATTACCCGGCCGTTTAGCCGAAAGGCCAGATCAATGCATGACCTTCAAGCCCTGAACGGCGCCACCATCGCCTTCGACCTCGACGGCACCCTCGTCGACACCGCGCCCGACTTGGTCGGCGCGCTGAACACGATCCTCATCGAGGAAGGCTTGCCGGCCCTGCCCTTCGACGAGGTGCGGCTTATGGTCGGACGCGGCGCCCGCGCCCTGCTGGAGCGCGGCTTCGCCGCTGCGGGCCATCCGCTGGACGCCCTGACCGCCCCCAAGCTCGTCGAGCGCTTCATCGCCGTCTATCTGCAGCGCATCGCCCAGGAGAGCGCGCCGTTCCCCTGCGTGGTCGAGGTTTTGGCTGAGCTACGCCAGGCCGGCGCCAGGCTAGTGGTCTGCACCAACAAGCTGACCAACCTGTCGGTCGCCCTGCTCGACGCGCTGGAGTTATCCACAGCCTTCGACGCCGTGATCGGCGCGGATCTGTCGTCCGCCGCCAAGCCCGATCCGATCCACATCCTCACCGCGATCAGGGCCGTGGGGGGCGATCCGCGTCGGGCGGTGATGGTCGGCGACAGCATCAACGACGCCTTGGCCGCCAATCGCGCCAACGTCCCTGCCCTCATGGTCAGCTTCGGCTATACCGAAGACCCGGTAGAGACCCTGGGCGGTGATCTGGTCATCCACAGCTTTTTGGATGTGCCAAAGGCCTGTATCGACCTTCTGGCCTCTTGCCCCCGGCCAAACACCGGGCTATAGGCCCGTCCCTCCCGCGAAGCGGTCCTTTGAAGGTCCGGTTCAGCAGCGAGAACGGTTCATCGAACCGCCCGAAACGGTATGGTCGCGTAGCTCAGCGGGAGAGCGCCTGCTTCACACGCAGGATGTCACAGGTTCAATCCCTGTCGCGACCACCACTTCCTCTTCTCCCCGATCGACATCAGGCTCTTCCCTCGCCGCGCTTTCGCGGCGACAGTCCCGGCCTGTTCAAATCGACCGTGAGGATTGGCCATGTGTGACGACGATATCCACCCGGGCCTGATCCACGATCCCACCGTCTCCCGCCGCGCCTTCGGTCTGATGACCGTGATTGCCGCCGGGATCGGCGGCGCGGCCCACGCGGGCGCGCCGGTCGTGGAGAAGGACGTCGAGATCAAGACGCCTGACGGCGTGGCGGACGCCGCTCTGTACCACCCCGAGGGCAAGGGCTCGTGGCCGGCCGTGGTGGTCTGGCCCGACGTAATCAGCCTCCGGCCGGCCTTCCGCGAGATGGGCCGCCGGCTGGCGTCCTCAGGTTATGTGGTGCTGGTTCCAAACCTTTATTACCGGGTCAAGAAGGCGCCAGTGGTCGAGAGCGGCTTCAACTTCGCCAGTCCCGAAGATCGCGCCAAGATCACGCCGATGCGGGCCACCGTCACGCCGGAAGGCACCGAGCGCGACGCCAAGGCCTATATCGCCTTCCTCGACGGCCTCAAGCAGACCAACAAGAAGAAAAAGGTCGGAACCCAGGGCTATTGCATGGGCGGCCCCCTGGCCTTCCGGACGGCCGGAACCGTTCCGGGCCGCGTCGGCGCGGTGGCCAGCTTCCATGGCGGCGGACTGGTCACCGAAGCCCCGACCAGCCCGCATCTGACCTTGCCAGTCAGCCGGGCCGAATATCTGATCTGCGTCGCCGAAAACGACGACAAGAAGGATCCGACCGACAAGGAAAAGCTGAAGGTCGCGCTCGACGCCGCCAAGCGGCCGAGCAAGATCGAGGTCTATGAAGGCGCCGCCCACGGTTGGACTGTCAAAGGCAGCCAAGTCTATAACGAGCCCGCCGCCGAAAAGGCCTGGGCTGAGCTCCTCGCGTTGTACAAGCGCAACCTGGGCTGAGGTTGTGGCCGCGCCGTCACCGACGCGGCCACCTTCGCTACTTCAAGGAAACTTCAGCGACCTTGTCGGCGTATCCCTTCTTGGGGTCAGCGCCGAGCAGCATCTTCATGCCCGCCAGCAGGCTG
Source organism: Caulobacter sp. DWR1-3-2b1 (assembly GCF_049895765.1). Classification (NCBI taxonomy): domain Bacteria; kingdom Pseudomonadati; phylum Pseudomonadota; class Alphaproteobacteria; order Caulobacterales; family Caulobacteraceae; genus Caulobacter; species Caulobacter sp. DWR1-3-2b1. The sequence goes on from NZ_JAFCSZ010000001.1 coordinate 151,788, forward strand.
GAGCCGTTGAGCCAGATCTGCGCCCGTTCGGGCTCGAAACGCAGTAGCTGCAGATTCGGATCATCCTTTCCGCCCTCGAACCAAGCGGCGACGAAGGGATTCCAGAGCTTGTCGATCATGGCGCGGTCGTTATGCGCCGTAAGTTCGCCGTGAACCGCCGCGAAGAGGTCGTGACCCTTCGAGGCGAAGTTGAAGAGGCCGCGATGGCTCTCATGCAGGGCTCCGGCCAGGTCGCTGTCGCGCGCGGTGAAGAACCAGATCGGACCATGATCTTCCTTGTCTTCGAACTGTGCGGTCATCGGCTGGCCGAGGCCGTCGTCGACGCCGGCCAGTCCCAGCATTACCGTCATGTCGGACCGCAAGGCCTTCCAGAACTTGGCTTCGATTTCGGTGGTATCGGTCATGGTGTTCTCCCTTGTTGGTAAGGCAACGACAGGGAGAGGGCGCTTGTTCCGTAGCGCAGACACCGTCGAGGTGATCTGACCTCTCTTTGTTATGGTCTGACCTAGACAGCGCTCCGCCGACGCGCCACCTTGCGCGGCGTCGAGATGGGACCGGTAACTTCCGAAGAAATCCGTCCGGCTCCGGGGAGGCCGTCGTCCAATGACCGCACGCACGATCAAAGCCCTGCGCTGGTGGATGATCGGCCTGATTATGTTGGGGGCGATCGTCAACTATCTGACCCGCGCCACCCTGGGTGTCGCGGCTCCGACTGTTCTGGCCGACCTGGACATCAGCGAAAAGGAATATGGCTGGATCACCGGCGCCTTCCAGCTGGGCGTGATGATGCAGCCGCTGTGCGGCTATGTGCTGGACGTCATCGGCCTGAAGACGGGCTTTGCGATCTTCGCCACGGCTTGGTCGCTGATCGCCATGGCCCACGGCTTGGCGTCCAACTGGCCGATGCTGGCGGGCCTACGCGGCCTGTTGGGCCTGGCGGAGGGCTCGGCCAATCCGGCGGGCATGAAGGCCGTCTCGGAGTGGTTCCCGGCCAAGGAGCGCGGCCACGCCGGCGGGGTCTATAATATCGGCGCCTCGTTCGGCTCAATGCTGGCCCCGCCGCTGGTCGCCTGGGCCATCATCTCCTGGAACTGGCGCGCCGCCTTCGTGCTGACCGGGGTTCTGGGCCTGGTCTGGGTGGCGCTGTGGTTAAAATTCTATCAGTCGCCGGACAAGCACAGGAACTTGTCGGACGCCGAGCGCGACTACATCGCCGCCGGCCAGGAATCCCATCTGAGCAGCGACGGCGCCAAGCCCTCGATCTTCAAGGTTCTGCAGCAGCGCAATTTCTGGGGCATCGCCCTTCCCCGCTTCCTGGCCGATCCCACCTGGGGCACCCTTGCCTTCTGGGTGCCGCTATACCTGACCAGCGTCCGGGGCTTCGACCTCAAGCAGATCGCCATGTTCGCCTGGCTGCCATTCGTCGCCGCGGACCTCGGCTGCATGTTCGGCCCGACCATCGCGACCTTCCTGCAGAAACGCGGCGTCAGCTTGATCAACGCCCGTCGCTGGGCCTTCACGGTCGGCGCCCTGATGATGATGGGGATGGCTTTCGTAGGAAAGGTCGAGAGCCCCTATGCCGCCATCGCCCTGCTGTGCCTGGGCGGCTTTGCCCACCAGACCCTGTCGGTGACGGTGATCACCCTGTCGTCGGACCTCTTCAAGCGCAACGAGGTCGCCACCGTCGCCGGCATGGCCGGGACCATGGGCAATCTGGGCGTGCTGATCTTCTCCCTGCTGATCGGCGGCCTGGTCGCCACGGTCGGCTACGACCCGTTCTTTGTCGCGCTCGGCGTGCTCGACCTGCTGGGCGCGGTGCTGCTGTGGACCCTGGTCCGCGACCGCCCAGCTCCGACGCCCGCCCCAGCTTCGCCCATCACGGTCTAGACGATGATCCGCAATCCGATCCTGCCGGGCTTCAATCCCGACCCGTCCATCGTGCGAGTGGGCGAGGACTATTACATCGCCACCTCGACCTTCGAGTGGTTTCCCGGCGTGCAGATCCACCACTCGCGAGACCTGGTGAACTGGCGGCTGATCACCCGGCCGCTGAACCGGGCCAGCCAGTTAAACATGCTGGGCGCACAGGACTCGTGCGGGGTCTGGGCGCCGTGCCTGACCTATGCCGACGGCGTGTTCCACCTGATCTATACCGACGTGAAGCGCTATGGCCGCACCACGGTGGGCGGGGCGTCGGGCGCGTCCCTGCGCGATTTCCACAACTACCTGGTGACCTGCGAGACCATCGACGGCGAGTGGTCCGACCCGGTGTTCCTCAACAGCAGCGGCTTCGACCCTTCGCTGTTCCACGACGACGACGGCCACAAGTGGCTGGTCAACATGCTGTGGGACCACCGCCCCGGCCGCAATCGCTTCGCCGGCATCGTGATGCAGGAATATTCGCCAGAAGCTCGATCCCTGATCGGCGACCGGCAGGTGATCTTCGAGGGCACCCCGTTGGGCCTGACCGAGGCGCCGCATCTCTACAAGCGGGGCGGCTGGTATTATCTGATCACCGCCGAGGGTGGCACGGGCTGGAACCACGCGGTCACCATGGCCCGATCTCGGAACCTCGCTGGTCCCTACGAGCTGCACCCCGACACCTACATCCTCAGCTCCCGCACCCGTCCGGACGCCCCGCTGCAACGCGCCGGCCATGCTGATCTGGTCGAGACGCCCGACGGCCAGACCTGGGCCGTCTATCTCTGCGGCCGCCCCCTGCCCAACCGGGGCCGCTGCGTGATGGGCCGCGAGACGGCGATCCAGCCAATGGTCTGGGGCGATGACGGCTGGCTGCGCACCGTCGATGGCCAGGGCGTTCCCAGCCAGACAGCGCCGGCGCCCGACCTGCCGCCGCACCCGTTCCCCATGACGCCCGTTCGGTCTGACTTCGATGAGCCGAGCCTGCCCATCGACTTCCAGTGGTTGCGCTCGCCGTATCCGGACGAACTGTTCAATCTAACCGCCCGTCCCGGCTGGCTACGCCTGCATGGCCGCGAGACCCTCGGCAGCCAGTTTCGTCAGGCCCTGGTCGCCCGTCGTCAGCAGACCTTCTGCTACAGCGCAGCCACCCTGATGGATTTCGAGCCGGCCCACTTCCAGCAGGCGGCGGGTCTGGTCTGTTACTACGGCGGCTCCAAGTTTCACTATCTGCACGTCACCCATGACGAGGACCACGGCCGTCACCTGCGGGTAATGTCGGCCCTGCCGGACTCGCCCCAGGCCGACGCCTTCACCGCGCCGGTCCCACTGCCGGCCGGACCGATCCATCTACGGGTCGAGGTCGACTATGAGCGCCTGCGCTTCGCCTGGAGCCTGGAGGGCCGCGACTGGACTTGGCTGCCCCAGACCTTCGACGCCAGCATCCTGTCGGACGAAGCGACCAACCCCGGCGCGCCCAACTTTACCGGCGCCTTCGTCGGCGTGGCCTGCCAGGACATGGCGGGCACAATGAAGCCGGCTGACTTCGACTGGTTCGACTATCGCGAGCGCGACTATCGGCCCGACCCGACCATGAGGGAGCACCCATGACCCGCATCACCCGCCGCACCTTAGGCCTGGCAGCCGCTCTTGCCTTGACGCTGAGCGTCGCCGCTCACGCGGAAGGTCGCTGGATCGGAACCTGGGCCAGCGCTCAGCAGGTCCCGGAAGAGCGCAACGCCCTGCCCGCCGACGCCCTGAACGACGCCACCCTGCGCCAGATCGTGCGCCTGACGGCTGGCGGTGAGCGTCTGCGGGTGCGGATCTCCAACGCCTTCGGCACGACGCCCCTGCGTGTCACTGCCGCCCGGGTGGCTCGCCCGCTGTCGAACGAGGCGCCGGCCATAGACCCCGCCACCGACCGCACCGTGACCTTTGCGGGAAAGGCCGAGGTCACCGTGCCGGCGGGCGCGGAGTATCTGTCCGACCCTATCGCCCTTAAGGCCGCGCCGCTGTCGGACCTTGCCGTCACGCTCCACATCGACGAGGCTCCGGCCGTCCAGACCAGCCACCCCGGCTCGCGGGCGACCTCCTACTTCGTCAAGGGCAACAAGGTCTCGGCCGCCGATCTGCCGGGCGCCCAGAAGACCGATCACTGGTTCCAGCTGTCCGGCGTGGAGGTCGAGGCCGGCAAGGGCGCGGGCGCGATCGCCCTGATCGGCGACTCGATCACCGACGGCTACGGCGTCAAACCCAATACCAACCTGCGCTGGCCCGACGCCTTCGCGGCTCGGCTGCAGGCCAATCCCAAGACCCGCAAGCTGGGCGTTCTGAACCTGGGGATCGGCGGCAATCGCGTCCTGCTGGACGGCCTGGGTCCAAACGCCGCGGCCCGCTTTGATCGCGACGTGCTGATGCAGGGCGGCGTGACCCACGTGCTGATCCTGGAAGGCGTCAATGATCTGGGCGTGCTGACCCGCGACCAGCCGGTCACGCCCGACAAGCACGCAGCCCTCATCGCCGAGGTGACCACCGCCTACGCCCAGATGGTCCACAAGGCTCGGGTCCGAGGCATCAAGGCTATCGGCGCGACCATCATGCCGTACGGAACGTCCGCCTATTACCATCCCGACGCCCTTAACGAGCACGACCGCGCGGCCATCAACGCCTGGATCCGCGCGCCCGGCAACTTTGACGCGGTCGTCGATATGGACAAGATCATGCGCGATCCGGCTAACCCCAACCGTCTGGCCCCGGCCTACGATTCCGGCGACGGTCTGCATCCCTCGATGGACGGCTATAGTTTCATGGCCCAGTCCATTCCACTGGAGCTCTTCGCCCGATGAAACTGCGCGCCCTGCTCGCCGCCTGCCTGACCGCCCTGCCCGTCGCTGCGAACGCGTCGGACATCAAGATGGCGATCACGGTCGACGATCTGCCAGCCCATAGCGCTCTGCCGACCGGCGAGACCCGCGTCAGCGTCGCCAAGGATTTCCTGGCCGCCCTGAAGGACGCCAAGACCGCGCCGGTGTATGGCTTCATCAACGGCGTCCAGACCGAGCGCGAGCCTGGCTCGGCCGAGGTGCTGAAGATCTGGCGCGCGGCCGGCCACCCGCTGGGCAATCATGGCTGGGCGCACCTGAACCTGGCTCAGATCGACGTCGCGACCTTCGAGGCGGAACTGACCCGCAACGAGCCGTTGCTGAAGAGCCTCGCCGCCGGATCGGCCTGGCGCTGGTTCCGCTTCCCCTTCCTCAGCGAGGGCGAGACGCCCAAGAAGCGCGCCGCCGTGCGAAAGCTGCTGAAGGCGCGCGGCTATCACATCGCCAGCGTGACCATGAGCTTTGGCGACTATGCCTGGAACGAGCCCTACGCCCGCTGCGTGGCCAAGGGCGACCAGAAGGCCATCGCCGACCTAGAAACCAGCTTCCTGAAGGCCGCCGAACTGAGCCTTGCTCATTCGCGCGCCCTGTCTGCGACGCTGCACGGACGGGACATCCCCTATGTGCTGCTGATGCACCTGGGCGCCTTCGACGCCCGCATGGCTCCTCGCCTTCTGGCGCTTTACAGCTCGCTGGGCGTGAGCTTCGTGTCGCTGGAGGAAGCCCAGCGGCATCCGTTCTACGCGGCGGATCTGGCCGCCGCGCCCGCCGCAGCCCCCGTCACCTTCGAAAGCGCCATGACGGCGCGCGGCCTTCCCGTCCCCCCGCTGACGCTGAACCTGGCGGCGCTGGACGGCGTCTGCCGATAGCAAACCACGGCGCGAGGCGCTCAGGCCGCCTTGCTCAGCCGCCAGGGGTGGGTCGGATAGAAGCGGTCCATCATCCGGTCGATATAGGCCACCAAATTGTCGTGACGCTCGGCTTCGCGACGCAGCGGCGAGTCGAAGAATGAGGTCAGGATTCCGGCCAGCACGCCGAAGGTGATGGCATCGACGCCGGTCGGGTGGTCGGCCATCAGGAACGCCTTCTCACCCAGGATCTCGTCCAGAGCCCGCAGCGACAGCGTGCCGAGCCAGACGATCTCCTCCTGGCTATGCCGCCCCACGCCGACGGCGCGGATATTGGCCGAGACGGCTTCCAGCAGACCCTGCCGCAGGGTCTCGCGCACCTCTTCGGGCGCGCCGTCGAACCAGTGAGCCGGTCCCTTGGCGAAGTTGGCCGGGTCGAGGAAGCGGAAATAGCCTGACGTCCAGCCCAGATGGTTCTCGACCATCCGCTCGATGGCCCAGGCCTCGGCTCGGGCGCGGGACGACAGGCCAGCGTCTAGGTCGATGTCGTACTTCCGCTCGATGTGGGCGCGGATGAAGGTGGAGTCGCTGATCGTCTGGCCGTCATCCTCGATCCACGGTAGTTGGCCCTTGGGCGCGTCCTCGCGGCGGCCGCCCTCCTTGCGATAGGGCAGCCCCGCCATCATCAGCTGGATCTCGGTCTTAGTGACGTAGGGGCTCAGCTCCGGCAGGCCAAAGCCCGCGCCAGTGGCGTACAGGGTGATCATCTCGCATCTCCGTCCAACAGCGCTCGATGGAAACTTGCTACCGCCACCCTACTGACAACATGCTGTCAGCATAGCTCAGCCATGGTGTCCTCATGAGACGTGCCGAACGCCTATTCCAGATCATCCAGATCCTGCGCCGCAGCCATTCGCCGGTCACAGCCGACGCCATCGCCGTCGAGCTTGAGACCTCCAAGCGCAGCGTCTATCGCGACATCGCCGCCCTGATCGGTCAGCGGGCGCCGATCAGGGGCGAAGCCGGGGTTGGCTACGTGCTGGAGGCCGGCTTCGACATGCCGCCGCTGATGCTGACCCCCGACGAGATCGAGGCCGCTGTGCTGGGCGCCCAGTGGGTGGCCGGACGTGGCGACCCCGTTCTGGCCAAGGCAGCCCGCGACCTGATCAGCAAGATCGCCTCGGCCGTGCCCGAACGCTTGCGTCCCTTCGTGCTGGAGCCCGCGACCGGCGCGGCGCCGGCCTGGAACGCCGCGACTGACGGGCTCGACATCGCCCAGGCCCGCGCCTGGATCCATGCCGGTCGCAAGATCCGCCTGGACTATCGCGACGAACAGGGCGCGGTCAGCCAGCGCATCATCTGGCCGGTCACGGTAGGCTATCGCGAGACCGTCCGCATGCTGATTGGCTGGTGCGAGTTGCGCCAGGCCTTCCGCACCTTCCGCACCGATCGCGTGGTCGACGCCGAGTTCCTTGAAGACCGCCACGGCCAGAGGCCGGGTCAGTTGCGCAACCGGTGGCAAAAGCACATCGAGGCCGAACGGGCCGCATGGGCGGGCAAGACCTGCAACTAAACCCCGTGACGCTTCGCGAAAGCCTCGAACAGACCTGGCCAGGCGGCGACCGGCTTGCCGGTGACGAAGCGCAGGCCAAAGCCGTGGCCGCCTTCCTCGAAGACGTGCATCTCGGTCGGGATCGCCTTGGCCTTCAGCGCCGAGAACATCGCCAGGGAATTCTCGACCGGCACCGACTTGTCGTCGGCGGCGTGCAGCAGGAACACCGGCGGCAAGTCTGCACCGACCTGCTTTTCGGGCGAATAGAACGCGATCCGCTCCGGTGTCGGATTGGCCCCGAGCAGTTGCTTGCGCGACCCGCCGTGCATCGACGCCGGGTCCATGGTGATCACCGGATAGACCAGGGCCGACAGGTTTGGCCGGGCCGAAAGATCATCGGCGGCGTCGGTGCGCTCATAGACCTTGGCGGTGAAGCGCGTGGTCAGGCTGGCGGCGACGTGCCCGCCGGCCGAGAAGCCCATGATGGCCAAACGCTCGGGGCTGAAGCCCATGGCGGCGGCGCGGGAGCGGATCAGACGCAGGCCGCGCTGGGCGTCCTGCAGCGGCGCGTCGGGACCGGCCGCCCAGCCGTCTCCGGGCAGGCGATAGAACAGGACAAAACAGGTGTAGCCGCGATCGGCCAGCCAGCGGGCGGTCTCATAGCCCTCCTTGTCCAGCACCACACGCTCATAACCGCCGCCGGGGATCAGCATGACGGCCGCGCCGTTCGGGGTCCTGGGGCGGAACACCACCAGGGTCGGGTTGCGCGTGTGGGTCAGGGCGCGGTCGCGCAGGCCCTTGGGGTCGCCGCGCTCGATAATGGCCTCGACGGCCGTGACCTTCTCGGCCCCGGGCGGACCCGCCGGCCACAGTTCGATGATCTCGGTGGGATCGGTCATGGGCTGGATCTCCGCTTTGGCCCCCCGCGCCAGGCCTGAGGCCAGCAGGCCGGTGACGAAGGTGGCCAAGGCGCTGCGACGATCGAGCATGGACGAAACCTTCCGGCGAACTGACTGAACTCCCGGCGAACCTTAAGACCCGTCCTGGATTCAGGAAACCGGTTTCCTAACGGTCGGCGAACCGCAGATGGTGCAGAACGACGCCACTGGTGGTGGCGACGTTCAGGGAGTCGAAACCGCCCGCCATCGGAATGCCGATGGATCTGGCGCGGGCCATCAGCGCGGCCGACAGTCCCGGCCCCTCGGCGCCCAGCAGCACGGCCGAGCGCTCCGGCGGCTTCAGCCGGGCCAGGATCTCGGTGGCGGCCGGCGACAGGGCCAGGGCTTCGAAGCCGTGACGCTCCAGCAGATCCGCTGCGTCCTCGCCGCGCGCCAGGCAGGCGGTGGGCACGCTCAGGGTCGCGCCAACCGAGACCCGGATGGCCTTGCGATACAGAGGATCGCAGCAGTCGCTGTCGAGGATCACGCCATCGACGCCGAAGGCGGCGGCGTTGCGGAAGATGCCGCCGATATTGTCATGGTTGGCGATGCCGCACAGCACCAGCACCACCGCCCTGCCCTTCAACGACGCCAGCAGCGTATCGGCGGCCATAGGCTGGGGCTTGCGTCCGACGGCCAGGACGCCGCGATGCAGGTGGAAGCCGGCAACGGCGTCGAGCACGACCTGCTCGACCAGATAGACCGGCGTTTCGTCCGGCAGTCCGGCAAATACTTCGTCCAGCTTGTCGCAGCGCTTGGGGTCGATCAGCAGCGAGACCACCCGCTCTGGCGCATCGCGGACGAAGGCCCGCAGCACCGTCTCGCCCTCGGCGATGAACAGGCCCTGCCGGCCGACCAGATCGCGCTCGCGGATGTCGCGATAGGCCGCGACGCGCGGATCGTCCGGATCGGTGACGGTGATGAACTGCGGCACGGCGGTCTTCCGAAGGGCTTACCGCACGCCTCGTATCGGCAGGATGGCCAGACCGCCAGCCATGGCGAGCGCGGCGGCGACCAGGAAGAAGGCCTGGAAGTCCAGGTGAGTGGGACCAAGCGCCCAGAAGGCCAGCGCCGGAGCCAGGGCCTGAGGCAGGGTGTTGGCCAGGTTCAGCACGCCCAGATCCTTTCCGGCGTCGCGCTGGGACGGCAGCACCTGCGTCACCAGGGCGATGTCGACGGCGTAGAAGCAGCCAGCGCCGCAGCCCAGCAGCAGATAGGTCGCGATCATCACTGGCCAGCTTGGCGTCAGCGAGAAGATCAGCATGGCCATGGCGATGGTCAGGGCCGCGCCGGATGCAAAGAGTTTCCGGCGCTTCAGACGGTCGGACAACATGCCGCCGAGCAGGGCGAAGGCGACGTTCGACACCGTCGCGACCGTGGTCAGGATCGCGAGCCCTTCTTCGGCCTTGTGGCCGGGAAACAGTCGCGAATAGCCCAGCACGTCCTGCAGGAAGTACAGCATGTAGCACTGCACGAGACTCAGGGCGACCAGCACCAGGAACCGTCCCAGCCAGGCGAAGGCGAAGTCGGGGTGCTTGCGGGGGTCAACCCAGAGGCCGGCGATGAACGCGCCCAGCTTGAACGGCGGACGCGCGTCGCGAGCCAGCGGCTTGTCGTCCAGTTTCAACACGAACGGAGCCAGGGTGATCAGCAACACCAGAACGATGGCGATGTAGCGGGTGAACTCGGTAACCAGCAGCCCGCCGATCAGAACCGCCCCGGCCATGGTGCCGATCGGATTGCCAAGACTAAGGAAAGCGGCCACGCGGCCCTTCTGGGCGTCAGGCACGCGGTCGGGCAGCACCGCCACCAGCGCTGAAAACATCAGGTTGAACATCAGCTGGAAGAGAACGATGCCGCCGATAAGAGCCATCGGCGTCCTGGCGGTCATGATCACCAGATAGGCCCCGGCCGCGCCCAGCGAGCCGACCACCATCCAGGGGCGGCGCCGGCCAAAGCGTGAGGTAGTGCGGTCGCTGATCGCCCCGGCCAGCAGGTTGGCGACGCTGGCCACCAGAGCGCCGTAGAACGCCACCTGGCTGAGCAGCAGCGCTTTGTTCGCGGGATCGATCGCCTCGGCCTTCAGGGGCAGCAGCACCTGGAACAGCGGCATGAAGCTGACGAAGGCGCCGATCTGGGCCAGGGTGTAGGCGGCAATGAAACTGGCTTTGACCGGCGTGGCCGGCCGGGCTTCGTCGCTCGGCGACATGGGCTCTCCCCTCGCGCGGTCTGCGCCGCGTCTGGCGCGAGACTGGCCTTCCGGGTCGACCGACACAAGGCCGCCCGCGCCGCATTCGCAGATGCCGTTGAACCGGCGTGAATTTTTCTCGCAGCAAGCGTCGCTTGCGCCACGATAAATGCTCTAGGCTGCGCTCATGCATTTGAGTCTCGTCCGACACGACTTGGCGGTTCCATGGCCTCGGTAACGATCTACGACGTCGCCGCGCGGGCTGGCGTCTCCATCAAGACCGTTTCCCGGGTCATGAACAAAGAGCCCAATGTGCGGCCCGCCATGCGCGACCGCGTGCTCGAAGCGGCTGGCGCCCTCGACTACAGCCCCAACCTGTCAGCCCGCAGTCTGGCTGGATCGCGTTCGTTCGTGATCGCCGTCTTCGTCGACGCCGCCCTGACGATCGACCATTGGAAAAGCGAGCGCGGCGCCGACTATCTCAGCCGCATCCAGCTGGGCGCGACCTTGCAGTGCCGCGACGCCGGTTATCACCTGCTGATCGAGCTGATCGACCACGACGCGCCGCGGGTTCGCCAGGAAGTCGCCGCCCTGCTGGCGGCCCTCAAACCCGACGGCGTCATCCTGACCCCGCCCAGCTCCGACAACGAGACCGTCCTGGGCCTGCTCGACAAGGCCGGCACGCCCTATGTGCGCCTCGGCCCCGAACGCCCGGACGGCGGCGGTCCGCGCGTGCACATGGACGACTTCGCCGCCGCCCGCGACATGACCCAGCACTTAGCGAGCCTGGGTCACCGCCGTATCGGCTTCATCGTCGGCGAGCCGCGCTACGGCGCCAGTCAGGCGCGTCGCAGCGGCTTTCTGGACGCCATGAAGCAGCTGAACCTGCCCGTCGCCGACAGCTGGGTGCGGCAAGGCGACTTCACCTTCCAGTCAGGTCTGGAGCAGGCCAAGGCCATGCTAAGTCTGCCCGAGCGGCCGACCGCGATCTTCGCCAGCAACGACGACATGGCGCTAGGCTGCCTGGCCGCAGCCGCCGAGGCTGGCCTGATGGTCCCCGGCGAAGTGTCGGTGGCGGGTTTCGACGACAGCCCCAGCGCCCGTTTCAGCCGCCCGCAACTGACCACGGTGCGCCAGCCGGTCGTCGAGATGGCCTCGCTGGCCACGCGCCTGCTGATTTCCGGCGAGATCAAGGGCTCAGCGTCGAAGGGCGAGCCGCTGGATGAGCTTCTGCCCTTCGAACTTATCCACAGGGCCTCGACGGCCCCGCCGCTCGCGCCCTAATCAGCGACCCGGGCGGGCAAAGGCCGCGACCCGGGCGCGCGCCGCATGCACCGGGTTCTCGGCCGGGGCCAGTTCGGCATGGCTTTGGCCGCCGATGCGGAACGCGCCGACGCGGTTGGCCAGATCCGCCGCCTCGACACGCAGCGCCTGGGTGGACTCGCTGGACTGCTGCACCATGACGGCGTTGCGCTGGGTGACCTGATCCAGCTGATTGACGGCCGTATTGACTTGGCTCAGTGCCGAGGCCTGCTCATTGGCCGAGGCGGCGATCGCATTGATCAGGCCGTCAATGCCCCCCACCTTCTCGACGATACCGCGCAAGGCCGCGCCCGTCTGGCCGACCAGATCGACACCCTCGCTAACCTGCCGACTGGATTCGGCGATGAGGGCCTTGATCTCCTTGGCCGCGTCGGCCGAGCGCTGGGCCAGGGCCCGCACTTCCTGGGCGACGACGGCAAAACCCCGACCCGCATCGCCGGCCCGGGCGGCTTCCACGCCGGCGTTAAGCGCCAGCAGATTAGTCTGGAAGGCGATCTCGTCGATCACGCCCAGGATCTGGGAGACCTGGTTGGACGAGCCTTCGATCTTGGTCATGGCCTCTGCGGCGCGGGTGACCACGGCGCCGGAGCGTTCGGCCTCTGCGCTGGCTTCGCCGACCCGCAGAGAAACCTCGCGGGCGCTGAGCGCGGTCTTGCCGACCGTCGCAGTAAGCTGATCCACGGCCGCGGCGGTCTGTTCCAGGGTGGCGGCCTGTTGCTCTGTGCGCTGGGCCAGATCGTCGGCGTTGCGCGCGATGTCGTCCGCGCCTGCGCGGATGCCCGAAGTAGCGCGCTCCACCGCCTTCATGGCCTCGCCAAGCGCGGCGGCCGCGTTATCGAAATCGGTCTTCAGCGACTGGAATTCGAGCGCCAGACCGCTGTCGACCCGCGCCGACAGATCGCCGGCCGCCAGACGCGACAGCGCCTCGCCGATAGCCTTCACCGCCTGGGCCTGGGCCTGCTCAGCCGCGTCGCGTTCGGCCTGCAGCGCCGCGCGCTCCTCTTCGATGTGGGTCAGATAGCTGGAGATCGCCAGCTCCATGTCGAGGAACACAGCCTTGTTCAGCGCCACCACGCTGTCGGCCAGATCGGCGTCGGACTTGGCATTGGCGAACAGGGTCTTGGCGCGCTTGCCGATGACGGCCCGGACCAGTTCCTCGGAGACCACCGCATAGCCGCCCATGTACCAGCGCGGCTCGAGCCCTACGTCCACATGGGCGCGGCCGATACGTTCGACGTCGCCAACATAGTCGGGTCCGTAGTCGGCCGTGGCCAAGCGACGCCAGTGATCGGCCTGGGCGCGTTCGGCAGAAGCCATGTGGCCTTCGTCGCGGAACTTGCCGCGCGCTTCAGGGAAAGCGCGGACCTGGCCATAGAACTTGGCCAGGGCGTCGGAGATTTCGGAATCGATCAGCGGCTTCAGGCCCCGCAGGGCGACGCGGTCGCGCTCGTCGAAGCGCATGAACGACATGCGCTGGTCTAATTTGGGGTTCGCGCTCATGCCATTGGCTCCGACTCGGAAGTTACGGCATCAGACGTGGACGTAATTTGTTAACCACAATTGAAGCCTGCCGCGAAAGGCGCACATGTCGCAGCCCTTCGGCTGCGGCGCGAGCCTTCGTGGAAACCTATCTACGGTGGAAACAAGCTGCGCTTTGACGCGTTAGGGCTATTCAGGTCATTTGCTAGGCTTGAGCTGACCGACAAGGACCTGATTGAATCCATGCCCGTTCCCGCGGACTTCACCTTAGACGAGACGGACGGCAAGAGCACCGTCGTGTTGTCGGGGGACTGGACCGCACGCGGTCTGTTCGACGCTGCAGGCCGGCTGGCCGAAGCCCTGACGGCGTCGGAAGGCGTTTGTCTGGACCTCAGCAACGTCAATCGCTGCGACACGGCCGGCGCCTACGCCATCATCCGGGCGGCCGACGGGCGCAAGTCGGCAGGCGTGATCAAGGCTCGCAAGGAAACCCTTCGCCTGCTTGAGCTGGTCGGCAGCGCGGTTCAGGTCGAACCCGAGGTTACGCCGCGGCCGAAGGGGTTTCCTGCTCTGCTCGAACGTATCGGACGGGGCATGTTCGGCCTGGGCCGCGACGGTTACGGCACGCTGGTCTTTCTGGGTCACTTGCTGACGGCCATCGGTCGCTGCCTCGTGAATCCGAGCCGCATACGCTGGGCGCCGATCATTTCGCTGGCCGAACGCGCGGGCCTGGACGCCATGCCGATCGTGGCGACGACCACCTTCTTCATCGGCGCTGTCGTGGCCCTTCTGGGCGCCAACATGCTCATCGAGTTCGGCGCCCAGGTCTATTCAGTCGAACTGATCGGCGTCTCGATACTGCGCGAGTTCAACATCCTGATCACCGCCATCCTGCTGGCCGGCCGCTCGGCCTCCAGTTTCGCGGCCGAGATCGGCTCGATGAAGATGAACCAGGAGATCGACGCCATGCAGGTCATGGGGGTCGACCCCTATGAGGCCCTGGTCCTGCCCCGGTTCGCCGCCCTGTTGCTGACCATCCCGCTGCTGACCTTCATCGCCACCCTCGCGGGTCTTGCAGGCGGCATGCTGGTGGTTTGGGTGGTGCTTGACCTGTCGCCCGGCTTCTTCCTGCAGCGCATTGTCGATAATGTGGGAGCGGTCCATTTCTGGATCGGCATGTCCAAGGCGCCCGTGATGGCCGCAGTCATCGCCGCCATCGGCTGCCGGCAGGGCATGGAGGTCGGCAACGATGTGGAGTCCCTGGGTCGCCGCGTCACCGCCGCCGTGGTCCACGCCATCTTCGCGATCATACTGATCGATGCGATCTTTGCTCTGCTCTATATGAAGCTCGACATATGACCGTCGCCCCCCCAACTCTCGAGGCCTCGCCCGAGGCCGATGACGAGGCCCGGCCCATCCTAATCGAAGGGCTGGTGTCCCGCTTTGGCGACGCCGTCATCCACGATGGCCTCGACCTGACAGTCCAGCGCGGCGAAGTGCTGGGCGTGGTCGGTGGTTCGGGCTCGGGAAAGTCGGTTCTGCTCAACAGCATCATCGGATTGAAGGCCCCGGACGAAGGTACGGTCAAGCTGTTCGGCCACGACATGCGCACCGCCAATCGCCGTCGTTGGACCTCGGTCGAGCGTCGCTGGGGCGTGCTCTTCCAGCAAGGCGCCCTGTTTTCGAACCTGACGGTGCGCGAGAACGTCGCCGCGCCGCTGTTTGAGCACACCAAACTGCCCAAGCGCGAGATCCAAGAACTGGCCGATCTGAAAATCGCCCTGTCCGGCCTGCCCGCGCGCGCAGCGGATCTGAAGCCGGCCGAGCTTTCCGGCGGCATGCGCAAGCGCGCCGGCCTGGCGCGGGCGCTGGCGCTCGATCCCGAGCTGCTGTTCCTGGACGAACCGACCGCTGGTCTGGATCCGATCGGCGCGGCCGCCTTCGACGAACTTATCAAGGATCTGTCCGATAGCCTCGACCTTACGGTGTTCATGATTACTCACGACCTGGACAGCCTCTACGCGATCACCGATCGCGTCGCCGTCATCGCCGACAAGAAGGTGGTGGCGCTCGCTCCGGTGCAGGAGCTCGAACACTCCGACCATCCGTGGATCAAGGAATACTTCCTGGGACCGCGCGGCCGCGCGGCGGGCGGCAAGACGGCTTCGGCCCAGACGACTCTGACGAGGACCAGCTGATGGAAAGAAACGCCAACTACGCCCTGGTCGGCGCGGTGACCCTGTTCCTGTTCATGGGACTGGTGGTCTTTGTCGTCTGGCTGGCCAAGCTGAGCTTCAATCAGGAATACGACCAGTACGACATCCTGTTCGTCGGGCCGGTGCGCGGCCTGTCGGAAGGCGGCGAGGTGCATTTCAACGGCATCAAGGTCGGCGAGGTCACCAAGATCGCTCTCGACAAGAGCGACCCCAACCGCGTCATCGCCCGGGCGCGCGTCACCTCGGATGTGCCGATCAAGACCGACAGCTACGCCACCCTGGAGCCGCAAGGCATCACCGGCGTGAATTATGTGCAGATCACCGCCGGCACGCCCGCCAAGACGCTGCTGAAGGAAACAGTACCGAACGGCCGGGTTCCGGTGATCCGCAGCCAGCGCAGCGCCCTTTCCGACCTGCTGGAAGGCGGCGGCACGGTGCTGACCCGCACCATCGAAGCCCTGGACCGCGTCAACCGCGTGCTGGCCGACGACAACATCAAGACCTTCAGCGCAGCCATTGACGACATTCAGGCCGTCACGGCCGAGGCGCGCGAGCGCAAGGCGATCATCGCCGACGCCCAGAAGGCGCTGCAGAGCATCGACGCTACGGCCCAGTCGATTACGGACCTGTCCAAGTCGACCGAGAGCATCGTGAATGGCGACGCCAAGCGCTCGCTCAGCCAACTGGCGGACGCGGCGACCGAACTGAAAGGCGCCGCAACGGACGCCCGCAGCATGATCTCGAAGCTGGAGGGTCCGACCAGCGACTTCGCCGCCACGGGCTTGCCGCAGCTGTCGTCCGCCATCGTCACCCTGCAATCGGCGGCCGAGTCCCTCGATCGGCTGGTCGGCGACGTCGAACAAAACCCGCGTGGCCTGGTCGGCAAGTCGCCCGCCAAGGAACTGGAGGTCAAGCCGTGAACCCGATCCGCCTTATCCCGCGGGCGCTCGCCGTCGCGGTGGCCGCCGTGGCCCTGACCGGCTGTATCAGCCTCTTCCCCAAGGCTGACCCGGTGGGGCTTTATCGCTTCGGCGTCGAGCCGGTCCCGGCTGCAAAGGGTCCCGCAGGTGCTCTGTTTGGCGTTATTAAAACACCGACGGTCTTCACCAGGGCGTCGGGCGGCGATCGCCTGTTGACCATCACCAATGGCGAGGCGGCCTATATCGCCAGCGCGCGATGGGTGTCGCCGGCCAGCGTGCTGTTCGACGAAGCCGTCGCCCGCGCCTTCGAGGCCGATCCAGGTCGCGCCCGCCTGATCGGTCGCGGCGAGGTGGCCAAGGCTGACCTAGTGCTGCGTCTGGAAGTGCGTTCGTTCGAGGCGGTCTATGTCGATGGCGCCAAGACCGCGCCGGAAGTGCTGGTGCAGGTGCGCGGCGTGATCAACCGCAACAGCGACCGGGCTCTGGTTGGCGACCGGGTCTTCGAAGCGCGCGTGAAGGCTTCCACTAACAACGTCGGCTCCATCGTCGAGGCCTATGACAGCGCTACAGCCAAGGTGCTGACCGATGTCACCGGCTGGGTCAGCGCGTCGGGCGCGGGCATCGCCAAATAACCTAGAGCATTTTCCGATAAGTGTGAAACGGTTATCGGATCGAAAAATGCTCTAACCCTCTGATTTAGAGCCCTTTTCGCCAGACCCTGATGAAGCCATCAGGTCGGAAAGGGCTCTAGAGGGCGGAGAGCGGCTCGATCACGTCGCCATAACCGGCGTCGGGCTGGATCCGCAGGCCCTGTCCCTCGACCCAAGGCTGGACCGCGACCAGCGGCCGAGCGAGCGACCGAGCGATAGCGTCGGCGGGGCTGGCGCTTTCGGCGAGAAGCTGCAGGTTCATGCGGGTGGGAAAGATCACCTTCCGCGTTCCGGCGGCGGCCATGTCCAGCGCTTGGCCTGGCCCGATCCATTCAGCGTCGACGGCCTCGTGGCCATCGCAGATCGCCTGCTGGGCGCCCGGCGCATGCGCGGCGTAGAACCAGGTGTCGAACCGCTTCGGCATCAGCTCAGGCGTGATCCACCGGGCGAAGATGGTCAGGGCGGCCAGATCCAGCTTCAGCCCCAGGTCTTCCACCACATCGATGAACGGCATGCGGTCCTCGGCCACTGCGGCCCGAACCTCGACCGCCGCCTCTCCCTGGTAGAAGGCGCCTTGGACGTCACGGGCCAACAGGACCCCGGCTTCCTCATAGGCTTCGCGGATGGCTGCGATACGCAGGGCGGGGCCATCCTCTCCGACCGCGTCCCAGCCGGTGGCCAGGTCGCGCCAGCGCGGATCCTCGTCGCCCGCATGACTCTTGCCGCCGGGAAACACGAGAGCCCCGCCGGCGAAGTCGATCTGATGGTGGCGCTTGACCATCAGCACTTCGAAGGCTGGCGTGTCTCGAAGCAGTAGTATGGTAGCGGCCGGGCGGATCAAACCGTGCAGAGACTCTGACATCGCGCAAGATTGGCGCGGTTCCGACGGCTTGCCCAGCCAGGATCGAACAGATGTTCGCTTTGAGGGTATTCGGGGTCAGCCGGTGGCGGCGTGGCTCTGGCGCGCCAGACGGTCCATCCGTTCTAGCAGGTAGTCGGAATCATCGCGAGAGATCGACTGCGGCGAGGTCAGGAAGCGCTGGATCATGTGCTCCTGAAAGCGCTCGCGATCCTGGGTCTTGCCGTCGAATTCCATGGCGTGGAAAGCATCGACCCCGGCCCGGAAGGCTGCATAGAGGCGCGACGGCAGGCCGGCTCGCTCGCAGATCGCCTTCAGGCCCAACTGGCCGGCGTCGTGGATCATCAGCCAGGTGCGGTGATGCGGAACCCCCGCCAACTCGGCGACGGCCCATTCGAAGAAAGTCATGTGGCCGTGAGCCAGGGCGCGCAGCAGCAGCGACGGCGTCAGCCGCTCCACGCGGTTCAGGTGCTGGACAAAGGCCTTGGGATCGGCCGTGCGGCCGGCCTGATCGACCAGGTCGATGGTCGCCCGTTCCTTGGCGCCGACCACCAGTTCCAGCACCCGCTCTGGCGACAGGGCGTGGTTGGTGAGGATGTAGTCGCGCAGACTGTCGCCGACCATGTCGATCAGACGTTCGCTGACGGCCAGCGGCAGGGCCGAGCGATAGGCTACGGCCTGCAGCACCTGCTCGGACTTGGAGAACCGGTCCAGCGCCTTTTGCAGAGCGGCGTCGGAGAAACGGGCGTTGTCGTTGGCGCAGATGACCGCAACGGCCTCTTCGGTCCCCGACTCCACGAGAACCGTGGTGACCCGGGTCGACAGCTTGGGCCGCTTGGCCACGGCCATCTGGCGCGCCGCGCCGCCCATGCGGACGATCTCGGCCAGGTCGTTGTCGCTGAACACCGGCGAGCAGGTGATGATCGGCAGAGAGATGCTCTCGACGTCTCGCGCGAGGCGGTTGGCGACGTCCGGCGGCAGGCTGGGCGAGTTTCTCAGCGTCACGGCCATGGCGCGACGCACCAGCTCGGCGGCGTCGGTGGCCATTACGCGCAGGATGTCATGAGCGATCTGGCGCTCGTCATCGGGCATGTCGGCGCGGTCGATGGTGCGGCAGAGCTTGTGCGCCGCCAGGGCGCGCTCGTCGGCCGTCGCGCCCTTGACGAGCATCCGGATATCGTTGTCGGTCAATGCCGCGCGGGTGGTGGCCATGGAAGGTTCGCCGAACCAGAGGGATGCAAGTTACCTCTACCATGGCCTGTTAGGCTTAATGATTGTTTGAACCGAAACCTGTGGATTAACGATACCCCGTAACTCGGCGCAAACCGTGATGGCCTAATGTCGGCGCTCAACATCCGAGGAATGCGACCCTTGTTCGCCGAGCGCCGCCCTTTTGAGTCCCCGACGCGCGGCGCGAACCTTGCCATGGCGCTTGACGGGCAGACTGCCCTATTGCCTTACGCGCTTGGGGTTTTCGCGGTCAGCCTGCCCATCTTCGTGTGGGTCGGATCGTTCGCCGCCAACGCCTTCTGGATCGTCGCCAGCTTCGTTGTTTTTGCCATCAACTGGGGCGCCTTCTACGGCGCCGTCAGCTGGTTGCGCGGCGAAGCGTCGCAAGATCTTAAACGTCGCGCCCGGGTCCAGCTTCTGGGCGGCATGCTCTGGGCTGTCACCGTCGCCCAGCTGTCGGCCTTCGCCGCCGCCGCCGGCCCCGTCCGGGAAACCCTGCTGCTGCTCGCCACGGCGGCGGCGGTGATGTGCATTTTCTTCTCGGCGACCTCGCTTCCCGCCCTGCTCCTGACGGCGCCCGTCGCCGCTGCCGGTCCGTTGGTCGCCCTGTTCTCTCGCCCGGAGAGCCGACATGCCGGCGTCATGGCCTGGGGGGCCATCGCCCTGACCCTGGCCTTGGCCCTGGTGCTCAACCGGATGATCCGCCGCCAGCACGCCATGGTCGAAGCGCACGACCACCTGATCGAGGAGCGCCTCGCCGTGCTCGACGCCGCTGAGCGCACGGCGCGTTCGAAGTCCGACATCGTCGCCACGCTCAGCCATGAGATCCGCAACGGCCTGACCGGCGTCACGCACGTGCTGGCCGCCGCCGCCGGAAAGGGCGGCCGCGCCGCCCCGTCCCGCGAACAGCTGAACGCCGCCCTCGACGCCGCCCATGACCTGATCGCGGTGCTGAACGCCACGCTCGACAGCGAGACCGCCGAGTCCGGCCGCCTGGCCGTCGACGCCCTGCCCTTCGACCCCGTCCGCCTGCTGCGCGACCTGGCCCTGCTGGAACGCCCCCACGCCATGGCCAAGGGCCTGGAGCTGGCGGTCCACGTCGATCCGCTGCTGGAGCGCCGCGTCCTTGGCGCCGTGCTGGCCGACGCCATGCGCACCCGCCAGATCATCGCCAACCTGCTGGGCAATGCGATCAAATATACCGTGCGTGGCCGGATCGAGGTTCGCATCGAACGTCGCGGCGACGTCGTGGCCATCGAGGTGGCCGACACCGGTCCTGGCCTGTCGGCCGAGGAACTGGAACACGCTTTCGAGCCTTTCCGCCGGGTGGAGCGCACCGGCGCGGGCGTCAATGGCGCCGGCCTTGGCCTGTCTCTGTCACGGCAGCTGGCCCGCCTGATGGGCGGCGCTCTGGAGGCCAGCAGCGCCGTGGGGGTGGGCAGCTGCTTCACCGTGACCCTGCCCTTCGACGAAACCCTCAACTGCGTGGCGGAAACCGAAGAAGAGGCGGCCCAGTCCGCCGAAGCGCCGGGCGCGCCGCGCAGCCTGCGCGTGCTGATCGCCGAGGACGACGCCCTCAACGCGGCGATGCTGCGCGCCATCCTTGAGCAGTTGGGCCATCAGGTGGTCCACGCCCAGAACGGTCGCCGCGCCGCCGACCTGGCGCGGATCGCCGATTTCGACCTGCTGATGCTCGCCGGCCGCATGCCTGTGCTCGACGGTCCCGGCGCGGCCGCTGCGGTGCGCGCCCTCGACGGCAAGAACCGATACCTGCCCATTATCGCGGTCACTGACGGCGACGCCGACGAGGCGCGCAACTGCACCGAGGCCGGCGCCGACATCGTCCTGCGCAAGCCGGTTTCCGTGGCCGGCGTGGCCCGTGCGGTGGCCGACGCCTCGGCTTTGCAACGTCTGTCCGTAGCCGCCAGGGCAGCCGCCTAGCGCGCCCTTTCGCTTTGGCTGCCGCCGGGTAAGCCTTCCAACCGCACCTTCCGTCCCGCACACTCGCCGCAACGAGAAGAAACGCGGGAGGATGCGATGCTGGAAGGACTCCGGGTCGTCGAACTGGCCACCTATATCGCCGCGCCCGGCGCGGCCGGGATCATGGCCGACTGGGGCGCCGACGTGATCAAGGTCGAGTCGCCGCAGGGCGATCCGATGCGGGGTTTCTTCGACAGCATCGGCTCCCAGCAGGACGCCAATCCGATCTTCGAGCTCGATAACCGGGGCAAGCGGGCCGTGGTGCTGGACATCCGCTCCGACGCAGGGCGCGAGGCGATGAGGGCCCTGGTCGCCACCGCCGACGTCTTCCTGACCAATGTCCGTCCCGGCGCCCTGACGCGGGCGGGCCTGGACCATGTGATGCTGAGGGCGGCCAATCCGCGTCTGATCTATTGCAGCGTCACCGGCTATGGCCTCGAAGGCCCCGACGCCGACAAGGCCGGCATGGACGTCGCCGCCTTCTGGTCGCGGGCTGGCGTGGGCTCGATCACCGCGCCGAAGGGGTCAGAGCCCTTCCCGATCCGCACGGGCATGGGCGACCACGTGACCTCGCTGGCCACGGTTTCGGCGATCCTGGCGGCGGTGTTCGAGCGCCAGAGCACCGGCGTCGGCCGCCTGGTCGAGACCTCGCTGATGCGGACCGGCGTCTATGCCATCGGCTCGGACATGGCGATCCAGCTGCGGTTCGGAAAACTGGCCTCCACACGTGGCCGACGCGAAGCGATCCAGCCACTGGCCAACTTTTTCAAGACTCGCGACGGGCGCTGGATCTGCCTGTTGTCGCGCCAGGGATCGCCTGACTGGGCCCAGATCGCCACAGCGGCCGGAAGGCCCGACCTCATCGAGGATTCGCGTTTCGTCTCGTCCCGGTCGCGGCGTGAGAACACGGGCCAGCTGGTCGATCTGCTCGACGCAGCTTTCGGGGCCATGGATTACGAAGAAGCCGCCGTCGCCCTCGACGCCGGTGACGTGACCTGGGCGCCGTACCAGACGCCGCGTGAGCTGGTGGCAGATCCCCAGGCCGAGGCCGCCGGATGCTTCGTAGACACGCCCGATGGCGCAGGCGGAACCTTCCGAGCCCCTGCGGCTCCGGCCCGCTTCCCGGGCGCGCAGGATGGCCCGCGTGGCCCCGCGCCAAAGCTCGGTGCGGATACGGCGGCGGTGTTCAGGCAATTGGGATGGTCCGAAGACCGCATCGCGGTCCTGACCGGTCCTAGCGGTTGATCTTGCTATCCTTGGCCTCGGCCAGAACGCGCAGCATCTCGCTGGAGAACATAGAACTAGCCAGGCGCTGGCCCGAGCCGGCGCCTGAGCCCAGGCTGCCGAAGGTGGTGTCTGCGTCCTGGGAGCCTCGCAGGATCAGCTCGACCACCGCCTCTTGCTGGTGCAGACGTTCCAGCCGCCGGCTGCTGGCATATTGCACAAAGCCCTGGTCGGCGCCCGTGTCCCTGGAGGGATCGACCGCGCTGCCGCCGCCGCCGGTCTTGGTCAGATTGGCATAGACCTCGCCGACCGTGGCCGCGCGCCCGTCCCGATAGAAGATCGAGCGATTGGCCTGGGCAGCTTCCGGAAACAGCGAGGCCGCGCTGGCGCCGGGGGTCTTGTTGGCGGCCTCGATCAGACGCGCCGAGCCTTGCGGACCCAGAAAGTGAGCAGCGTAGAGCTCGCCCGCGGTCGGGGTGCGCCCCACCCGGCCGCGCAGATAGGAGGCGTGATCCGAGGCCAGCTCGCCGGCCATCAGGGATGCTGCGTGTGGGTCCATCTTAAGGGCCAGCACGGCCTTGCGGGCCTCGTCTCCGGCTACCCTGAAGCGACCGTCCGAGCCTTGCGAGATCAGGTCGGCATAGCGGGCATAGCCGTATTTCGCGCCATGCTTCTTAAGCGTGCCCAGCCAGGTCTGATCGACGAACTGGAACAGGCCCGAGGCCGACGACGTCCGCGCCTTGGCGGCGGGGTTATAGCCGCTCTCGCGCTTGGCAGTGCCCATCAGGAACGTGAAATCGACCCCGGTCGCGCTGGAAGCGCGTTGGATCGCCGATTCTACGACACTGCGGATGGATTGGACGGCCATAGGCTCATGCCTGAACGATCATGGTTAATCGCCTCTTAACCACGCCGGTTTGGCGGGCGTCTGCCGCAACATGCCGCACCCCTCCGCATATAGAAAATCACAGCCGTACAAATTATCGATGATAGATTACGATTGTCATTTACAGCGTCAACCACCCGTGATGATCTAAACTTTACAAGCGTAATGTTCGAAAGGGAGATCATCATGGCCATCGCGCTCAATCCCCAAGGCTCCGGCATTCCAGGCCTGGATCGAGGTCCGCGCAAACCCTCACGAGTTCTGGTCGTGGCGCTCGGCGCGTCCGCTGCGGTCCACATCGGGCTGATCGCCTTTCTTGCCTATCAGAAGTACGTGACGCCCCTGCCGATGGCCGGTGACGAGCAGATCATCAGGCTAGAGCCCCCCTGGATCGAGCCTCCTCCTCCGCCCCCGCCCTCGACCCAGCGGCTGCCCTCGAACCCGATTCGCTTGCACTCGCCGCCAATTACGCCCTTCACCCCGCCCGTCACTCTTCCCATCGCGCCGCAAGACATCGTCACGCAGCCCGGCCTCGCGGGTCCGCAGACCCTGACGTCCGATCCGCCCGTCGTGGCCCCGCCGGTCCCGGCCAGGCCCAAGGTGATTACGGGCGTCAACTGGCTGCGAAAACCCTCGGCAGGGGACCTTGCGCGCTACTATCCGGATGGCGCAGCCCGCCGCGAGGTCTCGGGCAGCGCGACGCTCAACTGCGCGGTGGCCGCCAACGGCTCGGTGCGCAACTGCATGATCGTGTCGGAGACGCCCGTCGGAGAAGGCTTCGGCGATGCGGCCCTCAAGCTGTCGCGGTTCTTCCGTATGAGCCCGCAAACCGAGGACGGCCAGGCCGTCGATGGCGCGACCGTGCGCATCCCCATCCGCTTCAGCCTGTAGTCCGACCCTGTCGGCTTCCCGTTCGACTTGAAGCGCTGGCCGGGCCTCCTCGCGGGACCCGGCCATTTTTCCTGCGGTCAGTAGCTCTTCGGCAGACCCAGCACGCGCTCGGCGATGAAGTTGAGGATCATCTCGCGGCTGATCGGCGCGATGCGGGCGATCATTGCCTCCCGGAAATAGCGCTCGACGTCATATTCCTTGGCGTAGCCCATGCCGCCATGGGCCAAGACCGCGTTCTCGCAGGCGGTGAAGCCCGCCTCGGCGCCCAGATATTTGGAGGCGTTGGCCTCGGCCCCGCAATCCTTGCCCAGGTCGTAGAGCGCCGCCGCCTTGAAGGCCAACAGATTGGCCGACTCAAGCTCGGCCCACGACCGGGCCAAGGGATGGGCGACGCCCTGATTCTGACCGATCGGCCGACCAAACACGACGCGTTCCTTGGCGTAGGTCGTGGCCTTGGCGAGGGCCGCGCGCCCCAGGCCAATGGCCTCGACGGCGAACAGCACCCGCTCGGGGTTCAGGCCGTGCAGCAGATAGGCAAAGCCCTTGCCCTCCTCGCCCACCAGGTCGTCCTGGGGCACGAACAGGTCCTCGATGAAGAGCATGTTACATTCGACTGCCTTGCGACCCATCTTCGGGATCGGCTTGGCCTCGATCTTCTCGCTGTCGGTATAGAACAGCGACAGGCCCTGGGTCGGCTTGGCGCACTGGTCCTTGGGCGTGGTGCGGGCGATGATCAGGATCTTGTTGGCGCGCTGGGCGCCGGTGGTCCAGATCTTCCGGCCATTGAGCCGATAGCCGCCATCGACCTTCTCGGCCCGTGTTTCGAGGCTGGATGTGTCCAGGCCGGAATTGGGCTCGGTGACCGCAAAGCACATCTTGTCCTCGCCCGAGATCAGGCGAGGCAGGTGCCGGGCGCGCTGTTCGTCGGTGCCGAACTTCACGATCGGCATGGGGCCGAAGATGTTCAGGTGGATGGCCGAGGCGCCAGAAAAGCCCGCGCCCGACTGGGCCACCGCCTGCATCATCACCGCCGCTTCGGTCAGGCCCAGGCCCGCCCCGCCGACGCTCTCCGGCATGGCCACGCCCAGCCAGCCGCCCTGCGCGATGGCGGCGACGAATTCCTCAGGGAAGTTGCCGGTCTCATCCGTGCGGCGCCAGTAGTCGTCGTCGAAACCGGCGCACAGCTTGGCCACGCCCTCGCGGATCGCTTCCTGCTCTTCGGTCAGCCAGAATCCGGTCATCTCTTCCCCTGCTCGCCTACGCCTCGGGCTCTTTGTCGAAACGGCGAGCATTGAGGCGCGCCGCGTCCG
Organism: Caulobacter sp. DWR1-3-2b1; assembly: GCF_049895765.1. Taxonomy (NCBI): domain Bacteria; kingdom Pseudomonadati; phylum Pseudomonadota; class Alphaproteobacteria; order Caulobacterales; family Caulobacteraceae; genus Caulobacter; species Caulobacter sp. DWR1-3-2b1. Next base: position 177,084 of record NZ_JAFCSZ010000001.1, read on the forward strand.
GACCCGGGTCCTTGTTCGTCAGATACGCCGCGACCAGACCCGCTACAAGCGGAGCCAGCAGCCAGCCGTTGCGTCGCGCGCCAACCGCCAGCATGACACCGGGCCGCACGCTCCAGCCGACCAGCGGCAGGCCATCGGCGGTCGAGGCGCGCACGCCGACCTGGATTGTCGCGGTCGCCGTCTCCAGATCGGGCCGCAGCGCCTCCGCCGCCCGCAGCAGCGGAGCGGTCTTGGCGGGTTCGGGAGACCGATCGTCTTGGCCAAACTCCATCGTGGCCCCCACCACCATGGGCGCGCCGGGACACAGATAGACGCCCGCACCGCGCACAACCAAGCCCGTGGCTGGACCGCGATCCAGGCGAAGGATCTGCCCCTTGATCGGCGCCAGGACTGCGGTCTCCGGCGCCAAGGCGCCATCGCGCGCGGCGGCGCCCGTGGCCAGCACCAAGGCGTCGAAGCGCTCCACCCGTCCGTCCGACAGTGTCAGGGCGCCGTTCTCGAAACTGGTGATGGAGACGGCCTCGAAACGGGTCCCCAGCCTGCTGGCCGCCGTTCGGAACGTCGCCAGCGCCTTAAGCGCGTCCAGCCGCCAGTCCTCGGCAAGGATCAGGGATCCGTCGGCCTCGCGATCGTCCGGCAGGCCCAAAGCCTGTCGCCGCGCTCCGATCCCGCAGAGCCAGCCGGCCTCTCCCTCGATACGGACACCGTCCTGCAGGATCTCGACATCCAGCTCTTCGACAAAGGCCGGCCACAGGTCTCGAGCCCGACGTAAAAGGGCCAGATGCGGCGCCGAGGCCTCATCGAACACGGCCTCGCTGGCCGGCGCCAGCATTCCCGCCGCGACGCCGGAGGCGTTGTCGCCCGGCGCGGCCGGGTCGAAGACCGTCACGGGCAATCCGGCGCGCGTCAGGGCCAGGGCCGTCGCCAAGCCGAAGACGCCGGCGCCGGCCACCGCGATACGCGCGCCTGACACAGTTTCCATGCGGCGCAAACACCTCCCGAGGCGCCAAAGGTCAAGCCCTTGAAGGTCAGAAGTTTCGCACAACCTGATCGGCATGCTCCACCATCGCGCGCATTGACGCAGGGGCGTTGCGCGGACGTGACTATGGCGGTCAGCTAAGGTTATCTTGCGCTCTCCAGTGCGCCGCTCCCCCTCGGGAGGCTTTAGTTCGCGCCGCTGGAGGGAATGGATTGGCATGAACGATAAGCCCGCCGCCGACCTGGCTCACCCCGTCGACCTGTATGTCGGCGCCCGCCTGAGAATACGGCGCAAGCTCATGGGTCTCAGCCAGACGCAAGTGGCGGACGCCCTGGGTATCACCTTCCAGCAGATCCAGAAGTACGAGCGTGGTTCCAACCGCATCAGCGCGTCCAAGCTCTATGACGCGGCCCGCCTTCTGCAGGCTCCGGTGTCCTATTTCTTCGAGGGTCTCGACGAGACCGGCGACGGCAACGACGATGGCTTCGCCCAGCGCATGACCGAATTCGTCTCCACGCCGGAAGGCCTGGAACTGGCCGCCCTTTTCCCCAGACTTGATGATCGGCGCCTGCGCCGGCGTGTCGTCGATCTGGTCCGGGCCATGGTCGAAGACGACCCCAGCTGACCCCGAGGGCGGGCCATGTCGGTCCGCTTCCACATGTGATCGAACGATCCGGTCGGGCGTTGAAGGACGCGGCGCGGCTTTCGATCGCTTGCATCGCGACCCGGAATCCTAGACAAGGGGCTAATACTCTACCATTTAGATAGAATTTATCATGCCTCCTCTTCCCCTCGTCGCGGTCATCGGTGGCGGCTTCAGCGGCCTGATGACGGCCCTGCATCTGGTCCGGGCGGGAACGGTCCGCGTGCGGCTGATCGAGAAGAGCGCCAACTTCGCCCAAGGCGCGGCCTATTGCACGGCCAACCCCGATCATCTGCTCAATGTCCGGGCCGGCAATATGAGCGCCTGGCCGGACGAGCCCGGCCATTTCGCCCGCTGGCTCGCCGAGCGCCGACCAGGCGCCGACGCTTTCGCAAGCCGGGGAGAGTATGGCCTTTATCTGCAGGACCTGCTGGCCACCGCCGACGGCCAGACGCGCCTTTCGCTGGTCGCTGACGAAGCGGCCGGACTGGTCCCGCACCGGGATGGCTGGCGGTTGGATTACGCCAGCGGGAGTTCCGAGCCCGTCGATGCGGTCGTCCTGGCCCTCGGCAATCCTCCGCCCGCCACGCCCGCTGGCATAGGCCCCGAGGTCACCGGCGGGACCCTCTATCACGCCGATCCCTGGCGCCTTCCGCCCAAGACCGTCGGCGCCGCCGAGCTGCCGACACTGCTGATTGGCTCGGGCCTGACCATGGTCGACGTGGCGCTGAGCCTGGCCCGGTCGGCGCCCGGCCGACCGATGATCGCCCTGTCGCGCCGTGGGCTCGCCCCCTTGCCCCACGCGCCGACATCGCCGCTTGACGCTTGGACACCGCCTGCCGACGCCTCGCCAACGGCCCTGCTGGTCTGGATGAAGTCCGAAGCGCGCCGCCAGGGCTGGCGCGAGGCCATCGACGCCTTGCGCCCCTACACTCAAGCGATCTGGCGAGGCTGGAACAGGGTCCAGCGCGCCCGCTTCCTGCGCCATGCCCGGCCCTATTGGGACGTCCACCGCCATCGCCTCGCGCCGCAGGTGGCGGCTCGCATCCAGGCCTTGATCGACAGTGGAATCCTCGTCCAGCTCACTGGACGCATCCAGACGCTGACGACAGGTCCCCGGGGCCTTCAGTTGCGCTGGCTGCCCAGGGGTGAGAACGAGGCTCTGACCCTGGACGTGGGCCGCGCCATCAACTGCACCGGCCCCGGCGGGCCGGTGGGTGGCCATCACGATCGCCTGCTGGAAACCCTGCGCTCGGATGGCCAGGTGCGGCCGGACCCGCAGGGCCTTGGCCTGGATGTCGACATCGACGGCAGGCTGATCGGCGGCGATGGCGCGCCGCGTCCACGCCTGTTCGCTGTCGGTCCCGTGACGCGCGGGGCGATCTGGGAGATCACGGCTGTCCCGGACATCCGCGTGCAGGCCGCGCGGACAGCCCGCGCCGTGATCGAGGCGCTTGCCTAGAGCATTTTCCGATAAGTGTGAAACGGTTATCGGATCGAAAAAATGCTCTAAACTTTTGATTTAGAGCCCTTTTCGCCCAACCCTGATGAAGCCATCAGGTCAGAAAGGGCTCTAGCCGCTAGTCGAACGCCACCCGCAGGCCGATCCGGGCCATGCGGGGATTGGCGTAGCCGGCGACGCCGTCAGCGGTGCGCGAGACCTCGATCTCTTCGTTCAGCAGATTGTCGGCGGCCAGATAGGCCGTGACGCCCTTGGCCAGCCGCCAGTCGGCGCGGGCGTCGATCCGGAGGCCGGCGCCCAGGACCCGGCTGTTGAGATCGTCGTCGAAGCGTTTGCCTTCCCAGGTCAGGTCGGCGTCGAGTTTCAGGCGGTCGGAGACACGCCACTGCACGCCGGTGGTGGCGCTCCAGATCGGCGCCTGGGCGGGCCGCTTGCCCGTCAGCTGAGGCGCGACCCCGCCGCCATCCACCCGGGCGTCGGTGACGGACAGAGCCGCCTGAACATCGACCGCCGCGCCCAGCTTGCGGGTGACGCGCGCCTCAAGTCCGATGGCGGAGATCTCGCCGGTGTTGCGCCGCTCGCGCAGCACGCCGCCGGCCGGCACGAAGCCGGCGCGCGGGAAGGTCGCCGGTCCGGCGCCGAGGGTGACATTGGCGATGGGGTCCTCGATCCGGTTCCAGAACGCCGTCGCCTCGATCAGATGACTTTCGCCCTGGCTGGACACCCCGGCCTCGATGCCGAGCAACCGCTCGGGCCGCAGAGCGGCATTGGCCTCGGTGATGTCGTTGCCCACTCGGAAAGGCCTGTGCAGCTCGTTGAGGGTCGGCGGGCGAAAGCCGCTATAGGCCGCCAGCCGCAGCGCCCGCCCCAGCCCCAGATCGCGGCGCGCACCAAGGCGAGCCGTGGCGACCTGACCGTCGCGATCCACGGGCCGGTCGGCGAGCAGCACCGCGCCGGTGGCCGCGTCGCGCTCGATCCGCAGGCCGTTGCTGGACGTCCAGCGATCCAGGCGCAGGCCGCCGGCCAGCAGCCATTGGTCCCGCGTCCAGGCGCCCTCGACATAGGCGCCCGCCACCGAGGTCTCGCCGCCAGCCCGGCGATCCCGGGTGAAGGCGCCGGCCATGTAGCGGAAGCGCTCGCGCACCTCGCCTTCGGCGAACCGCGCGTCCAGGCCGACCTCGCCTTCGAACCGGGGCGAGTTCCAGCGCAAGGCGGCGTTGACGCCCCGGCCGGTCGCCGGCGTCGCGTACTGGTCGTTGGCCGGAGTGGTGGTCGCGCGGTTGGCGGCGACAGCGACGGAGCTGTTGGCCAGGTCGCTTTCACGCCGCCAGGCCTGCAGCCGCCAGCCCCAGCCGGTTTCCACCGGCGCCCGGGCAAGCGTGGCGCTGAGTGAGGAGCCCGTGGCCTTGGCCCGGGCGCCGGCCAGACCCGCCCCGCGATCTTCACTGTAGCCACCCAGGCGCACGGACAATTCGGCCTCGCCCAGCGGAGCGTCGAGCCGCAAGGCGGCGCTGCGAGCGTCAAGATCGACGGGCGTGTCCGCCGCGCCCCGGGCCGGGCCGCGCACCGGCGTATATCCGTCGCCATGGCTGTAGGCGCCGCTGGCGAACAGTTGAACGCCTCCGATCCGGCCCGCCCCGGCCGCCGAGGCGCGCGTCGTTTCGAACGTCCCGGTCGAGAGATCGGCAAGCGCGCCGGCGTCGCGTTCACGCAGGGAGATCACGCCGGTCAAAGCGCCCGCGCCATAGGGACCCGCCCCGGCGCCGCGCACGATATCGGCTCCGGCCAAGGCTTCCGGCGCGAGCTGAGACCAGATCACCCAACCGCCGAACGGATCGTTCAGCGGCGCGCCATCCAGCAGGACCAGCGTCCGCCCCGCCCCTGAAGGCGCGATGGCCCGCAGGCTGATCCCCTGGGTCGTCGGATTGGCCGAAAGGCTGGAGGTTCGTCGAAACAGCGACACGCCCGGCGTCTGGCTCAGCGCCTCGTCAACCCGGACCGCTCCGGCCAGATCCTTCTCGTCGATCCGCACGACCGAGAACGCCGCCTCCCCCCGCAACGGCGGCAGACGGGCGGCCGTCACCACCACGGGCGCGACGACAGGAGGCGGCAGATCAACGGGCAAGGGAATCATGTCTCATCTGAAGGGTCTCTGGCGTCCGGCGCCGAAGACCCGGCCGAATCTGCTGATCTTCGAGGTTCTCAACCTGCATCGCCGACGTGTTTCCAGAAAGGCCTATTGCGGTGTTTTCGCTCGCAGCACGCCCGCCACAGTCTCGGCCAGGGCATCGACATGGAACGGCTTGAGCAGAACCCTGGCCGACGCGCAGCCCGAGGTGTTCAGCGCGTCTGGGTCGGAATAACCGCTGGCGAACAGGATGCGCAGATCGGGATGCAGAGCCAGGGCGCGGCTCGCGACCTCGGCGCCGTTGAGGCCCGGCATGGCGAAATCGATGATCGCCAGGTCCGGCTTCCGTTCCTCGAGGAAGGCCAGGCCTTCCTCGCCATCGCTGGCGGCCGTGACGTCGTAGCCAAGGTTGCGCAAGGCCTCGCAGACGAATTCCCGGACGCCGCGATCGTCGTCGACAACCAGAATCGTTATGCCCGACTGTTCAGCGCGCGGGGCGGGTCTGGCGGCGGGTTGCTCCCGAACGGCTTCGCCCTCGACCCTTGGCAGCAGCAGGGTGACGGTCGTTCCTCCCCCGAGCACACTTTTGATCCGCGCGACGCCCTCCGCCTGCTTGGCGATGCCATAGACTTGGGCCAGACCCAGGCCTGTGCCCTTGCCGACACCTTTGGTCGTGAAGAAGGGATCGAAGGCCCGCGTCTTGACCGTCTCGGGCATGCCTGGTCCGTCATCGACCACCGACAGGGCCACATAGTCGCCGGCGGCCAGTTCGGGATCGTCCTGAACGCTGACAGGTTCACCGATGACAATCAGGCAGCCGCCGTCCGGCATGGCCGTCGCGGGCGTTGATCGCCAAGTTCAGAATGGCCAGTTCCAGCTGCGTCGGATCGGCGATCACCCAAAGGCTCTCGTCGGCGAACTCGAACGACAGATGGATGGTCGGCCCCAAGGTGGTGGACAGCAGGTCGCGCAGCCGCGGCGCCACCTCGCTCACCCCGACCGGACGCAGCTGCAGTTTCTGTTCGCGGGAGAACGCCAGGAGCTGAGCGGTCAGGCGCGCGCCACGCTCGGCCGCCTCGGCGGCGCTGTCGGCCCAGCGGCGCATACGACCGTCATCGGCGTGGCGACTGATCATCTGCAGATTACCGTGAACGGCCTGCAGCAAATTGTTGAAGTCGTGGGCTATGCCGCCGGTAAACTGTCCTATCGCCTCCATCTTCTGGCTCTGCCGCAACGGTCCTCGGCCTGTTCGCGGCGGACTTCCTGCTCGCGAGGCTGGGCGTTGGCCTCGGCCAGTTCGGCGGCTCGGGCGCTGCTTTCACGACTGGCGCGACCGAGCGACCGCTGCGAGACGCCAAACACGCTCAGCATCAGCACGGCCATGGTCAACAACAGGCCAAGACCGCCATGCCGTCCCAGCACCATTGGCCAGCGGTTCGCCCGCCGTGGCCAGATCGACCCGGCCAATCACAGCGCCCTCAGGCACCACTGGCGCGATGACCTCGACCCCGCTCTGGCCGCCGCGTTGAGCAGAACGCCCTGCGTATCGGCGGCCGAACGGCTCAGGATGTTGATGACGCCATTGACCGCGTTGGCGCCCCAGAGCGCGCCGCCGGGACCGCTGACCACTTCGATACGGTCCAGGTCGGCCAGTTGGACGATCTGCTGGCTCCACTCGACCCCGGCGGAAAAGGGACTGTAGACGCTGCGCCCGTCGATCATCACCAGCAGTTTGTTGGAGCTCTGGAACCCGCTCATGCCGCGCGCGCTGATCGCGTGGTCCAGCGCATCGACCCTACCGACCGACAGGTTGGGCGCCGGTCGCAGCGCCTCGGGCAAGATCTGAACGCCCGTGCGCAGGATGTCGGCGCGCTGAATGACATAGACCGACGCCGCTGCGGCTCTCAGAGCCTCCGGCCGCTTGGAGACCGTGGTCACTTCCAGTTGAGAGAGTTCTTCGAGCGAGAGATCGCCAAGCTGTTCGGGCGCGGACGAGGCGAGGCGGTACTCGCCGGCCTCGGTCTGGCTCGGCGTCTGCACTTGAGCGCTCGCGGCGCCCGCCAGGGTGATCGCCAACAGCAGCGATCCGCCCAGCCCTGTAACCCCCGTCATATCGACCACTTTTTATGCAATAGGCCACCCCATCGGCTACAGGCCGATACGCGGCTTCAAGGCAGAGGTTCCCGGAGATCCGGCAAGGTCATCGGCGTGCGCTCCACTCGAGACGAGGAACGCCCTAAGTACCACGCTCGTTGTCTGAGCCTGGGAGGCGCGCCATGGCGATTCAGGATCCTTCAGCTCTCGACTGTTCAGACGCCGCCGGATGCGTGGGTTTGATCTATTCGCCCCTCGGCTCGCCGGGCCTTTCCCGGCGCGGCGCCGGCAAGGGCTTTTCCTATCGCGATCCCGATGGGTGGCCGCTGAAGGACGCCGCGGCCCTGGCCCGGATCAAGCTGCTGGTCATTCCGCCAGCCTGGACGCAGGTGTGGATCTGTCCTGATCCGAACGGACACATCCAGGCGCTGGGTCAGGACGCCAAGGGCCGTCGGCAATATCTCTACCACCCGACATTCCGCGAGGCCCGCGACAGCCAGAAGTTCGATCACATGATCGCCTTCGCCAAGACCCTGCCCCGCCTGCGCCAGCAGGTCGACAGGGACATGGCGACGCGCGGTTTGGGGCGGCGCAAGGTGGTCGCCACGGTCGTCCGCCTGCTGGAAACCACCATGGTCCGGATCGGCAATGCCGCCTATGCGCGCGACAACAAGAGCTATGGCCTGACGACCCTGCTGACGCCTCACGTCCAGGTCGAGGGTGCGCAGCTGAAGTTCCACTTCAAGGGCAAGAGCGGCAAGATCTGGCGACTGGGCGTCGAGGACCGGCGCGTCGCACGCATCGTCAAGAGCTGTCAGGAGCTGCCCGGCCAGCGCCTGTTCCAATATCTCGACGAGGACGGCCAGCGGCAGACCGTCAGCTCGGCCGACGTCAACGCCTACCTCAAGGAGGCCAGCGGCGCCGGCATCACCGCCAAGGACTTCCGCACCTGGGCCGGCGCGGTCCTGACCGCCTGGGCGCTGGTCGAGGCCGGTCCGGCCACCAGCGCGACCGCCGCCAAGAGGACCGTCGCCCAGGTGATCAAGGCGGTGGCGGCGCGGCTGGGCAATACGCCCACCGTCTGCCGCCAGTGCTACGTCCACCCGGAGATCATCACGGCCTATCTCGAGGGCGAGCTGAAGCTTCGACCCCGCAAGAGCCGGGCCCAATCCGACACGCCATCGCTGGCCGCCGAGGAAGCCGCAGTTCTGGCGTTCCTGCGTGGACGCACGGCCGGCAAACGCGCTGACCCCGCGTCCCAGCGAGAGGCCGCTTGATGGCTAGCCCAGTCCGAGCCTTCCGGGTCCGCGGCCGCCACGCCGATGGCCACCATGCCCGACTGGTTAACGAGGCCAGCTTCGAGGCGGCCGCCATCGCGTATATCGAGGACGTCCATCCCGTCACCGACGATGGCGACACGGTCGGCGTCATCGTCCGCGATATCGAGAGCGGCCATGAGCACTGTTTCTGGATTGATCTCGACACTGGCGAAACCGCCCCCTGCGACTGACAGAACCAACAGCCCGCCAAGTCGTTGAGTCGAGTCTCGCGGGCTCACCCCGTCTGGAGAAGCGACATGGCTCCCCGCCCGACCTGGCAAGGACATCTCAAACTGTCCCTCGTGACGTGCCCCGTCGCGCTCTACACGGCCATCGACTCCGGCGGCGACGTCCACTTCAACCTGATCAATCCCAAGACCAACAACCGCATCAAGATGATCACCACCGACCCTGACACCGGTCCGATCGAGCGGTCGGAACTGGTCAAGGGTTACGAGGTCAGCAAGGGCAACTACATCCTCCTCAGCGACGACGAGATCAAGTCGGTGAAGCTGGAGAGCACCAAGACCATCGATATCGAACGGTTCGTGCCCGCCGAAGAGATCGACCGCATCTATTGGGACAATCCCTACTACCTGGCCCCGGACGGCAAGCTGGCCCAGGAGGCCTTCGGCGTCATCCGCACGGCCCTGGAACAGTCGGGCCAGATCGCCCTGGGCCGGGTGGTCCTGTCGACGCGCGAACGCGTGATGGCGCTGGAGCCGCGCGGCAAGGGCATACTGGCCTACTCACTGCGTAGCCGCGACGACGTGCGCAAGGCCGAGGACGTGTTCGGCGGCATCAGCGACGCCAAGCCAGACGCCTCGATGATCGCCATCGCCCGCAAGATCATCGAGCAGCAGGAAGGTCCGTTTGATCCCGACGCCTTCGTCGATCGCTACGAAGAGGCCCTCAAGGCGCTGATCGCCGACAAGCAGAAGGGCCACAAGACCGTCGCCGCCGCCGAGCCGGAGGACACCAATGTCATCGACCTGATGGCGGCTCTGCGCGCCAGCCTGGAGGGCAAGGGCGAGAAGCCGGCCAAGGCCCCGGCCGCCTCCAAGCCCGAAAAGGGCGCCAAGGCCGCTCCGACCAAGGCAAAGTCGAGGAAACGCGCGGCAGGCTAGAGAATTTGGCGGACAGCCAGGTTCCAGCGGAACCTTGGCGATGCCGTAGCGGTTTCAGGGTGCGTCAATTGATGGCCAGCCAGGGACTCCTCTGAAGGCCGAGCAGGGGATTCTTCCATGCGCATCGCCCAGGTCCCACCGCTTTACGAAGCTGTCCCCCCTCGCCTCTACGGGGGTACCGAGCGTGTCGTGGCGCATCTGACCGACGCCCTTGTCGAGCTTGGCCACGACGTCACCCTGTTCGCCAGCGCCGAGGCCCAGACCAAGGCGAAACTGGTGGTCGTGCGCGATCAGGCGATCCGGCTGGACCCCGCCCCGCTCAAGTCCGATCTGGCCGCCCATCTGGCCATGCTGCTGGAAGTCCGCGATCGCGCCGCAGAGTTCGATGTCATCCACTTCCACACCGACATGCTGCAGTTTGGCCTGTTCGCCGACATGGCGAGCAAAACCTTGACCACCCTGCACGGCCGGCTTGACCTGAAGGACCTGCCCAACCTCTATCGGCGCTTTCCGCAATTTGGCCTGGTTTCGATCTCCGACTCCCAGCGGGCCCCTCTGCCCGAGGCCAATTGGGTGGGCACAGTGTTGCACGGGCTGCATTCCGACACCGACACCTATCGTGCGAACACAGATGGCTACCTGGCCTTCCTGGGGCGCATCTCTCCCGAGAAGGGCCCCCAGAGCGCCATCGCCATAGCCAAGAGCGTCGGCCGCAAGCTGAAGATCGCCGCCAAGATCGATCAGGCCGATGTCGGCTATTTCCATCAGGTGGTCGAGCCGCTGCTCGCCGACCCGTTGGTCGAATTCATCGGCGAGATCGGCGACCAGCAAAAGAGCAGGTTCCTGGGCGGCGCTGATGCGCTGCTGTTTCCCATCGACTGGCCAGAGCCCTTTGGCCTGGTGATGATCGAGGCCATGGCCGCGGGCACACCTGTGATCGCTTACGACCGCGGCTCGGTCCGTGAGGTGATCGAGGACGGCCTTACCGGCTTCATCGTGGACAGCGAGGCCGAAGCCGCCGCCGCCGTGGGTCGTCTGGGGGAACTCAGCCGCCGCGCCATTCGCGACCGCTTCGACCTGCGCTTCTCGGCCACAGCCATGGCCCGGCGATATCAGAACCTCTACGAACAGATGATCGAGACAGGCGTTGCGGGTCTAGGCAGCCTGGCTCGACGCGCCTGACGCAAGAGGGCGATCAATGGACGACGCTACTCATACTCCGTCTCAAATGGCAGATCAGGAACGGACGGGCGAGCCACGCCCGCCCTTCCCGCTCTTTGCGCTGAAGGATCACGACACTTTCCTGGTGGCCGACTCGTTCGGCGACATCGGCGGGGTCGGCGACGGGCTGTTCCACAACGACACCCGGGTGCTGTCGAAGTACCGGCTGACGCTGGGCGGCGAGGCGCCTTCGCATCTCAGCTCGTCGATGTCGCAAGACAACGTCTTCTTCCACTGCCACGCCACCAATCAGAACCTGCCGCTGCTCGGCGCGGCTGCGGCGCCGCACGGAACCATCCACCTGGAGCGCAAGCGTTTCCTGTGGGATCAGCGCTGCTACGAACGGCTGACCTTCGCCAACTATAGCCGCGACCTGGTCATGCTGCCGGTCAGCCTCGAATTCGGGGCCGACTTCAACGACATGTTCGAAGTGCGCGGCTCCAAGCGCGGTGCGCGCGGGGAGCGGATGACGCCGGTGGCGGAGGGGCGCTCGGTCCACTTTGCCTATACCGGTCTGGACGAGGTCGAGCGCGGTAGCGTGATCAGCTTTTCCGAACCGCCGGGCCGTCTGTCGTCCTCGCGGGCCGACTTTCTGTTCATGCTATCAGCCGACGACCGCTTCGAGCTCTATGTCGAGATCGGACCGACCCTGTCGCAGCCGCCAACCCGGCATCGCTGGCGCGAAGCCGCCGCGAGAGCCCGGCTAAGCATGCGCCAGCGCACGCGGCGCGGCGCCCGCCTGCACAGCTCGGGCAGGTTGTTCAACGAGTGGCTGGACAAGTCCCGCGCCGATCTGGCCCTGCTGACCACCGAGTTGGACACCGGTCCCTACCCCTATGCCGGCATTCCCTGGTTCTCGACGCCGTTCGGCCGGGACGCCATCATCACCGCCTGGCAGGTGCTGTGGATCCAGCCCGAACTGGCGCGTGGCGTGCTGGCCTATCTGGGCAAGCACCAGGCGGTCGAGATCTCTGCCTTCCAGGACAGCGCACCTGGCAAGATCATGCACGAGACCCGGCGTGGCGAGATGACCGCCCTGGGCGAACTTCCCTTTGGCCGCTATTACGGCGGGGTCGACACCACGCCCCTGTTCGTCGGCCTGGCCTGCGCCTATGCCGAACGCACGGGCGACATGAGCTTCATCGAGAGCCTGTGGCCAACTCTGCTCAAGGCCGTCGGCTGGATCGAACAGTTCGGCGACAGCAACGGCGACGGCTTGATCGACTATGCGCGCGGCGCGGCCAGCGGCCTGTCCAACCAGAACTGGAAGGACAGCGAGGACAGCGTCTTCCACGCCGATGGCAAGTTCCCCACCGGTCCCATCGCGGTGGTCGAAGTGCAGGGCTACGCCTATGCCGCCTTCAAGGGCATGGCGGACCTTGCCGAGCGTCGAGGCGACGCCGCCAACGGCCACCGCTGGGCCGAGCGCGCCGAAACTCTGCGCCAGACCGTGGAAGACCGCTTCTGGATGGAAGACCAGGGCTTCTACGCCATGGCCATCGACGGCGCGGGAAAGCCCTGCCGCGTGAAAGGCTCCAACCCCGGCCACCTGCTGTTTTCCGGCCTGCCCAGCCCCGAACGGGCCAAGCGGGTCACCGAGACCTTGCTGGGCTCGGCCTTCCACGCCGGCTGGGGGCTGCGGACGCTTGCCTCTGGCCAGCCGCGCTTCAATCCGATGTCCTATCACAACGGCTCGATCTGGCCGCACGACACGGCGCTTTGCGTGTTGGGCATGGCCCGTTATGGCGAGCGTCAGGGCGTGGTGCGGATGCTGGCCGGGCTGTTCGAGACCGCCGCCCATTTCGAGATGCGCCTACCTGAGTTGTTCTGCGGCTTCTCGCGCTCCGCCGGCGAACCGCCCGTGGCCTATCCCGTCGCCTGCCTGCCCCAGGCCTGGGCAGCCGGGTCGGTGTTCATGATGCTTCAGGCCTGCCTGGGCGTCACCGTGGACGGCTGGAAGGGCAAGGTCACCCTGAACGACCCGCGCTTGCCGATAGGCGTGGATCGCCTGGACATCGACAGCATTGTCATGGGCGACAAGGTCGTCGACATCCGCTTCAGCCGCTCGGGCGACAAGACCCGCGGTCGGGTCAATCGGCAGGGCTCGACGGCAGGGATATGGCCCGGTCGCCTGGCCTACTAGACCGTTCCCAGCCGCTTGATCGCGGCCAGCACCGAGCGCTCGGCGTCGCAATAGTCCTCCCAGGCCTTCAGCCTCTTCACCAGGGCTGGCGTCGTGCGGATCGTGTACTTGGCCGGATCCAGCCCCGTCTTCACCTGACCCCAGGTCAGGGGCATGGAGACCGGCGCGCCGGGCCGGCCGCGCGGCGAAAGAGGGGCGACCGCCGTCGCGGTGCGGTCGTTGCGCAGGTAGTCGAGGAAGATCCGGCCGCCGCGATCCTTCTTGGCCATGGTGATCAGGAACCGGTCTGGCGCGTCCGCCGCCATCGCCTTGCAAACGTCCCGGGCGAAGGTCTTGGCGGTCGGCCAGTCGATGGTCTCGGCCTTTAGCGGCGTGACCACGTGCAGGCCCTTGCCGCCGGTGGTCTTGCAGAAACTGACCAGACCCAAATCCTGCAATCGATCCCGTACTTCCCGCGCAGCTTCGATCACGGCTTTGAAGTCGATATCGGGCGCAGGATCGAGGTCGAACACCAGCCGCCCAGGAACTTCCGGCTTGAACGGTTGGCAGTTCCACGGATGCAGTTCCAGCGCCCCCACCTGAGCGGCGGCGACGAGGGCCTCGATGCGATCGATCTGCTGGTAGGGCTTCTTGTCGCCCCCGACCTCGACCTCAGTGAACAGCGACGACGACCCACGCGACAGGTGGCGTTGAAAGAAGGTCTCGCCGCCCACGCCCTCTGGCATGCGGATCAGCGAGCACGGCCGCCCCCGGATATGCTCGATCAGCCAATCGCCGACAGCCTCGTAGTACTGCGCCAGCTCGACCTTGGTGACCGGCTTGCCGTCGTTGGCGTCGGGCCAGAGGATCTTCGCGGCGCTGGAGATCGTCACGCCCATAACCACGGCTGAACCGCGTGGCGCGACGGTCGTCGTGATGGGCGTGACGGGCTGGGCCAGCTTGGCCTCTTCGACGGGCTCGGGGGTCTCGGCCTCAACCTCACTGGCCGGCTTGTCGGCTCGCAAGCCCTTGAACACGGCTTGGCGGATCGAGCCATCGCCCGTGAAGCCCGCATATTCGATCTCGGCCACCAGCTCGGGCCGGGCCCAGTGAACGCCAGCGGCTTTCTTCGGCGCGCCCTTGCCTGAAAAGGGGCTCTTGTCGGTCTCCAGGGCTTCTAGCTGCGGCAACAGCTTGGCCACCTTCTCGCGGCCAAAGCCCGTGCCGATCCGGCCCACATGGGCCAGATGACCGTCGCGATAGACCCCTGCAATCAGCGAGCGGAATGCGGCGCCCGTCGTGGTCCAGCCGCCGATCACCACCTCATGGCCCTGCCGACACTTCGACTTGGCCCAACTATCGCTGCGCCCGGACACATAAGGCGCGTCCAGCTTCTTGGAGATCACGCCTTCCAGGTCCATGCGGCAGGCAGACCGCAGGACGGCGTCCCCGGACGTCACGAAGTGATCGACATAGCGGATATTGGCCGGGGCCTTGGCGACCGCCGTCTTCAGCCGCGCCTTGCGGGCTTCCAGAGGCAGCGGACGTGTGTCCTCCATCCCCGCGAACAGGCAGTCGAAGACGAAGAAGATCAGGTCGTCGGTCTTGCCCTCGGAAATCGCCGCCTGCAGGGCCGCGAAGTCCGGCGCGCCAGTGTGGTCCAGAGCCACGACCTCGCCGTCGACGATCCCGTCCTTGAGCTTATCGCCCGACTTGACGATCGCTCGAAACTTCTCCGACCAGTCCAGTCCCTTGCGGGTCAGCAAGGTCGCGCGACCGCCTTCCGTGCGCAACTGCATGCGATAACCGTCGAACTTGATCTCATGGGCCCAACCGACCCCGCTTGGCGGCTTTTCCAGGGTCCTGCACAGCTGGGGCTCAACGAAATGCGGCAGGCTATCGACCGTCGGAGCCTTGGCAGCGGGCCGGGCGGCCGGCTTGGCGGCGCTGGGCGCGGCGGCCACCGTCGATCCGGCGTTCTCGCGGCTGTTCCAGACCGCCCCGGCCGCAGTCTTGGTCGAGGTCATGAAAGCGGTGGGCGCCTTGCCCTCCCCCGCTTCGATCTGGACCATGGTCCGTCCGGAGGCGATCGACCGATCCTCGGCCGCTAACGCGCCACCCTCGCCGTTCACCGCAGCCTCGTCCCGATGCTTGATGAGCAGCCAGTTCTCGCGCTTGGACTTGCCATCGGACCGCAGGCGCACCAGCACCCACGAGCCGTGCAGGCGTTCGCCGTCCATGACGAATTTCAGCTCGCCCTTCTCCAGGGCCTTGTCGATGTCGCCGGTCTCGGCTTCGGGCGCCCAGAAGCCGCGATCCCACAGTTGCACGACGCCGCCGCCGTACTGGCCCTTGGGAATGGTTCCTTCGAAGTCGCCATAGTCGAGGGGATGATCCTCGACCTCGACAGCCAGACGCTTGTCGGCCGGATCGAGGGACGGCCCGCGCGTCACCGCCCACGACTTGAAAACGCCGTCGTGCTCGAGCCGCAGGTCGAAATGCAGCCGCGTGGCGGCGTGTTTCTGAATAACGAACCGGAGGCGGTTGGACCTAGCGACCTTCGAGCCCTTGCCGGACGGCTCGGCCGTCTGCCCGAAGTCTCGCATCTGTTGGTAGCGGGAGAGTTTCGCCGTCGCCATGGTCGCCTCCAACAGGACTTTCACCTAACGTGCGCGGCGGCGACACGATCCAGCGCGTGACCGAACCAGAGAAGGTTCGGTCACGGCGGTCTGTTGTCGGGTCAGTTCGGCTTGCTGCCGAATTCAGCCATCAGCTCTTCCTTGCGGGCCGCCATGCGCTCGCCCATGGTTTCCAGCTCTTCGTCGCCCTTCTTGGCCTGGGCGAAGATGCCGCCGGGCTGCTCTTCTTCCTTCACGTGGTGCTTGATGTATTCGCCCAGCACCTTGACCTTCGCGTCATAGTACTCCTCGCTGGGCTTCATCGCCTCGATCTCGGCGATCAGCTTCTTGGCGCCGTCGTGTTCGACATAGGCTTCGTCGAGCATGTCGTCTTCGACCTCGCCGCGCGATTCCGGATAGAGGATTTCCTCTTCAATCTGGGTGTTGACCTTCAGGGCCAGGGCGATCTTGTTGAACAAGGCAAGCTTCTCGGCGTCGGACTCGAGTTGTTCGTACTCGTCGAACCAATCTTCGACCTCGCGGTGGTCCTTCTTGAGCAACGTGATGGCTAGCGGGTCGCGCCGGCTGGTGCGGCGCGTGCGGCGCGGCTTGGCGGACTTGGTTTTGGTCGCAGCTTTAGTCGCGGTCTTGGCAGAGGCGGCCATGGTATCTGTCCCTCTTGAAGTGAATGTTCTCCTCCCAAGCGGAAAGAGGGCTCGCTGGTTCCTGAAGCGGAGCTAGATGAGAGACGTTCTCGCAGGGTGACAAAATGGGGCTGAGTCGTCGCGGGGCGCCGCTCGTCTGTCGCCAGCGGCTTGGCCTCGCATGGCGACCGCCAAGCCGGCCTGACATCAGCGCGTCTGACAGTTCTCGACAGGACGACGACAAACGAAAAGGCCCCGACTTTCGCCGAGGCCTTTTTCAGTCAGTCACGATGGTACTGCCTCTCAGGCTTGAACTGAGGACCTCCGGTTCCACAAACCGGCGCTCTAACCAACTGAGCTAAGGCAGCGCATCGCGAGGGAGTGTCTTTAGTCGGAGGCGCGGGCCGGATCAAGCGTCGAAACAGCCCGCTCAATGGAAAACGCCCCGGAGCCGAGACTCCGGGGCGTTCCTGTCTTTTCCGGTCTGGCCGGGTCCTAGCTCGGGACCTGGAAGACGATCGGAACGGTGATGGCGCCGCCATCGACGGGAGCGCCGTCGAGGGTTTTTGGCTTCATCCGGAAGAGGCGCGACAGCTTCAAGGCTGCATCGCCAAAACCGTAGTCCGCAGGGTTCTCGGAGACCACAGAGCAGCCTTCCAAAGTACCCTTGGCCGTCACGGTGCACGAGATCGTCGCGCGGCCGTTGACTTCCATTCGTTGCGCACGGTCCGGGTAGTACCGGGCCATGTCGTCCCCGCCGGGCTTACGAGCCCAGTCAGGACGCGTGATAACCGAAGCGCGAGCCGGCGGATTTGCAGCCACTGGCGGAGCGGCCGATATCACCGGCGGAGCCGTTTGTTCCACCCGTTTTGCAACGGGAGGAATCTGCAGCGCCGGCGGGGGCGTGATGTCCGGCGGCGGCGCGATCGGAGGCCTGGGCTGAACCACCGCCGGCGGGGGCGGAGGCTCATTGGTCGGCGGAGGCGGCGGAGGAGGCGGCGGCGGCGGCGGCGGTGGGGGCGGGAGCTCCACATCCACGGCGTCGTCCGAATACTCCTTCATTACGGACTCGAACTTCTGCTTTGCCAGATAGGCAAACAAAGCAGCGTGCAAACCGACCACAAGCAGAGTCGCGACGCCGAAAGCGCCTAGACCCTTTTTACGGCGGGGGCCATCCGAGGTGAGCGGATCGTAGTGGCGATGCTCGGGCGTCTGTTGTTCAGCCATGCATTCACCCCTAGTTATCTTCCCGGCCGATGAGCGCCACGCTGTAGAAGCCGTTATCCTGGAGGGTGTTCATCACCTCCATGAAAGCTCCGTAGCGAGTCTTCTCGTCAGCCCGGATGTAGATACGCTCCTTCGTCGGATCGCGTCTGCCGATGTTCTTCGCGAGGTCTTGACCCATCGTATCAACGCTCGTTTCAAAGTCACCGATGTAAACTTTGCCCGACTGCTGGATCGATATGTAGACCGGCTTCGGCGGGGCATCCGACTGTTTCGCAACCGCCGGCGGCAGGTTTACTTCGACCGTCACGGAGGCGAGCGGAGCCGCCACCATGAAGATGATCAGGAGAACCAGCATAACGTCCACAAAGGGCGTAACGTTGATCTCGCTGTTCTGTTCGACGTTAAACCTGTCGCCCCCACCGCCTGAGAGTTTGGCGGCCATCGGAGTTACGCCCCTTTGTCGAGTTGGCGCGAGATGGCGTTCATCAGTTCAGCAACAAAGCCTTCCGACCGCGTGCCGTAGGCCGAGATGCGGGTCTGGAAGTAGTTGTAGAAGATAACCGCGGGAATAGCGGCGAACAGACCGATACCGGTGGCGAGCAGCGCTTCGGCGATGCCGGGAGCGACGACGGCCAGGTTGGTCGTGTTGGTGTTCGCGATGCCGATGAACGAGGTCATGATCCCGTAAACCGTACCGAACAGACCGATGAACGGACCGCCCGAGCCGACCGAGGCCAGGAACACCATGCCGCCCGACAGACGCTTAACCAGCGAGGCTTGCACCGCGTTGATGGCGTAGGTGGCGCGAGCGATGGTGGAGTCGCGGTGTTCGCCGCCGACAGCCAGACCAGCTTGACGCGACAGTTCGACTTCTTGAGCAGCCGCGGCG
The DNA here is from genome assembly GCF_049895765.1 of Caulobacter sp. DWR1-3-2b1. NCBI lineage: Bacteria > Pseudomonadati > Pseudomonadota > Alphaproteobacteria > Caulobacterales > Caulobacteraceae > Caulobacter > Caulobacter sp. DWR1-3-2b1. The sequence continues at coordinate 195,557 of NZ_JAFCSZ010000001.1, forward strand.
GCCATGTCGGCCATCGGGTTGCCTTCGAATTCTTCCGACGACCCGATGCGGGCGATGTCGGCGATCGAGCGAGCACCGCGGAAAGCTTCGAGGAACTTGTCCGACTGCTTGTTCAGCGCGCCGAACTCGAGAAGCTTCGTGATCAGCAGAACCCAGGAGAAGATCGAGGCGAGGATCAGGCCGATCATCACGACCTTAACGACAATGCCGGCTTGCACGAACATGCCGACCGGGGTCAGCGAGTGGCTTTCCTTGGCGGGTTCGGCGGCGGCAGGCTCCTCAGCCGCGACCGGAGCAGGAGCAGCAGCGGCGTCAGTAGCCGGGACTGCGGCGCTTTCGGCGGCGGCCGGGGCGGGAGCCGCGGCGTCCTGAGCGAAAGCCGGGGCGCTAGCCATCAGCGCGAGAGCGCCAACGAGAGCGATGAGGGGGGTCTTCCGTTTAATGTCGAGCATCTGTCGCCAGTTCCTGATTGGTCTAGCACGTTTGGACCGAGGGTCGTCGCGCGAGAGCGTTTCTACCCTAACTCTGAATAGTCCCCCAGGCGGCAGATTTCTCTGTCGATCCGGCGGACCCGCTTCGCTGCGCTCGACCCGTTACGCCCCTCGCGAGGACCAGGCCCTCCAGAAGGATCGTTTCGAAGCGCGAATGGCCAAAGCCCCCGGAGAGGCTTTGACCTTACCGCAATGTTAGAATTGCGGCAGGGGTCCTTTGGCAACCCCTTTTCGTACCGTCAAGGGGTTCTTCTGGGCACAAAATTATCGCCCCGGCGACGCTTGGGCCTCCCTTGCTGCGGCGCACAAAAGAGAAATCAGGATTTTGGGGCGGTTTTTCCCTGCCAGCGGGAATATTCACGCTGCACTGCAGCGCAACAACAAAACAGCGGTTGGTGAAAGACAGGCGCCCGGCGCGGCCGGTTGACCGCTATCGAACCGATCGGCCCAGCCGGGATTCCGGCGTCGTAAATCGATATCCCGAGCCCGGTCCGGCGACGCTCAAAGCTTCAGGATCATCGAGACCGGGGAGAAACGATGCGAAGCCGCTGCCGCGAAGCGAGGGGCCAACTGATCTAAATCATTGAAAAGGTGGTGGTGCCTGGAGCCGGATTCGAACCAGCGACACGCGGATTTTCAATCCGCTGCTCTACCAACTGAGCTATCCAGGCCCTTGGCCTAGCGGTTCGGAAACCGCTTCAGCGCCCGCCTTGCAGCGGGGAGCCGCGTCTATAGGCGAGGCCGATTTGGTTGTCCAGCGCCCTAATCGTCATTCCTGTAGATGTCTTCGGAGGATGGATTCTCGTCCTCGTCGTCCGTCGCCGGGACCACGTAGCGACCCGACAGCCATCGCTGCAGATCGACATCCGAGCAGCGCTTGGAACAGAAGGGACGGAAGGCCGGATCAACCGGCTTGCCGCAAATGGGGCAGCCACTGCTCATGTTGCGGACACCTCGATGCGTTCGACCGGCCAGCCCGCGACGGCTTCGACGACGAATCTCCGACCCAGACGATCGGCCACGCCGGCATCCAGCGTCGTGAAAGATTCGGCGACAGCGGGAGCGCATCGCGCGACGAGCCGACCGCCGGGGTCCGCCCTGCCCTCGCGCTCCAGCGCGCGCGCAACCCGGCGCGCCACGGCGGCGGGATTGGCCTCGCCCCTCGCATCCAGCAGTCGGTCGAGAATCGACCGGCCGCGCCGGGGAATCGTCATCTCCAGCGTCCCGAAGCGACTGATCGCCCCGATGGCCACGCCAGGATTGTCGACCGAGAAGGCGTTACGGGCCGCCGTCGACAGGGCCTGACCATCATGGCCGCGCCCGACGAGGTCGAAAACGACGATCCCGCCCAGCCCCTTCAGTCGCAGAACGCGCGCGGCCACGCCCAGGGCCGCCATATTGGCCTGGCGGGCGGCGCGCTTGGCGTCGAGGCCTTCGCGCGCGCCCAGATCGACATCCACCGCCACCAGCGCGCGGGTCGGCTCTATACTGATATCGCCGCCGCCCGGCAGGGCGAAGATCGTCTCCAGCGCCTCGGCCTCGGCTGCCTCCACGGCCTGCAGAGCAGCCTCACCGCCGGTCGGCGATCCGGATTTCACCAGCAGGCGCAGTTGTTGGTCGACGGTGAAGGCGGGCTCGAGCACGCGCGGCTCCCCCTCCCCTTCTCCGATCAAGCGGGCCACCGCCGACTTGTCGCGGCGCGAGGGGGTGCGGATCTCGATCTCGACCAGACCACCCTCGACCAGCTTGGGCATGTCGGGCCGCAGAGGCAGCAAGACGTCCTGGCCGCCAGGCAGCTGGACGAAGGCCGAAGCGAAGGCCTTTTCGATCTTGCGAATGCGGGCCACGCCGCGAACGCCTTCGACGTCGAGCGGATCGTCGCCGTCCCAAGTGGCGATCAGCCGCTCGGGGCGACCATCCAAGGTGACGACGCCGACGGTCTCGCCGACACCTCTATAGAGATAGGCGCGTCTCTCGCTCATGACGTGGCGCTCATCGTGCTTTCCAGCCCAGGCCGTGCAGCAGGTTCAACGTCTCGTACAGCGGCAAGCCGACGACGCCGGTATAGGAGCCGTGCAGGTCGATGATGAAACCGCCGGCCACGCCCTGAACGGCGTAGCCGCCCGCCTTGCCGCGCCATTCGCCGCCGGCCAGATAGTCGGCCTTCTCAATGTCGGACAACTGCTTGAGCTGAACCCGGGTCTCGACCAGTCGCGAGGCCTCGCGGCCATCAGGCGCGACGAGGGCGACGGCGGTCAGCACCTTGTGATTGCGGCCCGACAGCAGGGCCAGGCATTTGGCCGCCTGGTCCTCGGTCTCGGCCTTGGGCAGGATGCGACGTCCGACTGCGACCACCGTGTCGGCAGCCAGGACAAAGTCGCCCGGCGCTCGTCCCGCGACGGCGCGCACCTTTTCGCGTGCGAGGCGCAGGGCGTGGAGCCGCGGTGTCTCGTCGCGCAGGGGCGTTTCATCAATGTCGGCGGGATCGACCCGGTCGGGCGTGACGCCGACCTGCGCCAGCAGGTCCAGGCGCCGGGGGCTTGCGCTGGCCAGAACCAGCGCCGGCTGGGCGGCCGTAGCGGAAGCCATCGCCCCTACTTGAAGCGGTAGGTGATACGGCCCTTGGTCAGGTCGTAGGGGGTCATCTCGACCAACACCTTGTCGCCGGCCAGCACGCGGATACGGTTCTTGCGCATCTTGCCGGCGGTGTGGGCGATGATCTCGTGGGCATTTTCCAGCGTCACGCGAAAGGTCGCGTTGGGCAGCAGTTCGCTGACCGTACCGGGAAACTCGAGAAGTTCTTCCTTAGCCATCAGGCCTCTCAATTGGAGCAAACAGATAGCCGCGAGGACGCCCCGACCGGGTGGTCGGGACGTGGGCCAGCGCGGCGAGGCGCCTCTATAGCGCATTCACCCCCCGAACGTCGATGGCGCGCCGAAACGTCTCTTGATGGCTTCAGCCAAGCCGTCGCGGACCTCGCGATAGGCCTCCAGCCGCGCCTCGCGCGAGCCGTCGACGAGGGTGGGATCGTGGGTCGGCCAGTACTCGATATCGGTCGCCCGGTCCCGCGCCAGCTCGACGGCGCGGTGCTGGGCCTCGGGCGTCAGCGAAACGACGACGTCGAAACTGTCGTCTTCCAGCTGGGCGAAGGTCTTGGGTTTATGCTCGGAAACATCCAGTCCCAGCTCGTCCATCACGGCGACCACGAACGGATCGATACCCTCGTCAGTGGGGTCGCCGCGCAGTCCGCACGAATCAACGAAGGCCCGGGCGCCGTAAAAGCGCTTGAACAGCCCCTCGGCCATCGGCGATCGCACCCGGTTGTAGTTGCAGGTGAAGAGTACGGCGTCCGGCAGATCTGCGGGCACCGTCCCTAGCCTCGCCAGTGCAGCGCGCAGATCAGGGTGAACAGGCGCCGCGCGGTGTCCAGGTCGGTCTTGACCTTGCCCTCAAGCCGCTCGCGCAGCAGCGAGGAGCCTTCGTTGTGCAGACCGCGCCGGCCCATATCCAAGGCCTCGATCTGCTGCGGCGTCGAATTGCGGATCGCCGAATAATAGCTGTCGCAGATCATGAAGTAGTCCTTGATCACCCCCTTGAAGGGCGACAGGGACAGCAGGTGCCGACGCTCCCATCTCTCGTCTTGCGGGCCGGGACCGCCGATGTCGAAGGCCAGGCGGTTCTCGATCAGCGACAGCTTCAGATCGTAGGGGCCAACGCTCGCCTCGGCCGGCTCGAAATAGTTGGAGTCCAGCAGGTCGAAGATGGCGACCTGCCGCTCCTGCTCCTGGTCGCGCGAGGCGGCCGCGAGGCTGCCATCGTCGATGACGATGGACTTCAGATACTGAGTGGCTTTGGCGTCGGTCATGTGTCGCGCGAGATTTACGCGTCAGCCCTGGGAAGGCAACCGCCCAAGGAGGCGAATGGATGCCGAAAGCGCGTGCGCCGGCAGTCCCTCGGCCCTGGCCAGGGCGGCCGTGTGCGGCCCGAGGATCGCGAACGAAGCCGCGTCGCACTTCACGATCGAGGTGCGCTTGAGGAAGTCGTAGATCGACAGCCCCGACTGGAAGCGCGCGGCGCGGCTGGTGGGCAGCACATGGTTGGAGCCGGCCACATAGTCGCCGATGGCCTCCGGCGTCAGGCGACCCAGGAAGATCGCGCCGGCGTGGCGCACGCGGTCCGACAGACGCTCGGGATTATCCAGGGCGAACTCGACGTGCTCCGGAGCGATGGCGTCGATCAGGGCCGGGCTCTCGTCCAGCGGCGCGATGATCACCGCGCCGTGGTCGCGCCATGAGGCGGCGGCGTCCTCGCCTGTGGCCAGGGTTTTCAGGCGCGCGATGACGGCGGCCTCGACGGCGGCGGCGAAGGCCGGATCGTCGGTGATCAGGATCGACTGGGCGGCGGGGTCGTGCTCGGCCTGGCTGAGCAGGTCGGCGGCGATCCAGTCGGGATTGTTCCTGTTGTCGGCCACGACGACGATCTCGGACGGTCCAGCCAGGGCGTCGATGCCGACCACGCCATACAGCCGACGCTTGGCGGCGGTGACATAGGCGTTGCCCGGGCCGACGATCTTGTCGACGGACTGGATCGGTCCGGCGCCATAGGCCAGGGCCGCCACGGCCTGCGCCCCGCCGATGCGCCAGATCTCGGTGACGCCGGCTTCCTTGGCGGCGGCCAGCACGGCCGGCTGCAGCTTGCCGGGCGGGGTGACCATGGCGATGCGGTCCACGCCGGCCACCTGAGCAGGCACCGCGTTCATCAGCACGGTCGAGGGATAGGCAGCGCGGCCGCCGGGCACATAGACGCCCACGGCCTCGATGGGCGTCCAGCGCCAGCCGAGCTCGACACCGGCCTCATCGGTCCAGGCCTGGTCGGCCGGACGCTGGCGAGCGTGATAGGCGCGAATGCGAGCAGCGGCGAAGGCTATGGCCTCGCGCACGTCGGCGGAGGTCTGCGCAGCGCCGGCCTCGATCTCTTCGGCGGTGACGCGGACGGTTTGCTCGGTCAGGTCAACGCGGTCGAACTTGCGGGTCAGGTCCAGCACGGCCTGGAGGCCGCCGGTCTTGACGACCTCAAGCACCTGGACGACGGACGCCTCGACATCAGCCGGCGAACCCCGATCCTCCTCGAGGAAGGCCTTGAAGGTGGCGGCGAAATCGGGGGCGGAGAAGTCGAAGCGGCGCATGGGCGTGTAGATGCGGTTTTTTGACGAGGAGACAAGGGGGTTTCGGCAAATCCTCCCCCTGAAGGGGGATGCGGCCGGAGGCCGGTGGGGGAAGACTGCAATGAGCCAGCAGTCACTTCCCCCACCGTCGGCTTCGCCGACACCTTCCCCGCTAGGGGGAGGATTAGTCGCTTGCCCTAACCCGTACCCAGCCCCGCATCATCCCCCAATAGACCGCGCCCGCCAGCGCCAGCCCGATGAACCACGCATAGGCATAGAGCCCCGTCCAGAACGCCCCCACGCCGCCGAACATGTGCGGCGCTGCCGAGGCCAGGAACCCCGGCAGGTTTGGCGCAACGCCCACCGCCAGCGCCGCCAGCGCGGCCGGATTCCAGCCGCCGCGATAGGCGTAGGCCCCGCCCTTCTCGTAGAGATCGCCCACCGCCAGCTCGGTTTTCCGGAGAAACCAGTAGTCCACGATCAGTATGCCGGCGATCGGCCCCAGCAGCGCCCCGTAGCCGACCAACCACACGAAGATGTAGCCCTGGGTGGTCTCCAGCAGCTTCCACGGCATGATCAGCACGCCGATCCCCGCCGTAATCCAGCCGCCGATGCGATAGGTGATCTTGCTGGGCCACAGGGCCGAAAAGTCATAGGCCGGCCCGACCAGATTGGCGGCGATGTTGCAGCACACCGTGTCGAGGCTGATGATCAGCAGGCCGATGACCACGGCGATCCCGCCGATGTCGCCGGCCAGTTGCACCGGGTCCCACACAGCCTTGCCGAAGACGATGACCGTGGCCGAGGTAGTGATCACGCTGACCAGCGCCAGCAGTCCCATCGGGATCGGCAGGCCGAGAGCCTGACCCAGGATCTGGTCGGTCTGCTTCTTTGCGAACCGCGTGAAGTCCGGAATGTTCAGGGCCAAAGTCGCCCAGAAGCCGACCATCGCCGTCAAGGCCGGTACGAAGACGCTCCAGAACTGGCCGGCCTTGGCGCCGCCGGCCGCAAAGGCCGAGGGCTGATGGAAGATCGGACCCAAGCCTCCGGCCTTGTCCATCGCCCACCAAACCATCAGGGCGCAGATGATCAGTTTGATCGGGGCCGTCCAGGTCTCCAGCCGGCGCACGGCGGTCAGGCCCTTGGTCACGAACAGCAGCTGGATGCCCCAGAAGGCAAGGAACGACAGCAGCTGTCCGACGCCAATGCCCAGCAAGGGGATCGGCGCGCCCACGAGGCTGCGGCCCAGAATCACGCCCAGAAGGGTCAACAGCGCGCCGCCGCCGATCCAGGTCTGGATGCCGTACCAGCCGCAGGCGACCACTGCCCGGGCGACGGCGGGAATGCGCGCGCCCTTCCAGCCGAACGAGGCTCGCGCCAGCACCGCATAGGGCACGCCGTGCTTGGCCCCGGCATGGCCGATCAGCAGCATTGGCACGAGCACGATAAGATTGCCCAGCAGCACGGTGGCCACGGCTTGTCCGGCCGACATCCCCTGCTCGATCAGGCCCGAGGCCAGCATGTAGGCGGGTACGCAGATGACCATCCCCAGCCACAGGGCGGCGAAGTGCCACCAGCGCCAGGTGCGTTGCACCTCACCGGTTGGAGCCAGATCTTCGTTCCAGAGGTCGCTGTCGGGGGCGCTCATGCGTCGGCTTCCCGCGGGCATATGGCGTCAGGTCGCGCCGGCCCCCGCCTCGGACGCGATAGCCGAGCTTAGGGGGCGTCGGGGGGAACTGGCAATCGGCGGAACGGCGGCCGGCCGTTCCGCTCGATGTCGGATAGGTTAGGTCAGCCCCGCATAGGCCAAGGTCGCCGCGCCCGCGCCAAGTACGAGGAACAGGCTCACAAGAACGAGGCGCCCCCAGTCGAAACAGGGACCGCCGTGCCGAAGCACGGGTGGAGCGGGTTTGGTGATGTCGCACGCACGGAAAAACACCGACTGGGTTTCCCCGGTCGCATAGGACTTCCTGGCCATGGCGGCCTCCTAACGATGCTCGCGCCCCTAACGGGCGCGTGGCGTTAACCTAGCACCATTACCGCCAGAGGCGAGTTCGCGCGTGATCACTAGCGCGTGGGACGAATCCTCGGCGCCGCGACTGCTCGTTTGGAAGTCACCTTAAGGGCATGCCCACAAATCGCGCAGGGCGCCTAGTCTGCGTGCCCAGGCTGGCGGGGCGTAGCCCAAGGCTCGGAGACGTCGGCCAGCACGACGTCCAGGCAGTCAACGACGACCCGCAGATCTCCGCCGCCGGCGAAGGTCAGCAGCACCGTTCCACCCGGAGCCTCGCCGGGCTCGAAGCTGATCGACAGCAGCTCGACGACGGCGCCCTTGGCGTCGCGCTTGAGGTTGCGCGCCTGGACGCCCGTGACGTCGCCTAGCTGTAGGGCCGAGCGCACGCGCTCGCCCTCCACGCCGCTCTTGACCTTCTTGCCCGCGACTTCCCAGCGAAAGCGATTGCAGGCCAGGGTCAGGGTGCGGGCCTGAGCGTCCCACCGGATGTCGCCGATCTTGGCGACGGCGTCCTGCAGGGCGGCCGACAGCACCGCCAGATCGTCGGCGTCCTGGGCTAGCAGTCGAAGGGCGGGCACGGTCTTGCTCATGATCAGAGTTCCGGCTCGCCGTCGCCCTGGATGCGGCGCACCTGAGCCCCGCAGGCGGTGAGTTTTTCTTCCAGCCGCTCGAAGCCGCGATCCAGGTGATAAATCCGCGACACGGTGGTCTCGCCGCGCGCGACCAGACCGGCGATCACCAGACTGACGGACGCCCGCAGATCGGTGGCCATCACCTCGGCGCCTTCCAGCTGGGAGACGCCGCGCACGCGGGCCTCGCCGCCGGATACCGAGATGTCGGCGCCCAGGCGCATCAGCTCGGGCGCGTGCATGAAACGGTTCTCGAAGATGGTCTCGCGGATGCGGCTTTCGCCGTCGGCCACGGTCATCAGGGCCATGAACTGGGCCTGCAGGTCGGTGGCGAAGCCCGGAAAGGCCGCAGTCTCGATGTCGACCGCCTTCAGGCGCTCGACATTGCGGCGGATGATGACGCCATCGGCCGTGCGCTCGACGCCGCAACCGGCCTCTTCCAGCTTGTCCAACAGGCTGTCGATCAGGCCTGGACGCGCCTTGGTCAGGCGCACTTCGCCGCCGGCCATGGCGGCGGCGACGGCATAGGTGCCCATCTCGATCCGGTCGGGGATCACCGAATGGGTCGCGCCGTGCAGACGGGCGACGCCGGTGATGGTCACAGTCGAGGTCCCTGCCCCTTCCACCTTGGCGCCCATGGCGTTCAGGCATTCCTGCAGGTCGATCAGCTCGGGCTCGCAGGCGGCGTTGTGCAGCACCGTGGTCCCTTGGGCCAGCACGGCGGCCAGCATGGCGTGCTCGGTCGCGCCCACCGACACGATCGGGAAGGTGATCTCGGCGCCCTGCAGCCCGCGCGGGGCCTGGGCGTAGACATAGCCCTCGTGCAGGTCGATCTTGGCGCCCAGGGCCTCCAGGGCCTGAAGGTGCAGGTCGACCGGACGAGCGCCGATGGTGCAGCCGCCGGGCAAGGAAACCTTGGCCTGGCCGGTGCGGGCGATCAGCGGGCCCAGCACGTTGAACGAGGCGCGCATCTGGCTGACCAGCTCATAGGGCGCAAAGCCGCTGGTGATCTCCGGCGCATGCAGCAGGGTCTGCTGGCCGTCGGCGCCGTCGCTCTCGGTGACGCTGACGCCAAGGCGCATCAGCAGCTTGCCCAAGAACCGGGTGTCGGCCAGGCGCGGCATATTGGTCAGGCGCAGCGGCTCGTCGGTGAGCAGGCTGGCGGCCATCAGCTTGATGGCCGAGTTCTTGGCGCCGCTGACCGGGATTTCCCCGTTCAGTCGCGCGCCGCCGATGATGGCGATGCGATCCAATGTCGTCCCTCGAGCGCGCGACGGGGACGGATCGTCGCGCGGGTCACATGTGAGGGGCGGGTTCTATCCGTTGCAAGAGGGCATGCAAGGGGCGTGGCTCAAATGGGCGCGGAAAGGTCATAGGGTCGGCCGTCCGGCCAGCGCAGTTCGTGGGTCGTGCTGGCCAGATCAAGCGCCACCTGGGCCAGCTCGATGGCCCGCTTCAGCGCCTGCAAGCCGTCCAGGCCGAACGCCGCCTTGCCATGATCGCTGTCGAACTGTCCGCCGTCGCCGACCAGCCTCACCGCGCAACAGACCTCGTTCGACCCGGGCGCGGGATAGGTGGCGGAAATTTCCAGGGTCAGGACGACTTGCTCACCATCGCGGTGCCCCACGCCATCCAGGCGACGCGCGACGCTGTAAGGTTGCGGCGCGGCTTCGGCGGCGGCGACCGCCCTATCCTCGCCCCCGCTAGAAGGGCGCGCGGCGGCCTTTCGCCTGCGCAGGTTGGTCCTGAGCGCCTCGGCGAGCCTGGCTTCGCGGAGGGATTTGTCGTCGGGGATCGGCATGCGCGAGGGGTGCGGCGACGAAGTCTGTGGGTCAAGTCGCATTTGGGCTTTGCATTCGCGATTTGGCTCGCTATACGCCCCTCCTCTTCGCCGCGGTAGCTCAGTGGTAGAGCGCATCCTTGGTAAGGCTGAGGTCCAGGGTTCGAGTCCCTGTCGTGGCACCATCGGTCCCAGATCCCCAAGGGGTTTGGGACCGACCTACTCCCCACAATCAAGCGAAGAGACGTCCGACCGGGTGAGCGCGACAGTCTGTCGCCTATTCGATGGCGAGGATGACGTTCGACGGTTCGATGATCGCGACCGCCCGCTGACCGACCGATAGCGCCATCGCGTCGGCGTGCTGGCGAGGCACGGTCGCCACCAGGGTCTTGCCGGCACTGAGGGTCAGGCGGATCTCGCTGGCGGTTTCGCTGTCCTCGCGGTCGGCTACCATGGCGACCAACAGGTTCCGCCCGGGCGAGGCGTCGCGCGCCACGGTCACGAAGCTGGACTTGATCAGGGCGATGGCCGGTTTGCCGACCGCCAGGCCCAGTTCGTCCGCGCTGCGCCGGGTGATCACCGAGACGATCTCGACGCCGTCGCCCAGCGACAGCGCCACCTCGACAGTCACCGCGCCGTCGCCAATCCGGGCGACCGTCCCGCGCAAGGCGTTGCGGGCGCTGGTCCGCAGACCCAGGCTCCAGAAGAGATCGCCCAGACCCTGCTCGGGCGCAGAGGCGAGGCCTGCTTCGAGGCGCACCAGGGCCGCGCCGATCTCGCGCTCGACCTCGCGGAAGGCCCCGATCACGGCATGACCACGCGGAGTGATGGTCGCCGCCCCACCCGACTTGCCGCCGGCGCTGGCGGCGATCAAGGGCGCGTCGAACAGGTTGTTCAGGGCCTGGACCGCGTCCCACGCAGCCTTGTAGCTCAAACCCAGCCGCTTGGCGGCGGCGGTGATCGAGCCTAGTTCGCCGACTGCCTCGATCAGGGCGATGCGCTCCAGCCCGACCCGGGCCAAGGCGCCCCGACGCAGGACGAGCGAGGCGCTGAGTTCGCCGTCGATGGACATGGTCGCTCCTGATCATGCGGGACAGCGTTATGTAGTCTTGCTACATAACGCTGGTTCGTTGTCGACTCCAAGCCTGACGAGGTCCCGCATGATCGCTCGCCGCCCGTTCCTCGCCGTGGCCTTCGCCAGCGCGCTCTCGTTGCTGGCGGGAGCGTCGGCCCTAGCCGCCGAGACCAAGGTCGCCGTCGCCGCCAACTTCACCGAGCCGGCCAAGGAGATCGCCGCGAAGTTCGAGGCCCGGACCGGCCACAAGGCGACCTTGAGCTTTGGCTCGTCCGGCCAGTTCTACACCCAGATCGCCAATGGCGCGCCGTTCGAAGTCTTTCTGTCGGCCGACGCTGAGCGCCCGACCAAGGCTGAGACCGAGGGCTTGGCGGTGGCCGGCACGCGGTTCACCTACGCGACCGGACGGCTGGTGCTGTGGAGCAAAACCCTGGGCCTCGTCGATGGCAAGGGCGCTGTGCTGGCCAAGGGTAAGTTCGAGAGGCTGGCCATCGCCGAACCCAAGTCCGCGCCCTACGGCCAGGCCGCCGTCGAGACCCTCACCAGGATGAAGCTTCAAGACGCCCTGAAGCCGAGGATCGTCATCGGCTCGTCGATCACCCAGGCCTTCCAGTATGTGCAGACCGGCGCGGCCGAACTGGGCTTCGTGGCGCTTTCTCAGGTGATCGCCGAGAAGGGCGGGTCGCGCTGGATCGTGCCCTCGAGCTACCACACCCCTATCGACCAGCAGGCCGTGCTGCTGAAGACCGGCGCCAACAACGACGCAGCAAAGGCGTTCCTGGCCTTCTTGAAGGGCCGGGAAGCCAAGGCCATCATCAAGCGTTACGGCTACGAGGTTCGCTGATCCATGCTTTCGGTGCTGTGGCTGACGGTCAAGCTGGCGGGGATCACGACCATTCTGCTGCTGATCCTGGCCACGCCCCTGGCCTGGTGGCTGGCGCGGGGAACCTCGCGCTGGAAACCCGTGGTCGGCGCCGTGGTCGCCCTGCCAATCGTCCTGCCGCCGACGGTGCTGGGCTTCTATCTGCTGATCGCCTTGGGTCCGCACAGTGTGCTGATGGCGCCCCTTCAGGTGCTGGGCGTTCGCACCCTGGCCTTCACCTTCGAAGGCCTGGTGATCGGTTCGCTGATCTATTCCCTGCCCTTCGCGGTTCAGCCTCTGCGCAACGCCTTCATCGCCCTGGGCGACGAGCCGATGGAGGCCGCCGCCACCTTGGGCGCGTCATGGTGGGAGAGCTTCCTGCGCGTGGCTCTGCCGCTGGCCCTGCCCGGCTACGCGGTCGCCGCCATCCTGTCTTTCGCCCACACGGTCGGAGAGTTCGGCGTGGTGATGATGCTGGGCGGCGGCATTCCGGGCGAGACCCAGGTGCTGTCGGTCGAGATCTTCCAGTTGGTCGAGCAACTGCGCTGGAGCGAGGCGCACCGGTTGGCGGGACTGCTGCTGGCGTTTGGATTCCTGGTGACGCTGACGCTGCTGCTGATGGAGCGGCGGGCGACGAGGACTTCTTGATCCCGCTCTCCCCGGCGAACGCCGGGGCCCAGATCGAACCCGGGGGCGTGGGCTTATCTGGTTCTGCCGTAGGCGCGTCATCCCCAGAGGCGCTGGATCAATCTGGGTCCCGGCCTTCGCCGGGAAGAGCGGGTTTATGGATTGGATTTGAGAGTCAGCGCCAATCCCTTCGCCGTTGCCGCTACCTGGTTCCAGGTCACGTCGAACCCCGCGTCGTCGCCATAGCAAGGATCCGCTACCGCCAGCCCCTCGAAGCCCTCGGCGTGATCCAGCAACAGGCCCAGCTTCGCCGTCCCATCCGATGGCCGCAACGCCCGCAGGGTCTTCAGATTGTCGTGGTCGAGCGCCAGGATGTGGGTAAAGCGGCGGAAGTCTTCAGCCGTTACTTGCCGAGCCCGAAGCCCGCCAATATCGACACCCTGCCGACGGGCGGCGGCGATGGCCCGACGATCCGGCGGATCGCCCTTGTGCCAGCCGCCGGTACCGGCTGAGTCCGCGATCACATCGAGACCCAGCCGCTCTGCCTCGGCCCGAAACGCCCCTTCGGCCAGGGGCGAGCGGCAGATATTGCCAAGGCAGACGAACAGCACCGAATAGCGAGTCATGCCGCGCCCCAGCCGCCGCCGCCGGGTGTCTCGATGACAATGGAGTCGCCGACCTCGACCTCGACCAGATCGGTGGCGGTCATGGCCTGAACCGTCCCATCGGCTCGCTCGACCCGGGCCGTTCCCAGCGCTCCAGCCGCCCCGCCTTCGAGCCCGAACGGCGGCACACGGCGGCGATTGGACAGCAAGGTCGCGGTCATGGGCTCGCGGAAGCCGATCCTGCGCACCACCCCGTCACCCCCATGACGCAGCCCCGCCCCGCCTGAACCGCGCCGGATCGAGAACGCTTCGACCAGCACCGGATAGCGGGTCTCCAGCACTTCGGGATCGGTTAGGCGGCTGTTGGTCATGTGGGTCTGGACGGCGTCGGTTCCGTCGAAGTCAGGCCCCGCGCCCGAGCCGCCGCAGATGGTCTCGTAGTACTGACGCCGCTCGTCGCCGAAGGTGAAGTTGTTCATCGTCCCCTGCGCCCCGGCCATCACGCCCAGCGCGCCGTAGAGGGCGTCCACGACCACCTGGCTGGTCTCCACATTGCCGGCCACCACCGCCGCTGGATAGCGCGGCCGCAGCATCGAGCCTTCCGGGATCACCAGCTCGACCGGCCGCAGGCAGCCGTCGTTCATAGGGATCTCGTCGTCCACCAGAGTGCGAAACACATAGAGCGCCGCCGCCCGGCAGATCGAGGCCGGGGCGTTGAAGTTGGTCGGGACCTGGTCGCTGGTGCCTGCGAAATCGACCGTGGCGGTGCGCGCCTGCTGGTCCACCGTGATCGCCACCTTCACCACCGAGCCGTCGTCCAGTTCATAGGCAAACGCGCCGTCGTTCAGGGTGGCCAGCACGCGTCGCACCGCCTCCTCGGCATTGTCCTGCACGTGGGCCATATAGGCCTCGACCACCTCCTGACCGAACTCGGCGACGAGGCCGGTCAGGCTCTCGGCCCCCCGCGCGCAGGCGGCGATCTGGGCCTTGAGGTCGCCGATGTTCTGGTCGGGATTGCGGGCCGGCCACCTGCCAGAGGCCAGCAGGGCGCGGGTTTCGGCTTCCAGAAACCGGCCGCCCTCGACCAGCAGGAAGTTCTCGATCAGAACCCCCTCCTCCTCGACCGTGCGGCTGTTTGGCGGCATCGAGCCCGGCGTGATCCCGCCGATGTCGCCCTGATGCCCCCGCGCGGCGACGTAGAACAACAGGGCTCCGGCCGCGTCGAACACGGGCATGACCACGGTCACGTCCGGCAGATGGGTGCCGCCCTTGTAGGGGGCGTTCAGCATATAGACGTCGCCGGGCTTCATGCCGCGCCCATTTCCTTCAAGGGCGTCGCCGTCGCGCGCCTCGCGGATGGCCCGCACGCTGTCGCCCATCGAGCCCAGGTGCACCGGCATGTGCGGGGCGTTGGCGATCAGGTTTCCGTCGCGGTCGAACAGGGCGCAGGAGAAGTCCAGCCGCTCCTTGATATTGACCGAATAGGCGGTGTTCTGCAGGGCGAAGCCCATCTCCTCGGCCACGGCCATGAACAGGTTGTTGAACACCTCCAGCATCACCGGATCGGCCTTGGTCCCAATGGCGCGGCGGGTCGGCAGGGCCTCGATGCGGTCGAGGATCAGGTTGCGATACGGATCGACGGCCGCGCGCCAGCCGGGCTCGACCACCGTGGTGCCGGTGGCCTCGCGGATGATGGCGGGACCTTTGACCTCGGCGCCGACGGCCAGCGCCTCGCGGTCGAACACCGGAGTCGCCCTCGACCGCCCGGCCATCCGGACCTCGACGGCAGCCAGCGCCTCCGGCTCACCCCAAGACGCGCTGGACTCAAAATCCGGTTCCAAACCGGCGTCCGAATGACCGATGGCTTCCACCGACAAGGTCTCGACAACCAGGGCCGTAGCTGGCGAAGTAAAGCCGAACCGCCGCTGGTGCGCGTCCTCGAACGCGGCGCGGACACCGACCTCGCCAGCGAACGGAACGACCAGCGGCGTGTCGGTTCCGGCATATTTTACGCGCAGAGTGGCCAGGGTCTCGACCGAGGCCATCGGCACGGCCTGGGCGCGCAGCGCGGCCTCGGCCTCAATGGACAGCACCCTCGCCTGCTCCGCGAGATCGGCTGCCGCATCCGCCAGCGGCCGCTCGACGGTCGCCTCGCGGATCAGGCGCAGGTCGGCCAAGCCCATGCCATAGGCGCTCAGCACCCCGGCAAACGGGTGGATCATCACCGTGGTCATGCCCAAGGCGTCGGCCACCAAGCAGGCGTGTTGACCGCCGGCGCCGCCGAAACAGGCCAACACATAGCGCGTCACGTCATAGCCGCGCTGGATCGAGATCTGCCGCACGGCCTTGGCCATGTTTTCAACGGCTATGGTCAGGAAGCCTTCGGCGATGGCCTCGGTGCTCATGGCCTCGCCGGTGGCGGCCAGAATGTCGGCGGCCAGGAGGTCGAAGCCCTTCGCCACCGCCTGCGCATCAAGAGGCTGGTTGGCGTTCGGACCAAACACCGCCGGAAAGAACTCCGGCCTAAGCTTGCCCAGCATGACGTTGCAGTCGGTGACCGTCAGCGGCCCGCCACGCCGATAGGCGGCCGGACCCGGCACGGCGCCGGCGGAGGCCGGTCCCACCCGCAAGCGCGCGCCGTCGAACGAACAGATCGAGCCGCCCCCGGCCGCGACGGTGTGGATGTTCATCATCGGCGCGCGCATCCGCACCCCGGCCACTACGGTCTCGAAGGCGCGCTCGTACTCGCCGGCATAGTGGCAGACGTCGGTCGAGGTGCCGCCCATGTCGAAGCCGATCACGCGATCGAAACCCGCCTGGGCCGCTGTGCGCGCCATGCCGACCACGCCGCCGGCGGGACCCGACAGGATGGCGTCCTTGCCCCGGAAAGCCCGCGCGTCAGTCAGGCCGCCGTTCGACTGCATGAACAGCAGCCGCGTATCCGCGCCCAGTTCGCCGGCCACGCGATCGACATAGCGGCGCAGGATCGGCGAGAGGTAGGCGTCGACTACCGTGGTGTCGCCCCGTCCGACCAGCTTCATCAGCGGGCTGACCTCATGGCTGACCGACACCTGGGTGAAGCCGATTTCACGAGCGATGGCTGCGACGCGGGCCTCGTGGTCGGTAAACCGAAAGCCGTGCATCAGCACGATGGCCACGGCCATAAAGCCGGCGTCGAAGGCGACTTGCAGACCTTGGCGTGCGGACGCTTCGTCCAGCAGCTTGAGGACCGCGCCCTCGACGCTGATCCGCTCGTCGATCTCGACGACGCGGTCATAGAGGGCCTCGGGTTTGACGATATGGCGGTCGAACAGCCTGGGCCGGGCCTGGTAGCCGATCCGCAGGGCGTCGGCATGACCCGCCGTGATCGCCAAAATGGTCGGCTCGCCCTTGCGCTCGAGCAGGGCGTTGGTGGCCACGGTAGTGCCCATCTTGACCGCGTCGATGGTCGCGCCGGCTGGCAACAGGGCGCGGACACCGGCCACGGCGGCGTCGGCATATTGCTCGGGGTTTTCCGACAGCAGCTTGTGCGTGAGCAGAGAACCGTCCGGCTGTCGCGCCACGATGTCGGTGAAGGTGCCGCCGCGGTCGATCCAGAACTCCCAGCCGCGCAGGTTCTGATCGTCAGTCATGAGGCGGCGGGGCTCCGAGTCCATTCCCCCGTCCATACCTCTTCCGATCTTCCCGGCGAAGGCCGGACCCAGATTCATCCAGAGCGTTCGGGATGGGCGCGCCATCCACCTCGATCACACTCGCGATGCTCAGCGTTCGATCTGGGCCCCGGCGTTCGCCGGGGAGAGCGGATGATCTAGCGGAAGAGCCCTGAAGCCTCGACCGCCGCCCACAAGCCCAGCGCCAGGAAGATCAGCGCCGCGCCGATCCGCACATATTTGAGCGGCACGACCTTGGTGGCCGCCTCGCCCAGGTACACCGCCGGAATGTTGGCGATCATCATGCCCAGGGTGGTGCCCAGGGCGACCCAGAAGATCGAGTGGAACTTGGCGCCCAGAGCCACGGTGGCGATCTGGGTCTTGTCGCCCATCTCGACCAAGAAGAAGGCGATGGTGGTGGTCAGGAACACGCCGTAACGACCGGTGTTCGCGCCATCCTCGTCGTCGACCTTGTCGGGGATCAGGGCCCAGGCCGCCATGGCGATGAACGACGCGGCGATAACCCACTTGAACCACACCCCGCTCAGCAGATCGGCGACCCAGTAGCCGGCGGTTGCGGCCAAGGCATGGTTGGCCAGGGTGGCGACCAATATGCCCAGGATGATCGGCAGGGGCTTCTTGAACCGCGTGGCCAGGATCATAGCCAGCAGTTGGGTCTTGTCGCCGATCTCGGCGATGGCGACGACCAGGGCCGAAACGAGTAGGTATTCCATAGAGTTAGATAACCTTTTGGGCCGGGCGCACGCCAACAGCGTCGACGTCCCACCCAGCCCGGGAGGAAGTCGGCGCCATTGGTCTCGCCATGGAAGCGGATCATTCGCTTCCCTCCCCGCGCCATGGCCCCGCCCCCTGAAGCAGAGATGGGTCCAAGTGTGTTGGCGCGGGGCCCGCTGATGGATGCGGGCGGCTACTCCCCAAAGGTGGGGTGCGTTTAGCGACGCATGTCGATCACGTCAATCGTCGACTAGGCGACAGCCGCCGGCGCGTCGAAACGCAGCAGATGGATCGCCACACGCACCTTGCCGCCGGTGAAATTGCCGCCGGCCGAGGTCAGCAGCACCGGCGTATCGGAATAGTAGGCCGTCGGACCGATCACCCCGACATTGCTGGCGTTCTTGGCCGCGCCCAGGGACGAACCGAACTTGCCGGCGTCGCCGGACACGCCGCAGCTGTATGAAGCCGCCCCGGTCACGGCCACCGTGGTCCGGGTCGAGACCGCCAGCACGATGGCCCGCGCCGGGATGACGATGGCCGTCGAGGTCGTCGCCCCCGCGACTGTGGTCTCCTCCTCGCGGATCTCCAACCGGGTGTTGGCCAGGCCCGGCGAGGCGGACGCGGTCAGGCTCTTGAAGCTGGCCGACAGCGGCGCCCACACCGCGCCGTCGAAGGCGACCATCTGGTTCTCGTCCTTGACCCAGGCCAGCACGCCCTCGGTCAAAGGAACGGCTTCCCAGGCGCCGGCCTCGGAACGCATCAGGGTCCCGGCCGCCTGACCGGCCCAAGTCGCGCCCGTCGCGCCGGCCGGCAGGATCCACACCCCGCCCGCGACGGGGCTGGCCGGCTGGGCTGCCACCACGCGGCTCTCGACCGCGAGCTGAACCAGACCATCCAGCCGGGCGAGGCATTCATTGATGGAGATGTGCTTCTGGGCCTGGGCGGCGACCACATAGGGCAGGCCCAGGCGCGGGGTGGTTTCGTCGAACATCGGAAGATCCTTTGAAAGGCGTTGAACTCGCCTCAAGGATCACCCCGCTGATGGAGCCGGGGACCGACCGTGGTCGATCCCCGTCCCGGTCCCCGCTCCAGCGGGTCGCTACTCTGCGGCGAAAGCCAGGTGATTGCCCGATGTCAGCGCCGTCTTGGCGGCCAGTTCGGCCTTTGCCTGCTCGTACTCATCAGAGAGTTTGGCGATGAGTTCGCCGGCGCTCAGCACGGAATCGATGGCCCCGATGCCCTGGCCGCAGCCCCAGATGTCGCGCCAGGCCTTGGCTTCCTGGTTGCCGCCCGAACCGAAGTTCATGGCCGACGGATCGCTGACCGGCAGGTTTTCGGGGTCCATTCCCGCCTTGACCACCGAAGGGCGCAGATAGTTGCCGTGTACGCCGGTGAACAGGTTGGAATAGAGGATGTCGTCGGCCTTGCTCTCGACGATCATGTCCTTGTAGCCCTGCGCGGCATTGGCTTCCTTGGTCGCGATGAAGGCCGAGCCGATATAGGCCAGGTCCGCGCCCATGGCCTGGGCGGCCAGGATCGAGCGGCCCGAAGCGATGGAGCCCGACAGGGCCACCGGTCCGTCGAACCATTGGCGAATTTCCTGGATCAGGGCGAAGGGCGACAGGGTGCCGGCGTGACCGCCCGCGCCGGCCGCCACCGGGATCAGGCCGTCGGCGCCTTTCTCGATGGCCTTGTGGGCGTGCCTGTCATTGATCACGTCATGCATGGTGACGCCGCCATACGAGTGGATCGCGGCGTTCAGATCCTCGCGCGCGCCCAGCGAGGTGATCACCAGCGGCGCCTTGTATTTCACGCACAGCTCGATGTCCTCCTCGAGCCGGTTGTTGGTCCGGTGGACGATCTGGTTGACCGCGAACGGGGCCGAGGGCGCTTCGGGGTGAGCGCGGTCGTGGGCGGCCAGCTCCTCGGTGATGCGGTGCAGCCACTCGTCCAGCTGCGAGATCGGGCGGGCGTTCAGCGACGGGAACGAGCCGACGATGCCGGCCTTGCACTGGGCGATCACCAAATCGGGATTGCTGATGATGAATAACGGCGAGGCGATGACTGGCAGCCGAAGACGGTCGCGCAAAACGGGCGGCAAGGCCATGAAAGTCGGCTCCCTGAAGGCGGCGTTGGGCGCCGCGCATGTAAACGCCGTTAGCTTAAACGCCCGTTCGCATCCGGCGCAAGGCTTGACGGCCGTTACGACAGGGGCGCATCACCGTCAAAAAAGCCAATGCTGCACCGCAGGAGAGAGACGCTTTGACCCAGGCCATGACGCCTCTGGCCGACGATTTCGCCGCCCCGGACGACGCGACGGTTCGCGCCCGCTGGACGGCGCTGGTCGAAAAGACCCTGAAGGGCCAAAGCTTCGACGAGGCCCTGACCGTCCGCACGCCCGACGGCCTGACCATCCAGCCTCTCTATACCGCCAAGGACGGCGCTATGGTCGCCCGCGACCTGCGCGCGCGCGACGCTGACCGGCCGTGGGACCTGCGCATGCAGATGGCGCACGCCGATCCCGAGCGGGCGGGCAAGGACATCCTGATCGACCTGCAAAACGGCGCGGCCTCGGTGCTGCTGGCCGTCGATCCGACCGGCGCAGAAGGCGTTGCCATCGGCTCGGCCGACGACATGGCCAAGGCGCTGGACAAGGTGCTGATCGATCTGGCTCCCGTGGCGCTGGACGCCGGCTATCTGGGTCCCAAGGCCGCCGACTGGCTGGGCGCCGTGGCCAAGGCCGCGCCCAACGCGCCGATGGCTTTCCACATGGACCCGCTGACCGCTTTCGCGGAATCGGGCGCCAGCCCCGGCCCCATCGAGAGCCACATCTTCAACGCCGCCACGGTCGGCGCGCGTCTGGCGACGACCTATGCCAAGGCCAGCCTGTTCCTGGCCACCGGCCGCGCCGTCCACGAGGCCGGCGGGTCCAATACCGAAGAGCTGGCCATGATGACCGCCAGCGCCCTCGCCTATGCCAAGGCCCTGGTCCGCTCTGGTCTGTCGATGGAAGAGGCGTTCGGACGCATCACCTTGGGCGTCAGCCTGGACGCCGAATACTTCACGGGCGTCGCCAAGGTCCGCGCCGCGCGCGCGATCTGGGCGCGACTGACCCAGGCCTGCGGCGTCAGCGTTCCGGCCATCATCGAGGCGCGGTCCTCGGGCCGGATGCTGACGCGCATGGACGCCTGGACCAACCTGCTGCGCCTGACCTCGGCCGGATTCGCCGGCGCGGTGGGCGGAGCCGACGTGGTCGTGCTGGGCGCCTTCACCGACGCCATTGGCCTGCCCACCACCTTCGCCCGTCGTCAGGCGCGCAACACCCAGCTCGTCCTGATGGAAGAAAGCCATCTTGGCCGCGTCGCCGATCCGGCCGGCGGGTCCTGGTATCTGGACAGCCTGACCGACCAGCTGGCCCGCGCCGCCTGGAGCGGCTTCCAGGCCATCGAAGGCGCCGGCGGGATCGTCAAGGCGCTGGAGACCGCCCTGATCGCCGACGCCGTGGCCACCACCCGCGCCTCGCAGGAAGCCGCCTTCGCCGACAAGAGCCGCAAGATCCTGGGCGTCACCGTCTTCCCCAACGCCGACGACAAGGCCGCTGAGGTGGAGGTTGTCGATCCATCGGCCTTCGCCGTGGAGGGTCCAGACCCGCGCCTCCCGGGACCTGACAGCGCCTGCCCCGCCCTGACACCCATCCGCTTCGCCGCCGCCTTTGAGGGAGCCTGAGCCATGACCAAGTTCCCCGACTTCACTACTGTCGGTTTCGAGACCAGCGAGACCCTCCCCGCGCCGGACGGCGCCGTCTGGCGCACGCCTGAAGGCGTCGATGTCGCCCCGGCCTTCACGGCCACCGATGTCGAGGGCCTGGACTTCACCGACGGCTATCCCGGCGTCGCGCCGTTCGTGCGCGGCCCCTACCCGACCATGTACGTCACCAACCCGTGGACGGTGCGGCAGTACGCCGGCTTCTCGACGGCCGAAGACTCCAATGCCTTTTACCGCCGCAACCTCGCGGCTGGCCAAATGGGCCTGTCGGTGGCCTTCGACCTGGCCACTCACCGCGGCTACGATTCCGACCACGAGCGGGTGAAGGGCGATGTCGGCATGGCGGGCGTCGCCATCGACTCGATCCTGGACATGCGCACCCTCTTCTCGGGCATCCCGCTCGACAAGATGAGCGTGTCGATGACCATGAACGGCGCCGTGTTGCCGATCCTGGCGCTCTATATCGTGGCAGCCGAGGAACAGGGCGTGAGCCCCGACAAGCTGTCGGGCACGATCCAGAACGACATCCTCAAAGAATTCATGGTGCGCAACACCTACATCTATCCGCCCGCGCCCTCGATGCGGATCATTTCCGACATCTTTTCATACACTTCGGCCAACATGCCGAAGTTCAACTCGATCTCGATCAGCGGCTATCACATGCAGGAGGCCGGAGCGACGGCCGACCTGGAGCTGGCCTACACCCTGGCCGACGGCGTCGAATACGCCCGGGCCGGCGTCGCGGCCGGCATGAACATCGACGTCTTCGCCCCGCGCCTGAGCTTCTTCTGGGCCATCGGCATGAACTACTTCATGGAAGTCGCGAAGATGCGCGCGGCCCGCCTGCTATGGGCCCGCCTGATGAAGCGCGAGTTCGATCCCAAGGACGACCGCTCGCTGAGCCTTCGCACCCACAGCCAGACCTCCGGCTGGTCGCTGGCGGCGCAGGACGTGTTCAACAATGTGTCGCGCACCTGCGTCGAGGCCATGGCGGCGGTAAACGGCCAGACCCAGAGCCTGCACACCAACGCGCTGGACGAAGCCCTGGCCCTGCCGACCGACTTCTCGGCCCGTATCGCCCGCAACACCCAGCTGTTCCTTCAGATGGAAAGCGGCACGACCCGCGTCGCCGACCCCTGGGGCGGCAGTTACTATGTCGAGCGCCTGACCTACGATCTGGCCCGCAAAGCCCTGGCTCATATCGAGGAGGTCGAGGCGGCCGGCGGCATGGCCAAGGCCATCGAGCGCGGCATTCCCAAGCTGCGCATCGAGGAGGCTGCGGCCAAGACCCAGGCCCGCATCGACGCCAATCGGCAGAGCGTGGTTGGCGTCAATCGCTACAAGCCCGACGTCGAGGATGTCATCCCGATGCTGAAGGTGGACAATTCGTCGGTCCGTACTCAGCAACTGGAAAAACTGGCCCGCCTGAAGGCCGAACGCGATCCGGCCGCCACGGCGGCGGCGTTGCAGGCGCTGGAGGATGGCGCAAGCGGCGACGGCAATCTGCTGGCCCTGGCGGTCGACGCCGCGCGGGCCAAGGCCACGGTTGGCGAGATCAGCCTTGCCATGGAGAACGTTTTCGGTCGCCACCGCGCCGTGATCCAGTCGATCAAGGGCGTCTATGGCAAGGAAGCCGGCGCCGATCCCAAGGCCGCCCGCGCCAAGGCCATGGTCGCGGCCTTCAGGGAAGCCGACGGCGGGCCGCCCCGCATCATGGTCGCCAAGATGGGCCAGGACGGCCACGACCGCGGCCAGAAGGTGATCGCCAGCGCCTTCTCCGACCTCGGTTTCAAGGTCGAGATCGGTCCCCTGTTCCAGACCCCCGCCGAGGCGGCCGACGAGGCCATCAAGGCCGGCGTTCACGTGGTCGGCGCCTCGTCGCTGGCGGCGGGCCACCTGACGCTGGTGCCGGAACTCAAGGCCGAACTGGCCAAGCGCGATCGCTCAGACATCGTCGTGGTGGTCGGCGGCGTGATCCCGCCCCAGGACTTCCAGGCCCTGCTCGACGCCGGCGCGGCCAGCATCTTCCCGCCCGGCACCGTGATCGCCGAAGCGGCTATCGAGGTGCTGGAGAAGCTCAACGTCCAGTTGGGCTACACCCAGGGCGCAGCGGCTTAAGGGCCGCATTGCGCGCATTCTGGATTTTGATAATCATAAGGTAGAGTATTTTTGGGGATTTCGGTGCGTCTGGCTTCCAAAAAAACAACCCGTTTGCGCGTTTTCTTGGCCTTGGTCGTCGCCTTTGTCCTGCCCTCGCTCGTGCTGGGGCAGACTTACAACTGGCTCGACAAAAGCGCTTCGACGCCGACCGCCCTGGCGGATGCGCTCCTCAGCACCGCACCAATACTGGTCATCGGCGCGTTCTTCGGATGGCCCTATGTTCTCGTTTCAGCTGTAGCCTGGGCGCTTCTGGATCAGACGAACCGACACTACCCTTGGACTGCTGCAGCGACGGGCCTGATGGCCGGGGGCGCGGTGGCGGCTTTCAACTTCCGAGACGGCAAATTCTCGGACGCTCCGATCGCCTACCCCCTTTGTATTGGCCTGGGCCTCGTCACAGGCCTTTGCGTCTGGATCATCGCTTATGGGCGCCAGTCGCGTCTGCCCGAGCCCACCGCGCCGGTGAAGCCAGCCCGACCGCTTCTTCTGTGAGCTTAGCGCACGCCATCACTCGTGATATCTTCAGACCATGAACGCGCCCGTCCGCTTCCCGCAGTCGACGTCCCTTCACCGCTTTACCCATGATGAAATCATCATCATGCAGGCAGCGGGCCTGCTGCCGTCCAATGACAATCTAGCGATGATCGACGGGCGTTTCGTTGATCGAATAACCAACGAGCAGGTCCGCTTCACACTTGAAGAAGTGTTTCTTATGGTTGAGCTTGGCGCGCTCGATCCCGATGAGCGAGTGGAGCTGATCGACGGAGAACTGCTCGACATGTCGCCGCAGAACGCTCCGCACATGGAAGCTAAACGCGTACTGCTAAAGCTGTTGCATCGCCATCTGTCCGACGACATCGCTATCCATGTTGAGGGCACGCTGTCGCTTGCGCGGGGTGTCAGCCCTATCCCGGACATCTTCCTTCATTCGCTGGAAAAGCGCGTAGATGAGGTGCGCGGCCCTGAGGTTCTTCTGCTGATCGAGGTCGCAGATAGCTCGCTGCTCCGCGACCTGAAACTCAAGGCCTCGCTCTATGCGCGACACGGCGTAACTGACTACTGGGTTGTCGACGCCTATGGCCGACGCGTCTTCGTGCATCGCCAACCCTCGCCGGACGGGTATGCTGACATCCGTCAGATCGACCGCGACGGCGAAATCGCACCGTTGGCATTCCCTGAACTGATTGTCCGGGTCGCAGACCTGCCGACAACCGACTGACACCGCTCGCGCCAAGACGAAAAACGCGCCGCCCGGGGTCCCCGCAGGAACATCGAACGGCGCGTCTGATCGCGCGAGGTCTGTGACGGCTCTAGAAGGGCAGCTTGTAGAGCTCGACCGCGTTGCGTTCCAGAACCAGGCGGCGCGTCTCGTAGTCGTAACCGGCCAGCGAAGTCAGGATGTGATCCTGCACGCCGGGATACAGCGACGTCGGGTGCGGGAAGTCGGTCTCGAACATCACCTTGTTGATGCCGATGGTCTCCAGCAGCTTCTGCGGGCCGACCGTTTCGAACCAGTAGGTCACCCAGAAGTTGTCACGGAAATACTCATGCGGCCGCTTCTGCAGAACGTTGGACTTGTTGGGCATCATTTCCCGGAACTGGTGCTCATAGGCTTCCAGCGCGAAGGGCACCCAGCCCATGCCGCTTTCGATCAGGCCGATCTTCAGCTTGGGGTGCCGGTCCAGGCGACCGCTGACCATCCAGTTGCCCATGGTCGCGGCATTGCCGATCGAGAACATGGTCGCGACGACGGCCAGCGACTGCTCGAACTCGAAACCCTTCCAGACCAAGGTGTTGGGATCGATGGCGGCATTGAGGTGGAAGTTGATCGGCGCGCCGTAGTCCTCGCACATCTCAAGGAACGGGGTCCAATAGTCGTCCAGGAACGACGGCAGGCCCAGTCGCTCGGGGGTGTCGGGCAGCACGAAGCCCTTCAGGCCACCGTCCAGCACGCGGCGCGCTTCGGCTTCCATCTCCGCCTTGTCCCACAGCGGCAGGTGCGCCATGGTGAAGAGCCGCTGACTGGACTCTTCCTGCCGCTCCATGGCGGCGTCATTGTAGAGCTTGATGATGGTGACGGCGAGTTCGTTGTCGCCCAGCGACATCAGCGATCCGGCCTGGGTGACGCCCGAGTTCTGGAAGCAGATCTGGGCGTAGACGCCCATGTCATCCATGGCCTGCAGGCGGGACTTGGTCTCGTAGGCGCCGAGGTGACCTTCCTCGATCGTTTGGAAAGCCAGGCGGCCGAGGACCTTGTTGTTGTCGGCGCGGATCACATTGCCGCCCAGCGAGCCGAAGTTACGGTCGCCGACAAACCAGCGATCGACGCCGTCCACGCGGCGAACCTCGGGCACCTTGCCCTTGAACTTGCCCGGCGCGCGCGAGGTGAACAGGTCCGGCGCTTCGGTGATGTGGGTGTCGGTATCGACGATCTTGATGCCCGCGAGGGCGGGATCGAGGCCGCGCGACGCGGCGGCGTAGTCGACCTCACGGATGACGCCGCCAGCCTTGTAGCCCTCTTCGTTCCAATAGGTCCGAGCGGCGCTCGCGAGTTCTGGTTGCTTGTCTTGGCTCATGGGGTCCTCCATCACGGCCAAAATCCCCAAGTTGCGGCCTTGTTCAAGCGCGCGCGTGAAGATATCGCCAGCGCGCAAAGTGGGCGGATCCGGCGCCTGGATGGACGACAAGAGCGTTTGCTGGGGACACTAGTTTTCCATCGAACCTTGCTAGCGATCCATAGGAGCCATCATGACCGAGAGGCAGGCCAACGAGGCTCAAACGATCGCCGGCCGCGTTCTTGAATTCGCCGAAGAGGTCGAGGCCTCTGGCCAGTCCGTCGTCGGCGGCGACGCCCTGGAAGCCGCGCGGGCGGCCCTGCACAAGTGGGTGGACGAACTGACCGGTGTCGTCGTGATGCCCGCCTTCGGGCGTGTGACCGTGATCCATGGCAACGGGCGCGAATCGACCATTTCCTCGCCTGACCTGCCCTTCGCCATGAGCAAGCCGGTCGGCGAGAGCCCGGACGCCTGACCTAGCGCTTGCCGACCTTGCCGCGCTTCTTGGCCGACCGTTTGACGGCGATGTCGTCGGGCAGACCGTGGCGCGCCTCGATATCCTTTTGCAGCGCCTTGGCCGCCATCAGGTGGCCGGGGAACATCATGTCCACGACGGAGCCGGCGATGGGCACTACGTCGGTGGCGGTGTCCATGGCCACATAGGCCGCCATCCGCGCCAGGGTGAGGAAAGAGGCCCCACCTGACATGCCGTGGATCAACAGCAGACCACCGGCCCCCATGCTGTAGAGCGGGCCTACGATCGGCACCCACGACAGAACACCGTCGAGGCCGATGCCGAACGGCCCGACGCCAATCAGGCGGTCGGACAGTCCCTTGATCGTTTCGGCGGACTTCCAGGCGCGGTGCGCGCGGGCGCGAGGGCTATCGGCGTAAGAGACGGCTTCTATGGTCATGCTCTGATCAACGTCCTACCCGCATTATGGTTGTCGAAGTTCGTCAGCCGAGGAAAACGACGCGGCGCTTTTCCTTGCCGCTCTGGATACGGGCCAGCAGGTCGCGATATTCCGCCGTGCCCTGGACCTCCTTGCGGGTGCCCTCGAAATAGATGGTGTCGTCCATATGCTTGGTCAGCATGTCGGCCGACCACTTGTGGCCGGTAAACAGCATGTCGGCCACCTTGCCCGCCACCGGCAGGGCGCCGGCCACGGTGTCGATCAGGATGATGGCGAAGATCTGGATCACAATCATCGGCGCGGCGCGGGCCCGGACCGCGTCGATCATGATCAGGCCGCCTGCGCCCAGACTGTAGAGTTCCCCCGCGCCCGGTATCCAGGTCAACAGGCCGTCCAGCCCGATGCCCAGAGGCCCGATGCCGACGACATTGTCCGACAGCTTCTTCACCCGCTCGACGTTGCTTCGGATGTTGTGCAGGTCGAGATGTGATTTGGCGAAGATCACCAGAAAGCTCCGGGGGCGAAAACTGCGGCCAATCTGCCTTAACCATCGGCTCTCAGGAAGTGGGAGAACGCCAGATTCCCGTGTGACGGGAGAACGGCGCCAGAAAGTGTCCCTTTCTGGGGGAGCCCCTCGCGAACAGCGACGTTTACGCCTAAGTTAAGGACGTTGGCGCGTGTGTCGCACAGGGGTTCATCATGCTGATCTCGACCACGCCCTTCATCGAAGGCCGGCCGGTTCAGGACTACAAAGGCGCGATCTACGCCCAGTCGATCCTTGGCGCGAACGTGGTGCTGGACCTGATGGCGGCGATCCGCGACTTCGTGGGCGGCCACTCCAAGTCCTACGAGCGGGTTCTGGCCCGGGCGCGCGAAGACGCGATGAAGAACCTGGTCAAGGAAGCCGAGAAGCTGGGCGCCAATGCGATCCTGGCCGTGGACCTGGACTACAATACCGTCGGGCCCAACGGGTCGATGATGATGGTCTCGGTGTCCGGGACGGCCGTCGTTCTCTAGAGCATTTTCCGATAAGTGTGAAACGGTTATCGGATCGAAAAATGCTCTAAACTTCTGATTTAGAGCCCTTTTCGCCCGACACTGATGAAGCCATCAGGTCGGAAAGGGCTCTAGGAGCGTGGCAGCCGAAAGTGGATGCCGGTTTCGGCGCCCGCCACGCGCCAATAATCAAGCATAGCCCAACAGCGCCCGCAGTCCGGGCGCGTGGAAGTCCACCACGCGCTTGTGGGTCTCCGACAGCACCTTGGGTATCTCGGCGGTGAGATTGAGATTCTCGCTGGCCGTGCGGCTCTCGCGGCGGTCGGCGCCGGCCTCGACGCGGTCGCGCCAGTCGGCGGGCAAGTCAAGGCCGCAATCGGCCAGCAGCCTGGCGAAGAACGCCTCGGTCCGCCTTGAGCCCAGGTCGCCCAGGCTTTCGACGATGTCCTCGTAGCGCACCATCACGGCGCTGGAACCCATCCAGGCCACGGCGTTCATGCTGAAGATATCGCGCAGGTCCGGCACGCGACCGTGGGCGCCCATGACCATCATCATGATCACGTCCTCGGGCAAGGCTGCCCCGCCCTTGATGTGGTTCAGATTGCCCTGGAATTCGTCCGACAGATAGAAGCGCGCCCGCGCCAGAACCCAGTCATAGGGATCGCGCACCAGAACGATGTGGCGGACGTCGCGCAGGGCGATGGCCGACTCGTCGGAGAACAGCATGTGCCCCCAGCTGATCATCGGCTTGGCCGTCGAGAACGCGTCCGGCCCGTACTGCCGCAGGATGGCGTGCTGGATATATTCGCGCCGCCAGTGCTGCTCGGGCGCGACGAACATCCGCAGGATGTTGCGGATCAGGTGCGTGCCGGCCTTGGGCACGCTGTTGAGATAGACAGGCGTCGCCAGCGTCGCGCGCTCGAAGCGCAGGCCGATCTCGTCCAGATTGTCGGGCTTGCCCCGGATGATGGCGTTCACGCGAGCAGGTTCCCCAAAGAAAAAAGCGGCGGATTGCTCCGCCGCCCGAGATTGTAGCCTGCCCCGAGGGACCGCGAAACGCCTTGCCGGCGCCCGCGCCCTCGAGCTTTCCGCCGCTGGAAGCGGCGAAAACGGATTAGAACTTCGCCGTGATGTTCACGAAGGCTCGGCGACCGATGTAGTCGTATTGCGACGCCAACACCGAAGAGCCGACCATGCTGTAGTTGCCGGCGCTCTGCGAGACTGCAGGAGGAGCCTCGTCGAACACGTTGGCCACGCCCACCAGCAGCGTCATCTCGTCGAACTTCTTCTGCAGCGACAGGTTGTGATAGGCCGTGAACTCGGTGTGGACCTTCAGCTTCACGGCGCCCGATTGGGCTGTGTCGGCATAGTCCTCGGCGTCGGAGGCCTTGCCGACCATGTCGATGCCCCAGAACGCGGTGATGTCGCCGCGCTCCAGACGGAAGTTCAGCTGGCCGGTCCAGTCCGGATCCCCGACGAAGCCGTTGCTGTCGATCACATTGTCAGCGGACAGGGCGGTGGTGTCCTTCAACTGCCAGGTCGACTGCATGTCCACCGTCAGCTTGGTGTCCCAAGGCAGATCGGTCCCGTAGCGGACCGTCAGGTCGATGCCGCGGTTGGTCTGGTCGGCGATGTTCAGATAGTTGTCGGTGATCGTGACAATGTTGAACGTCGTCGGGTGGCGGGTGAACAGGCCGCACAGAGGATCGGTCGGGAAGCTCAGCGAACGATAGCAGCCGTCGACGATGTTAGCCGAACCCAGCTGAGTGATCTCGTTCTTGACGGTGATGTCGAAGTAATCGAGCGCCACGTTCAAATTGGCGAAGCCGGGGGTCCAGATCACGCCATAGGTCTTGGCGTCCGAAGTTTCTGCAACCAGGGCACCGGCGCCGCCCGAAGAACTGGCCGTCGCGCTGACGCCCGCGCCCGAATAGGCGCCGGGAATACCCGCAGACTTGCAGTTGTCGGCCACGCGTTGCGAGATGTTGCCCTGGGCCAGGTTCTGCGTCCAACGGATGCAAGGGTCGACGCTGCGCTGCGACGGGAAGCTGGTTTCGGCGTTCTTGTACAGCTCGAACAACGCCGGGGCGCGGAACGAGGTGCCCTTGGTTGCGCGCAGACGGAGCGACGACATGAGCTGCCAGTTCAGGCCGATCTTGTAAGTGCTGTCGCTGCCGTAGCTGTCGACATCGGTGTAGCGACCAGACAGGGACAGATCGACACTCTGTGCGAACGGCAGGTCTTTGAGCAGTGGAACGCTCAGTTCGCCGAACACTTCCTTGGTCTTGTCCTTGCCGGCGGTGATGCCAGCGCTCGACGAGTTCCAGATATTGCCAGCCAGGGTGATGTCGCCTGGGGTGTCGTTGATCGACTCGCGGCGGTAGTGGAAGCCAACTGCGGCGCCGA
The DNA here is from genome assembly GCF_049895765.1 of Caulobacter sp. DWR1-3-2b1. Taxonomy (NCBI): domain Bacteria; kingdom Pseudomonadati; phylum Pseudomonadota; class Alphaproteobacteria; order Caulobacterales; family Caulobacteraceae; genus Caulobacter; species Caulobacter sp. DWR1-3-2b1. Next base: position 225,985 of record NZ_JAFCSZ010000001.1, read on the forward strand.
TCGGACCGGCGGGCAGGCTGAACAGGTTGCCCGAGGCGGAACCTTCGACGACGAACTGCTTGTAGATCGTCTTGCCGGTCTCGGAGTCGAACAGGAAGGCCTGCTCTTCCGGCGTGTACTTGCCGGCCAGGAAGTCGGGCGTGACCCAGCTGACATCGACGCATTTGCGCTTGCTGATCGGCGTGATGGTTCCGGCGCACGAACCGGTGCGGAACGCGCTGGACCGCAGGGCATCGTCCAGAATGACGTCCTGCGAGTACAGACCCTTGGAGTGGCTGTGCTGGGCGAAGATGTCCCAGTCCCAGCCCTTCAGGAAATCGACGCCGCCGAAGTCGCCGCGGAGGCCTCCGAGATAGCGCTGATAGTCGACCTTCTGGCCGGCGCGGTTGAAGTTGGTGACCGGCGTCGGGGACAGGATGAAGTCGCCCGTGAAGCCGGCCGAGAAGGGGTCGTAGTCACCAGTATAGAAGTAGCTCCAGAACTGACGGTAGCCATTGGTCTTGCTGGAGCGGCGGTTGAGCAGGACCTCGCCATAGGCCTCGACGCTGTCGGTGATGTCATAGGCGCCCGTCAGATAGACGGTGTGGCGTTCGGTGCGCGGGGTCAGCGAGGACGCCAGGTTGAACGGGCTGTTGTAGTCCAGCACGGCTAGGTCAGTGTCGCCCGCGACGCCGTACCCGACGGTGAAGAAGCCGGGCGGAAAGCCCGGATAGGCAGCGGCCTGACCGGGGGGCACGGGCGGGATGAATTGGCCGAGGTTGTTGCCGTAGTCGTACTGCAGCTTGCCGTCGAGCGGGCTGAAGTTGAAATCGTAGAGCCAGATTTGATCGTACAGCAGGTCGCGGCACTGGGTCTTGCCGGTGCGCGGATCGACGGCGTCGGTGCGCTTGCCCTGGGCGTTGGTCGTATAGGGTTGGCCGCAGTTGGTGTACTTGCGGTCGCCGATGCGCTGCTCGGCGGTCTTGGAGTATTCGTACGAGGCGCTGAAGAAGCCCTTCGAGAAGGTCTTACCCCAGGCCAGGCTGCCCCGATATTCCTCGCCGCCGTGCCTCTGCGGCTGGCTGACAAACGCGTCGATCTCGAACCCGTCGGTGTCGCGCTTGGTGATGATGTTGACGACACCAGCCACCGCGTCAGACCCGTAGATCGAGGACGCGCCGTCCTTCAGGATATCGATCCGATCGATGGCCGACGACGGAATGGTGTTGAGGTCGACGGCGGACACGCCTCCCCGGACGCCCGAGGGGCCAAGGCGCCGGCCGTTGATCAGCACCAGGGTGCGGTTGGCGCCCAGGCCGCGCAGGGAGATGGTTTCCGAACCGGGCCCCCCATCGGTGACGAAGGCGCTGGAGATCGCCGAGGTGATCTGCGGCGAACCCGAGGCCACCGTCGATGTGCGCAGCAGCGCGCCCGTGTTGGCGATGCCCTTGAGCTTGCCCTGTTCGGCGTTGATCACCTGGATCGGGTCGGGGCTGTTGAACTCGCTGCGCTTGATGCGCGATCCGGTGACCACCAGGGCTTCGACCTCGGTCTCCTCGGGAGCGCTTTGGTCGGTGGTGGCGAGGGGCGCTGCGGCTTGGGCCAGGGCGAGGGCCGGCGACATCACGCCGACCGCCAGCCCGGCAATGATCGTGGAGGCTAGAAGATGCTTGCGATGATTGGACATGATGGAAACGCCTCCGTGATTTCGCATAACGCGGTAACTTCAACTGCTTCCCCGCCGCAGGAGCGCGAGGTTTCACCGCCACGCGAGCAGAGCGCGCTATGCCCATTGGCCGCAACTTCCGCGTCGCAATACGGACGTAATTCCGACACGGTGTGGCATTCCCCACGCACTTGACCCGTCCTGAGAGCCGGAAAGCCGCACATTGTGACGGCTTGGCCGGCGCGCTTTAATCGCTATGGTGGAATACAGGTCGAAGGGCGCGCTTTGGTGGCGACTCGCCTTTTTGAGCTCTGGAGTCGCCCGTGAGATTCGATCCGCGCCCGCTTGTCGCGACCGCCGTCATGCTGCTGGGTCTGGCCTCGTCGGCGCTCCACGCCGCGCCCTTGCCCGCCAAGGTCTTCTCCGACCCGCCGGCCGTCAGCAACGTGCAGATCTCGCGCGACGGCAAGCATATCGTCGCCCTGACCTCGCCCGCTGGCCAGAGCCCGACGATCTCGGTCTGGGCGACCAATGCCCTGGACAAGCCTCTGGCGGTGATCGCGGCCAACAAGGTCCGCATCCTCGGGGTGAGCTTCCTGAAGAACGACCGCCTGCTGGTGCAGACCATCCAGACCTTCACGGACGGTGACCGCAAGGGTCACCTGACCCGGCAGTACGTGTCGGACCTGCAAGGAAAATCCTGGACGACCCTGCTGCCCGACACCCGGGCCAAGTCCGAGTTCGAGGCCTATTGGGCCAAGTTCGACGATGCGCAGGTGATCGACTTGCTGCCCGCCGATCCTCGCCACGTGGTGGTGGAGGACGGGCGGATCGACACGCGCGGAGACATTCTCAAGGTCGACATCTATTCCGGCGTCACCGAGCGCCTGATGCGCAGCTCGGAGCGATTCGGCGGCTTCCAGCTGGACCTCAAGGGCGAGATCCGCGCGCGCCGGGAACTGAACTACGACAAGGGCGCGGTGTATTTCGCCCAGTGGATCCGCGATCCAGCGAGCGGCGAATGGGCAGAGCACTTCCGCTGGTACGCCAAGGATCGCGAGCCTGTTGAGATCCTCGGTTTCACCAACGATCCCAACATCATCTACGTCGCGTCGGGCAAGGGTCGGGACAAGGCCGGAGTCTATGTCTACGACATCAAGGCCCGCCAGATCGTCGAGCCCTTGCTGGAGCACAAGCTGTTCGACGTGGGCGGCGTCGTCACCTCCAGCGCCGCCGCCGACTATGGCCGCGTACTGGGCTTTTCCTATGCCGGGCCAACGCGCAGCATCTACTGGACGGACGAGACCTTCTCGGCGCTCAACAAGAGCCTGCGGGCGGCGCTGGGCGTGAAGACCATCGCGATGAACTGGGTCGATCCGGCGAACGGTGCGGCGACGCGTCTGCCGGTGGTCGACGGAGCGGACGCGACGATCACCGACTGGTCGGAAGACCTGAAGCATTTCATCGTCGAGAAGTCGGGACCGGGCAATCCCGGCGAATACTACCTGCTCGACGCGTCAGGCTCGCTGACACTGTTGGGCAAGGTGAGGCCGGATCTGGACCTGGCCTCGCTGGGGTCCACGCGGCTGGTTCAGTACCCGGCGCGCGATGGTCTGATGATCCCGGCCTTCCTGACCACGCCCCCGGCCGAGACCTTCGGTCCTGGTCCCTATCCCACCCTGATCGAGCCGCACGGCGGTCCCTGGGCTCGCGACAACCTGGACTGGGATTTCGCCGGCTGGGTCCAGTATTTCGCCAGCCGCGGCTATGCCGTGTTGCAGCCGCAGTTCCGGGGGTCCGAAGGCTGGGGCCAGAAGCTCTGGCGCGCCGGCGACGGCGAGTGGGGCCAGAAGATGCAGGACGACAAGGACGACGGCGCCAAGTGGCTGATCGACCGGAAGATCGCTGCGCCCGATCGCATCGCCATGTTCGGCTATTCCTATGGCGGCTATTCGGCCCTGGCCGCCGCGATCCGGCCCAATGGCCTATATCAGTGCGCGATTTCCGGCGCGGGAGCCGGCGATCTGGCCAGCCTGAAGCGCGCGACCTTCGACAACCGCTTCCTGCGCGAGTTCCAGAACTCCACGATCCGGGGCCTGGACGCCCTCGATCACGCGAAGGAAGCCCAGATCCCGCTGTTCATCTACCACGGCGACCGCGACACGAACGTCGACGTCAAGCAGTCGCGCAAGTTCGTCGATGCGCTGAAAGCGGCGGGCAAGCCACACCGCTATCTCGAGATAAAGGGCATGGGCCACGGCTTTGTCACCATGGAGCCGGCCATGATCGAGACCCAGTTGGTCGAGATCGAGAAGTACCTGAACACCGAGTGCGGCCCCGGAGGCATCGGCGCGAGCCGGTGACCCGCGGGGTCTGGGTCAGGCGTCGGCGATCGCGAAGCGCTTGGCCTGAGCGATCCAGGCGTCGCGGTCGGCCCGGCCCTTGAGATTGAGCAACTGGTCGATGGACTTGAGGTCGTCGGCGCTCCAGGCGGCGATCTGGCTGAAGCTGGTGACGCCCAGTTCGCCCAGCGACTCGGCCAGCTTGGGGCCGATACCAACCAGACGGGTCAGATCGTCGGCCAGTATCCTCGCGGCCTCGACCTGGGCCTCGACAGCTTCGACGACGGGCGCCGTGGCGGCTTCGGCGACAGTCTCGATAGTCTCCACAGTCTCGACAACTGCGGGCTCTAGCTCGGTCACGGCCTCGACCGTTTCGACCGTTTCGACCATGGAATCGTTGGCGACTGCGACGGTCTCGACAGCGGTCTCGACAGCCGCTTCGGCGACGATCCTGGCGGGCTCGACCACCGCCTCGACGGTGGCTTCCACCGTTTCGACCGCCTGAGCCGCCACGGTTTCAAGAGCCGGCATCGGCGTCGCCACAGCTGAGGGCGCCAGGGCGATCATGGATTCAAGATTGACGGCTTCGCGCCAGCGCGACGCCCACCACCACCACGCGGCGCCAGCTGCGGCCGCACCGCCGAACATCAGCCACAGCGGCGAGGCGGCGCCCATCATCAGATGCGGCCCCGCTTCGGGATCGACCGGCTGGGTCTTGAACTCGGGGAAGAAGGACAGGGTAGAAACCATGGCGAGCGCTCCGGCAAACCGCGATTTGTGCATCGCAGCATAACACAGATTTTTCGCTCGCAAGTGCGAAAATGCTGCCCTTGGGTCAACTGAGTCCGGCGGCCTTCAAAGCCAGTCCCGTCGCCATCATCACCGCCACCAAGGCCAGCACCGGCATGCGCAAGGCGAAGGTCAGGCCCAAGGCCAGGATCGTCATGCCCAGAGCGACGATGTCGAGGCTGGCGGGATCGGGGATCGTGATCTTCACCGGCCCCCAGGCCAGAGCATCGCCGGTGCGAAACAGCAGATGGGTGGCAAACCACGTCGCCAGTTGCGCGATGACGCCTACGGCAGCCGCCGAAACCATAGACAGGGCGCGCGCTGGCCGAGGACGACTCCGCAGGCGCTCGACGAACGGTCCGCCGGCGAAGATCCACAGGAACGACGGCGCGAAGGTCGCCCACGCCGCCATCACGCCGCCGGCCAGACCGGCGAACCAGGCCCACTCCGGCGAGGCGGCCTGATAGGCCCCGACGAACCCGACGAAGACGAAGACCAGCACCAAGGGTCCCGGCGTCGTCTCGGCCAGGCCCAGACCGTCCAGCATCTGCGTCGGGGTCAGCCAGCCAAGCGCCGAGGCCGCCTGCCCCAGATAGGCCAGGGCCGCATAGGCGCCGCCAAAGCTGACCGCCGCCAGGCCGCTGAAGATTGCGCCCATTCGCGCCACGACGGAGTCCGGCGCTATGGCAAGGGCGGCCGCGACAGGGACCAGCCAGACGCTGAGCCAGATCAGAACAGTCCGCAGCGTTCCGCGACGCTCGACCGCCGCTTCCGGCGCGACCTCTGCAACAGCGCCGCCGCCCAGCCACCAGCCGATGGCGCCAGCCGCCAGGATCAGCAGCGGGAACGGCAGGCTGGTAAAACTCATCAGGGCGAAGGCGGCGACGGCGACAGCCACCCCGGCCCGGTCGCGGATCGTCCTACCGCCGATACGCAGCAGCGCCTGGGCCACCAGAGCCACCACCGCCGCCTTCAGGCCCAGCAGCACGGGCCCGGCCCATTCGGATCGTCCGTACACGACATAGAGCGCCGACAGGGCCAGCATGATCGCGAGGCCCGGCAAGACGAACAGCAGCCCCGCCGCCACGCCGCCCCGCACGCCATGCAGTCGCCAGCCCAGCCAGACCGCCAGCTGCTGGGCTTCGGGCCCCGGCAGCAGCATGCAGAAGCTCAGGGCGTGGGCGAAGCGAGCCTCATCGACCCAGCCTTTTTCCTCGACGACGGTCTTGTGCAGAAGGGCGATCTGGCCGGCCGGCCCGCCAAAGCCCAGGCAGCCGATCTTCAGCCAGACCAGCAGAGCCTCGCCAAAGCTGGGCGCGACCTTGGTCACCCGGCCGTGCGCCAGACCCTGGCCGCGCCGCCCGCCTGACCCAGATTGCCGACGATCCACTCGGTGGCCGTCCGCACGGCGGGCTCGAGCTCGGGCGGGGTCCCGACCAGGACCATGGCGCTGCCATTCATCTTCATCGGATCCAGCAAGGGGCGAAGCCTGACCTCGGCAACTAACGCGTCGTTCGTGACGGTTTCCAGTCCGCGGACGAAGGCGTCGAAGGTCTCTAGGTCCTTCAGCGGGGTCCAGATCGCCAGCACGGCGGCCGGATCGCGTTGCAGCACCTGACGAGTGACCTCGACGATGCGGGCATAGTCGTCCGGGCGCTCGAACGGCGGATCGATCAGGATGAAAGCCCGCCCTCCCCGGCCCGCCTTGACGGCGGCGGTCTCGTAGCCGTCGACCTTGGACGCCTGGGCGAAGGCATAGGGCGCCAGCGAGCGACGCAGCAGCTCGAAGTCGTCGTCGCGCAGCTCGCAGGCGGTGTAGCGATCCTCGCGGCGCAGCGCCCCGGCGATCAGCAGGGGAGAACCCGGATAGAGCGGCCCGTCCTTGCCGCCGTTCATGGCGCGCACGGCGGCCACCAGCGGCGCGAACACGGCGGGCGCCTCGACCTCCTGCAGTAGGCGGAAGATCCCGGCCTCGGCCTCGCCCGACCGCCGCGCCATTTCGCCGCTCAGATCATAGCCGCCGGCCCCTGCGTGGGTGTCGATCACCGAGAGGCTGGGCGTGCTGGCCTTCAGAACCTCCAGCACGGCCAGCAGGATGGCGTGCTTCTGCAGATCGGCGAAGTTTCCGGCGTGATAGGCGTGGCGGTAGTTCATGTCTGAGGCAGGCTCCCGGAAGCGGCGCCCGCTGTATCATGCACGGCCATGGCCCGTCGCAGTTCGTCGATCATGATCTGGCGCAGGCCGGGTGGCGAGACGATCTGGACCCCGTCCCCCCAGGTGAACAGGTGCCAGGCCAGTTCCAGCATGCCGGCTGCGCGAAAGGCCACGGTCACCGAGCCATCCGGCTCGGGCCGCACGGTCTGGGTGGAATGAAAACGCCAGCGCATCGCATCCTCGGCCCGGTCGGGGTGGATGCGCAGGACCACGTCCTCGACCGCGCCGTGATAGATGCCAAAGCTTTCGTCGGCGAAGGCCTGTAGCGAGAAGTCCTCCGGCGGCGGGGCCGGCCGGTTCAGCACCTTCAGGTCCTTCATCTTGTCCAGGCGCCAGGAGCGCGGACGCGGGTCGTCGCCCTCCAGCGCCACCAGATAGTTGCTGCGGGCGAACAGTATGCCCAGCGGCGTAACCTCTCGCGTCCGCCCCGGCGTGCTGCCGCCGTCATAGCGGAACGCCAGAGCGCTCAGCCCCTTGATCGCCGTGCGGATGGCCGCGAGTGCGGTCTCGTCCTCATAGGGTCGGGGGCCGGCATGAACGGCGATGGTCTCGGCCTGGACCAGGGCTTCCACGTCGGGCGCCACCTTGCGCCGCGCCGCGCCGCGCAGGGCCGACAGCAGCTTGCGCTCCAGGGCGAACAGCGAAGCGGCGCGTCCATCGGCGCCGGACGCCCTGTAGGCATCGGCCGCCGTCCGCAGCGCCGCGAGTTCCTCGGCGGTCGGCGTCTGGAACAGGCCGTCGAGGCCTGCGGGAATGCGAAAACGCCGGGTCGGCGGGTCGTCGACCACCTCCATCTGCGGGAAGGCCGCCCAGACCGCATCGCGCATGCGCTCGGCCGTGCGCCGCCCCACATCCAGGGTGCGGGCCATCTCGTCCAGGGTCATGCCTTCGCCAGATCCCGCCAACATGCGGGCCAGGTCGAGGAGCCGTGCAGCTTTTTCGTGCCTCATACGTTCTCCATACGACCGAATCTGGCGTACGGCACGTGCAAACAGAAGGGGTCCGAACGAAGGAGGATTTTCATGTCTCGCTTTGCTTGCCCTGCCTGGGCCATCGCCCCCGTCAATGCGCCGATGATCTCGGCCGTGCTGGCCTTCGCGGACATCCATCGCGACCTTGGCGCCGGACGCACCCTGATGCGGATCAGCCATGAACGCGCCGCCCGAGCCGACGTCATCCTGTTGCTCGGCCGCGACGCCGAGAGGGTCGTGGATCTGGGGCTGGTGTGGAACGACCGCGAGGATCAGATCATCCGGATCATCGACGACGCCGAGCTTCGCGACTCGCGCCTGGCGGCCTGGGAAGACGCCTATGATCTGTTCGAGTCCGAGGTCCGCGAACCGCTCGACCAACGGCTGGTAGCCTGACCTTACAGGCACATCGCCCGTGATTTGAGCAATCCAAGAGCAATGTTCTGCCTAAAAATGCGGTCCTGACGCCACCCAAAGGGGCGCCGGGGCCGCAGCGCGTTTTTGTGACACCACGACCATTGCCGAAGCCACCACCTTCAATCCAGGCTGAATTGGTCGGCAACGTCCGAGTGAAAAGTCGCGTCAGTACCAAAAACAATAAAAGGTCGGGAGATGAACGCCATGGAGGAGGAATCAATCTTGCGTTGATAAATGAAATGAGGGGGCTCTCTATGAATCGGCACTTTAAAACGACTCTGCTCGCAGGTATTTCTGCGATGTCCGTTACTCTTGGATACTCTGCATCTGCGTATGCCGCAGATCCGGCCGTCGACCCGGCGGTTGAAACCACTTCTGAACTTGAGACCCTGATCGTCACGGCGCGCGGCAAGCCCCGCACCGTTCTGGACAGCGCAGTTCCGGTGGACTCTTTCAGCGAGGCTGATCTGAAGTCTGCGGCCTTCACTGACACCAACGACATTCTGAAGACGCTGGTCCCGTCCTACACCCTGGCCCGCGAGCCCATCTCGGACGGCGCGACCTTCATCCGCCCCGCCAGCCTGCGCGGCCTGCCCACCGACAAGACCCTGTTCATGGTCAATTCCAAGCGTCGCCACCGCTCGGCGCTGGTGGGCATTGGCGGATCGGGCTCCCAGGCCCCCGACGCGGCGACCATCCCCGCCTCGGCTCTGAAAAACGTGGTCGTCACCCGTGACGGCGCCGGCGCGCAGTACGGCTCGGACGCCATTGCCGGCGTCATCGATTTCCAGCTCAAGGACAGCCCCAGCGGCGGTTCGCTGACCGCGCAATACGGCCAGTTCTTCCTCGGCGACGGCGAAGACGTGCTGGTCACCGGCAACCTCGGCCTTCCGCTCGGCGACAGCGGCTTCGTCAACGGCACGTTCGAATATACCAGCCAGAACCAGGTCCACCGCGGCAAGCAGTACTGCAATGTCGGCATCCCGAACCAGTCGGCGGGCTTCTGCGTCACCAGCTACGCCGCCGCCAACCCTTCGTATGGCGCCCTGATCACCGACTATGTGCAGAAGTGGGGTCAGCCAGACTCTGAAGCCCTGCGCGGCGTAATCAACGCCGGCTATGACATCTCAGACACCATGTCGCTCTACGCCTTCGGCAACTATTCCAAGAGCAGCGCGGTCGAGTATTTCAACTATCGTCCGCCAGCCGCCCCCAACTTCAACGCAACGCAGATCCGCCAGGCCGATGGCTCGCTCTTCCAGTTCAGCTCGATCTTCCCCGCCGGCTTCACCCCGATGTTCGGCGGCGACGTCACCGACTACAGCCTAACCGGCGGCCTGAAGGGCAAGCTCGGCGACGGCCTGCAATATGATTTCAGCGGCCGCTATGGCAACGACAAGCTGGCCTATACCCTGTGGGACACCGTGAACCCGTCCATGGGCCCGGCCTCGCCCAAGTCCTTCTATGTCGGCTCGCTGATCTCGACGGAAAGCGCCGCCAACGCCGACTTCGCCTATGACTGGGGCGTCGGTGGTCTCCACACCCCGATCACGCTGAACTTCGGCGCCGAATACCGCAAGGAAGGCTACGAGATCGAGGCGGGCGACGTAGCCTCCTACGTGGCCGGCGCCTGGGCCACGCCCGACCCGTTCGGCTTCTGCAACGCCACGACCCACACGCCGACGGCCGCCGCCACTCCGACGGTTCTGGCCAATGGCTTGAACTGCGCCAACTACACCTCGGCCGTTATTGCGGCGGGCCTCCCCAACGCCGGTCAACCTGTCGACGGCTTCGCCGGGCAAGATCCGGTCTACGCCGCCCTGGCCGTCGGCTCGAACGGCGCCCCAGGCTCGCCCCCGTCCTATTCGGGCAAGCTGACCCGCAACTCCTATGCCGGCTATCTGGAAGGCTCGGCCAACATCACCGAAGCCTGGTTCTTCGATGTCGCCGTGCGCGGCGAGAAGTTCTCGGACTTTGGCAGCACCTGGAACGGCAAGGTCGCCACCCAGTACCAGATCACCGACAGCTTCGGCATTCGGGGTTCCGTCGGCTCCGGCTTCCGGGCTCCTACGCCAGGCCAGCTGTTCACGACCAACGTCTCCACGCGCGTCGAGAACGGCGCGATCATCGCCTCGGGCCTGTTCCCGGCCACCAACCCGGTGGCCCAGTTCATGGGCGCCAAGGAGCTGAAGCCCGAAAAGTCGCTGAACATCGCCGCCGGCTTCACCGCCTCGCTGTTCGACGGCCTGAGCCTGACGGTCGACGCCTACAGCATCAAGATCGAGGACCAGTTCTACGCCACCTCGGCCATCGCGGTGAATGCCACCATCCGCGCCGGCCTGATCGCCGCCAAGGTGCCCGGGGCCGACACCATCGGTCAGGTGCAGTTCTTCCAAAACGCCTTCGACTCCACCACGACCGGCCTCGACGTCGTCGCCACCTACAAGGTCAATTGGGAGAACGGTCAGAGCACCAGCTTCACCGCCAGCGGCAATGTGAACAAGTTCAAGATCGACAAGGTCAACACGCCTGCGGCCACGGCGGCCGTCAAATACACCTTCTTCGACGCCGAAGGGGTCTTCGACTTCGAAAACGCCCAGCCGCGCTGGCGCTCGGTGTTCTCGGCCAGCCACGAGATCGGCAAGTTCAAGGCCGTGGCCCGCGCCACCGTCTGGGGCCCCTACAAGAACATGTTCAGCGTCGCCAACCAGGTCACCCAGAAGTGGGATCCGGAAGTCTTCGTCGACACCGAGTTCAGCTACAAGGCGACCGACACCTACACGGTCTCGGTCGGCGCCCGGAACCTGTTCTCCAACTATCCCGATCCCGACAAGACCGGCGAGTCGGCCACCAACGGCCGCATCTATCGCTCGGATTCGGTCGTCGATTGGCAAGGCGGGTTCTGGTACATGAAAGCCACCGCGACCTTCTAGAACCGCGAACCAGACAAGACGGAAGGGCTAGGCGAAAGCCTGGCCCTTTTCGTTGGCCGCTACCGCGTGACGGACGGCAAGACCTTGCCCATCCGGATCAGCGGCACTTCATAACCGCTCGATGTGGCCGCCGTGAACGGCTCGATGTCCTGATAGCCGCAGGCCCGGTAGAGCGGCTCGCCGCCCAGGGTCGCGGCCAGCTCGCAGCGGGTGAAGCCCTCGCCCGCGGCAGCGGCCTCGCAGGCGTCCAGAACCATGCGGCCGACGCCTTTCCGGGTGTGGTCTGGATGGGTGTACATCGCCCGCACCCGCGCCGCGTCGCGCGAGGGATCCAACACTGCCACGTCGCGCCCCGCCGAGTGGTCGCCGCCAAACAGCGTCGCGCGCCGGCTCCAGCCGCCGCAACCGGCGATCTTGCCCCCTGCTGAAACTGAAAAGTCCTCGACCACGAAATAGGTGCCGTCAGCGATCAACTGGCTATCCAGCCCCATTATCTCGAACGAGGCCTTCACCCCCCCGGGCGGCAGGAACGGTGACAAAAGCTCGCCGATCGCCGCGTTCATCAGAGCCGACAGCGCCGGCATGTCCTCGGGCCGCGCCAGCCGCAGGCGAAGGGAAGCTCCGGTCGTGGTCATGGCGTTTTCCTCGCGCGGCGTTCATCCGTTGATGCGTCGCGCGCAGGGGGGTGGAAGAGCTATTCCGGCGGCGACCGCCTTTGCTTGTCCACCCGCCCACGGTTCGCACAGGAGGCGCCCCAGGCGCCCAACAGCGGAGCATCTGGGACGCATCTAACATGTCAGATCGGCCGCCGCCCGAAATCGGGTTGCGCCAGTTCCATCGAAATTTCGAGATGCCCCGGACTTCGGCGAGGGGCGCGTTCGACCGGAGAAGCGAAAGGTGTATCGTCACGACGATGCACGCGTTTTCGGCGTCGGCTGTTTTAGTGGCGGATTGGCATGAATACGACTGCAGGCCCGGCGACGGGCGGAGTTCTGACCCGGCGGCGCTTCTTCGAGGGTCTGGCCGCGGTCGGGGGCGTTTCCCTGGCGATGTCAGGGATGGACGCCCTGGGCTTTGGCATGGCTTCGGCCACCGAACTGCCGCCCACCCTGACCGGCGACGCCAAGGGTACGAAGATCGTCATCCTCGGCGCGGGCCTGGCGGGCATGACCGCCGCCTATGAGCTGTCCAAGGCGGGTTATCAGGTGCAGATCCTGGAAGCCCGATCCTTCGCCGGCGGCCGTTGCCAGACCTCGCGCAAGGGCTTTCAGCACACCGACCTTCTGGGCAACAAGCAGACCTGCGAGTTCGACGACGGCCTCTATATCAACCACGGCGCCTGGCGGATTCCGTACCACCACCGCTCGACCCTGCACTACACCAAGCTGTTCGGCGTGCTGCTGGAGAGCTTCGTCAACGACAATGACGCCGCCTATGTCTATTTCGAGAAGGGCGAAGGCCCTCTGAAGGGCAAGCCGGTCCGCAAGGGCGAGATCGCCGCTGACGCCCGGGGCTACGCCGCCGAGCTGATCGCCAAGGCCGCCAGCAAGGGCGAGCTGGACGCCGCCCTGACCCCGGCAGACCGCGAGAAATTCGTGGCCTATATGATCAACGAGGGCCGCCTGTCGCCCAAGGACATGGCCTATACGGGCACCGAAGGACGCGGCTTTTCCGTTCACCCCGGCGCTGGCGTGAATCCGGGCCCGGGCAAGGAACTGCCGCCCTTCGCCTTCAAGGACGTGCTCGACAGCGGCGCCTGGCGCGTACTGAGTTCGGTCACCGGTTACGAGCAGCAGCGCACCATGCTGCAACCGATCGGCGGCATGGACCAGATCGCCAAGGGCTTCGAAAAGCAGGTCGGCTCGATGATCCGCTACTCGACCGTGGTCGAAAAGATCAAGCAGACCCCGAAGGGTGTGAAGGTCGCCTTCAAGGAAGCCTCGGGCAAGACCGGCGAGATCGAGGCCGACTACTGCATCTGCACCATCCCGCTCAGCGTGCTCAAGCAGATCGATCTGGACGCTTCGGCGCCGTTCAAGGCGGCGATGGCGGGCGTGGCCTATGCGCCGGTCAACAAGATCGGCCTGCAGATGAAGACGCGGTTCTGGGAGGAAAAGCATCACATCTATGGTGGTCACATCTATAACGACATCCCGGGCATCGGCACGATTTCGCTGCCCTCCACCGGCTGGCAGAGCCAGAAGGGCGTGCTGCTGGGCTTCTATAGTTTCGGCGGCCAGGCGGCGCGCATCAGCGCCATGAAGCCCGCCGAGCGCGCGGCCTTCGCCGTGGCTGGCGGTCAAAAGGTGTTTCCCGAATACGCCGAGAACTTCGAAAACGCCTTCTCGTTCTGCTGGCACCTGGCCGAGCACAATCTCGGCGGATGGGCCGAGTGGAGCGAGGATGGCCGCCGCGACGCCTATCCAGTGCTATGTGAACCCGACGGTCGCCTCTATCTCGCCGGCGAACACCTCAGCTACCTTGGCGGCTGGCAGGCTGGCGCTATCGAGTCGGCCTGGCAACAGATCGCCAAGATCCACGCCCGCGTGCAGCAGGCCTGATCCGAGGACCCTATGACGTTTGTTTCCCGTTTCGCCTTGCTTTGCCTGATCGCAACCGCGTCGGCGCCCGCTGCGGCCCTGGCGGCCCAATCGCCCAAGGACCTCTACGCCGACAACTGCTCGGCCTGCCATCAGGCGACCGGCAAGGGCATCAAGGGCGCCTTCCCGGCCCTGGCCGCCTCACCGCTGGCCATCGGTCCGGCCGCGCCGCTGGTTACCACCGTGCTGAACGGCCGGGCCGGCATGCCCGCCTTCAAGGACGACATCAACGACGCCGATCTGGCCGCCATCATGACCTATGTGCGCACCTCGTGGGGCAACAAGGGCAAGCCGGTCACGACCGCCGAGATCGCCGCCATCCGCGCCAAGGCCAAGGCCGCCCAGAAGGCGCGCGGCCTGCAAGCCCACTGATCATCCCCCCAAGGAGAAGACCATGACCCGTTTCGCCACCCTCGCCGCCGGCCTCGCCCTGGCCACGGCTTTCGCCGGCGCCGCATCGGCCCAGGACATCGTTCGCGGCGGCGACCCAAAGTCGGCCATCGCCAGCGTCGTCACCGTGCCCGCCGGCTATGACACCATCTATGTCAGCGGCATGGTGCCGCCGATGATTGATCCCAAGGGCGACCCGGCTCTCACGGCCACCTTCGGCGATACCAAGACCCAGACCATGGGCGTGCTGGGCCGGATCGAAGCTGCCCTCAAGAGCCAGGGCGCCACCATGGGCGACGTCGTGATGATGCGCGTCCTGCTGGTCGGCGACCCGGCCAAACAAGGCAAGATGGACTTCGCCGGCATGATGGAGGCCTACAAGACCTTCTTCGGCACAGCCGAACAGCCCAACAAGCCCTCGCGCATCACCAGCCAGGTCACGGGCCTCGTGGCCGGCGGCATGCTGGTCGAGATCGAGGTTCAGGCGGCCAAGAAAAAGAAGTAGCCGTCCGCTTCCTGCCAAGCGGGAGCCTGATTGGCGTCGGAAAGGGAGACAGGTTCGCGCCTGTCTCCCTTTTTCGTCGGCCGGTTTGCGCCTCGAAAGACGCCTATTCACCATTTCGAGAATTTTTTCGTGACAACGTTGTCAAACTATTGGGTCTGGGCTACACAGGTCATGCCCTTCCAGGGCGTTTCCTCCCAATGACTCGGCCGCCTTCTCCTCCTGGAGGGCGGCCGTCTTTTTGTCCGGCCTCCGCCGCCCATGATGCTTGACTCAAGCCACTGTCCGGCCGAAACGCCCGGTCCATGATCAGCCGCTACGCCCGCCCCGAAGCCGCCGCCATCTGGTCCAGCCAGACCAAGTACAAGATCTGGTTCGAGATCGAGGCTCACGCCGCCGACGCCATGGCCGAACTTGGGGTCATTCCCAAGCTTTCCGCCGAGACGATCTGGGAAAAGGGCCGCGACGCGGTCTGGGACAGCGACCGCATCGACGAGATCGAGCGCGTGACCAAGCACGACGTCATCGCCTTCCTGACCCACGTGTCGGAAATCGTCGGCCCCGAGGCGCGCTTCCTTCACCAGGGCATGACCAGCAGCGACGTGCTGGACACCTGCTTCGCCGTGCAGCTGTCGCGCTCCACCGATCTGCTGATCGAAGGCGTCGACCTGCTGCTGGCCGCGCTCAAGCGCCGCGCGCTCGAGCACAAGATGACCGTCTGCGTCGGCCGCAGCCACGGCATCCACGCCGAACCGATCACCTTCGGCCTCAAGCTCGCCGGCTACTACGCCGAGTTCCAGCGCGCCAAGGAGCGCCTGGCGATGGCCAAGTTCGAGATCGCCACCTGCGCCATTTCGGGCGCCGTCGGCACCTTCGCCAATGTCGATCCGCGCGTCGAAGAGCACGTCGCCAAGATGATGGGGCTGGTTGTCGAGCCGGTCTCGACCCAGGTCATTCCGCGCGATCGACACGCCGCCTATTTCTGCGCCCTGGGCGTCGTCGCCTCGTCGATCGAGCGCCTGGCCACCGAGATCCGCCATCTGCAGCGCACCGAAGTCCTTGAAGCCGAAGAGCCTTTCGAGGTCGGCCAAAAAGGTTCGAGTGCGATGCCGCACAAGCGCAACCCGATCCTGACCGAGAACCTCACCGGCCTGGCCCGCCTGGTCCGCTCTGCCGTGACACCGGCGCTGGAGAACGTCGCCCTCTGGCACGAGCGCGACATCAGCCACTCGTCGGTCGAGCGCGGCATCGGTCCGGACGCCACGGTCCACCTCGATTTTGCCTTGCGCCGCATGGCCAGCGTCATCGAGCGCTTCAATATCTATCCCGACAACATGGCCAAGAACCTCGACAAGCTGGGGGGCCTGGTGTTCTCGCAGCGGGTCATGCTGGCCCTGACCCAAGAGGGCGTCTCCAGAGAGGACGCCTACGCCGCCGTGCAGGGCAATTCGATGAAGGTGTGGCGCGGCGAGGGTCGGTTCATCGACTTCCTCAAGGCCGACCCGGTGGTCTCCAAGGCCTTGTCGGACAAGGTGCTAGAAGACCTGTTCGACTACGGCTATCACATCAAGAATGTCGACGTGATCTTCAAGCGCGTGTTCGGCGAGCAAGCCTGACGATGACGGAAGCGCCGGTCCTTCGCCTCAATCCGGCGCTGGATCCGGCGGCCTTCGCGCAGGCCTATGCGCGAGACGGCGTCGTGCGTATTCCGGAAGTCTTCGAACCCGAGGTTGTCGACCGCCTGGCCGGCATTCTGGAACAGACTATCGACTGGGATGTGATCTGCTCGACGGACACCGGTAAGGCCGAGGTCCTCGGCCGCGCGCGCCGCGCCGAGTTGGGACCGGACGCGGTAGCCGGCCGACTGCATGGCGCGACCCTGCGGGCCCGGACGGGCTTCGCCTATATCTATCTCGGCTATCCGATGATCGACGCCTTCGTCGAGGGCCGCGACCCCGGCCATCCGATCCACGCCCTGACAGCTTTTCTCAACAGCCCTGAGATGATCGCCTTCGCCGCCGCCGTCACGGGCGAGCCCGGCGTGACCAAGATCGACGCCCAGGCGACGCTCTATCGCCCCGCGGACTTTCTCACGCTGCACGACGACACCGGAGCCGGCGAGCGCCTGGCCGCCTATACCTTGGGCCTGACCCGGCAATGGCGGCCCGACTGGGGTGGTCAGCTGCTATTCCATGACGAGGCGGGCGACATCGAGCGCGGCTTCGCGCCCGCCTTCAATGTGCTGACCCTGTTCAAGGTGCCGCGCAAACACTCGGTGGCGCCGGTCGCCCCCTATGCCGGCGCGCCGCGTCTCACTGTCACCGGCTGGCTGCGGAACGACCCGCCCAATGGACGCTGAGCGCAAACGCAGCTTCTCGCCGGTCGTCGATCAGAACACCCGCGTCCTGATCCTCGGCAGTCTGCCCGGCGAGGCCTCGCTGGCGGCGACCCGGTACTACGCCCACCCGCGCAACGCATTCTGGCGATTGCTGGAGACCGTACTGGACGAACCATTGGTCGCCCTGCCCTACGCGGATCGTCTGGCGACCCTGCAACGACGCAGCGTCGGTCTGTGGGACGTCGTGGCCGAGGCCGAGCGGCGCGGCAGCCTTGACGCGGCGATCCTCAATCCCAGCGCCAACGACTTGCTGGCCCTGGTCGGGACCCTGCCCGCCCTGCGCGTCGTGGCCTTCAATGGCGGCACGGCGGCGAAGCTGGGAGCGCGCTTGCTGGCGCCGGTAGCCGACAGGATCGAGACCGTCGCCCTGCCCTCCTCCAGCCCCGCCCACGCGGCGCGGAGCTTCGCGGAGAAGGCGGTGGCGTGGGGCGTTCTGAAAGACTGGCTCAGCTAGAGCCCTTTCCGACTTGATGGCTTCATCAGGGTCGGGCGAAAAGGTCTCTAAATCAAAAGTTTAGAGCATTTTTCGATCCGATAACCGTTTCACACTTATCGGAAAATGCTCTAGGCGCCGTCACCAGAAACGGCCAACGCCAAAGCCGTCGAACATCGTCTCATTGGAGACGAGCGTCATCTCTTCAACAATACCTTGCGCGATCAGCAGCCGGTCGAACGGGTCCTTGTGCGGGATCGGCAAGGAGCCAGCACGCTCGGCATGGACCAGCGAGATCGGCAGCGACAGAAAGCCCTTTTCCGTCACCGTCGCTTCAAACCGATTGGCCAGGACTCCGGCGGACGGCAGTTTGCCGAGCCGGAACTTGGTGGTCACTTCCATGGCCGAGACGGCGCTGACGAACACCTCATGCGCGTCGTCCTGCAGAACAGCGCGCACTACTGTCGGCAGGTTTTCCGAGCCGGCGAGAAACCAGAGCAGGGCGTGAGTATCCAGCAGGAACCTCACGCGTCGCCGCCCTCCCAAAGCGCCAGTTCTTCGTCAGGCAGGGGCTCGAAGAAGGCTTCATCGACAGCGATTTGCCCCTGCATCGACCCGAACACGCGCTTTGGTCGCGTGGGCGCAACCGGCACGAGCCGTCCGATCGGCGTCTTGCCGCGCGCAATGACGACCTCGCCGCCGGCTTCGACCTCGGCGAGCAGGCGCGAGAGATGGGTCTTGGCGTAGTGGATAGTGACGACGGTCACGGGGGCCTCACTTAGCTAACCAACTTAGCTAAGTGAGTGAGAAATTCAATAGCGCGGCCCGGTGGCGTCTCAGGCAAAAGAAAAGGGCCGCCCTGAGGGGCGACCCTTGTTCGTTCGGCCTTGGCCGGCGCGGCTTAGACGCCGGTCTTGATCTGCTCGCGGGCCTGGGCCAGCAGTTCGTCCATCTTCATGCGAACTTCGCTCTCGGAAACCGCGACGCCCGCGCCCTTGAGGTCGCCGGAGACCTTGCGCAGCACGTCTTCGTCGCCGGGCTGTTCGAAGTCCGACTTCACGACGGCGCGCGCGTATTCCTCGACCGTGGCAAGGCCCATCAGGCCGGCGGCCCATTCGCCCAGCAGGCGGTTGCGGCGCGCGGTCGCCTTGAACTCGAGGTCCTGGTCCAGAACGAACTTGCGTTCGAAACCCTGTTCGCGATCGTCGAAGGTGGTCATGAAGGCCCCAAATGCGTCTAAGGCGGCTATCTATCCCGTGATGGGACAACTCGCAATCGGCGGATACGCCGCAGGGTTCGCTTTAGGCTGACGGACCTGAACGGAACCTGACCCCGCGTTTGCGCGGCAGCCGGCATTCAGATAAGTTCCAACAGACATTTTCAGTGAGCGGCCTTGAGTCGAACGTCGCGCGCAGCTATCCGGCCGCGCGCGCTTTTCGTTTCTTTGACGGGACGCGCTTCGCATCCATGAAGGGCCTCGACGAGAGCCATGACGACCCGCCGCAAGAAAATCTACGAAGGCAAGGCGAAGATCCTGTACGAGGGTCCCGAGCCCGGTACGTTGATTCAGTACTTCAAGGACGACGCCACGGCGTTCAACGGCGAGAAGAAAGCCCAGCTGGAAGGCAAGGGCGTGATCAACAACCGTATCAGCGAGTACATCATGACTCGCCTGAACGGGATCGGCGTCCAGAACCACTTCATCCGACGTCTGAACCTGCGCGAGCAGCTGATCAAGGAAGTCGAGATCATCCCGCTCGAAGTGGTGGTGCGCAACATCGCCGCCGGCTCGATCGCCACGCGCCTGGGCCTGCCCGAGGGCCAGCCGCTGCCGCGCTCGATCATCGAATTCTACTACAAGGATGACAAGCTCAACGACCCGATGGTGTCGGAAGAGCACATCACGGCGTTCAACTGGGCCGCCACCCAGGAGATCGACGACATGATGGCCATGGCCCTGCGGGTGAACGACTATCTGTCGGGCCTGTTCAGCGGCGTCGGCATCACCCTGGTGGATTTCAAGATCGAGTTTGGCCGCATCTACGAAGGCGACTTCTCGCGGGTCATCCTGGCCGACGAGATCAGCCCTGACAGCTGCCGCCTCTGGGACTCGATCACCAACGAGAAGATGGACAAGGACCGCTTCCGGCGCGATCTGGGCAATGTCATCGAGAGCTATACCGAGGTGGCCCGCCGCCTGGGCATCATGAAGGAAATGCCGACCGTTATTCAGGGCGGCATGAACTAGATTTAAAATCCTCTCCCTGAAGGGGGAGGTGTCGCCGAAGGCGACGGAGGGGGAAGTTCCAGGCGGTGGACGGGTAAGTCCTCGCCACCGCAGTTCCCCCTCTCCTGCAAGGAGAAGAAGTTGAAAGCCAAGGTCCAAGTGTTCCTCAAGCCCGGCGTCCTCGACGTTCAGGGCAAGGCCGTCGAAGCCGCCCTGCATGGCCTGGGCTGGGCCGATGTGCAGAACGTCCGCGTCGGCCGGACCATCGAGTTCGACGTGGCGGAAACCAACGCCGCCAAGGCCGAGACCGAGGTCAAGGCCATGTGCGACAAGCTGTTGGCCAACACCGTCATCGAAAGCTACCGGGTCGAGATCGCCTGACCCCCGGAGCCTGTCCGCAGCGGACAGGCTCTACTCCAGCCTTGGAGCATGGCGAAAGCCGTGCTCACGCGGCGCGGCTTTTTCTCCGCGCCGCCCCTTTCCCCGCAAGCTTCGCCGCACAATGTCCGGTGTCGAAGCCAGGGGATCCACATGAGCGGCAAGCACCAACTCGCGCAGGTCAATATCGGTCGCCTCCGCGCGCCGATCGATCATCCGTCGATCAAGGACTTCGCCGACAACCTCGATCCCGTGAACGCCATCGCCGAGGCCTCGCCCGGCTTCGTCTGGCGACTGACCGGGGAGGGCCACAACGCCACCGACCTGCAGCCGTTCGAAGATCCGCTTATGGCCATCAACATGTCGGTCTGGACCGACATCCAATCCCTGGGCGCCTTCGTCTATCGCGGCGACCACGTCACGATCATGCGTCGACGCCGCGAGTGGTTCGAGCATATGGACGTGTTCATGGTGCTGTGGTGGGTCCCGGCGGGCCACCGTCCGACCATCGACGAGGCCAAGGCCAGGCTGGCCCTGCTGGAAGAGCTTGGCCCGACGCGCGAGGCCTTCACCTCCAAGACACCCTTCCCCGCGCCGGACGCAGTTCCGGTGGCGCCGGTGCTGGATGAGTGCGGAGCCTAAGCCCAGCGCTAGCGTCCCAGATTGCGCCCCGGCTATGGCCGGCCTAGGCTTCGGCCGGGGACCGATCATGAAAACCAAAATCGGCGAGCAGGCGGGCTTCTTCGACGGATTGACGGCGGTCTATCTGCTGGATCTGCTGACGAGGCCGCTGGTGTTCATGACCATCGTGATCCTACTGATGGTCACGGTCTTTCGACGCTCCAGCGGAGCGGGCCTGAGGGGTCTGGCCTCGACCTTCTCTGAGGTGAAGGTCGGCGATGTTTCGCTGAAGTTCCAGCAACTGGAAGAGCGGGTCGCTGTCGCCGAGAGCAAGGCCGATTCCGCCCAAGAACAACTCGATGCTCTGGCCGTCGACCGCACCGAGTTGGACGCTCCGCTGGCGGCCTTCAACAGCGAGGCGCCGGCCGAACGTCTTGACGCCCTCGCCAGCGCGCTACGACCGATCGCTTCTACCCTGCAGGATCCCGCGGAATACGAGCAGGATCTGACCCAAGGCGCGCCTGAAGAAAAGGTGTTTGGGGCCGCCATTGTGGCGCGGTCCCAACCGAGGGCGCGGTTCGCCGAGCCCCTGACCGCCCAGATCGACTACCTGGCCGCCGACAAGACGCTGCGCGGCTTCCGCCTCAAGACCGTCTATCGCCTCGTCATGGCGCTGGAGACCGTCCTGCGCACCGACAATCGCCTCAGCCGGCGCAAGCTGAACGCCGACCTCCGGCGACGGATGTCGGACGCCTTGGAGGCGCTGGCGGCTAGCCCTCGCTGCCAGGAAGACGATCAGACGAACGGTGCGCGCGGTATCGGCGCCCGCGTCCGCCGGACCCTAGCCCTGATCTAGCCATTCCGGTCGCCTGACGATTTTTGCGCGGATTTTTTCCCGCGAGTCTGCTACACGCCCGCGCCATGAAAGCCGCCGTCATCGTCTTCCCGGGTTCCAACTGCGATCGCGATTGCAAGGTCGCCATCGAGCGCTCCGCCGGAGCTCGCGTCGAGATGGTCTGGCACCAGGAGACCGCCCTGCCGGACGACCTGGACCTGATCGTCCTGCCCGGCGGCTTCTCCTATGGCGACTATCTGCGCTGCGGGGCCATGGCGGCCCAGAGCCCGGTCATGAAGGAGGTCGTCAAGGCCGCCAATGACGGCATGGCCGTGGTCGGCATCTGCAACGGCTTCCAGGTACTGTGCGAGGCGGGCCTGCTGCCCGGCGCCCTGCTGCGTAACGAGAAGCTGAAATATGTTTGCAAGCCGGTAGTCTTGGACATCGTCAACAGTCAGACCCGCTTTACCGCCGAGTTCGGCGAGCAACGCGAGGCGGTGATGACCGTCGGCAACGGCGAGGGTAACTTCTTCGCCGACGCCGAAACCCTCGACCGCATCGAGGGCGAGGGCCAGGTGGTGTTCCGCTACAAGGATAACCCCAACGGCTCGGCCCGTGACATCGCCGGGATCGTCAACGGCAAGGGCAATGTCCTGGGCCTGATGCCCCACCCCGACCGTGCGTTCGACGCCGATCTGGGCTCGGAAGACGGCGCGCTCCTGTTCCGCAGCGTCTTCGCGAGCGCATAAAGTCCCCTTCTCCCCTTGCGGGAGAAGGTGTCGGCGAAGTCGACGGATGAGGGGTCTCACGACCCCAACCATCGTCCGGCTGCGGTTTCTTTCTTCAACCCCTCATCCGGCGCTGCGCGCCACCTTCTCCCGCTAGGGGAGAAGGGAGGAAGCGCTGTTATATTACAGCGCCGCGCGAAAACCGCTCCTAAGGTGCCCGCACCATTGGGGAGTTTTTCGATGAGTCTCGTTTCCACCCTCCGCGCCGCCTTGCTGGCCGCCGCCGCCCTGGCCGCCTTCGCCACCGTCGCCCACGCCCAAACCTCGGCGATGACCCCGGACATCGACGGCAAGTACGTCGCCGCCAAGGTGGGCTTCGACTACGAAAAGCGCGTCGTGATGATCCCGATGCGGGACGGGACCAAGCTCTACACCGTCATCGTGATCCCCAAGGGCGGCGCAAAAGCCACGGCGAGCCTGCCGATCATGATGACCCGCACGCCCTACAACGCCGCCAAGCGGGCCACGCGCAACGAAAGTTCGCGCATGATCTCGACCCTGCCCCAAGGCGACGAGCCGTTTGTGGCCGATGGCGGCTATATCCGCGTCTTCCAGGACGTGCGCGGCAAGTACGGCTCGGAGGGCGACTACGTCATGACCCGGCCGTTGAAGGGCCCGCTCAATTCGTCCGAGGTCGATCACTCCACCGACGCCTATGACACCATCGACTGGCTGGTGAAGAACGTGCCCGAGACCAACGGCAAGGTCGGCATGCTGGGTAGCTCCTACGAAGGCTTCACGGTGGTGATGGCCCTGGTCAATCCGCACCCGGCCCTGAAGGTCGCAGCCCCAATGAGCCCGATGATCGACGGCTGGATGGGCGACGACTGGTTTCACCACGGCGCGTTTCGCCAGGTGAATTTCGACTTCTTCGCCAGCCAGACCACCGCGCGCGGCTCGGCCGACGATGTGATCCGTCCCGGCTATGACGACTACGAGACCTTCCGCCGCGCCGGTTCGGCCGGCGACTACGCCAGGCTCAATGGACTGGATGGCCTGCCCTGGTGGAAGAAGATGGTCGAGAACACCGCCTACACGCCCTTCTGGAGCGAGCAGGCCCTCGACAAGACCATGGCCAAGACGCCGCTGAACGTGCCTGTCATGTGGATCCAGGGCCTGTGGGACCAGGAAGACATGTGGGGCGGCGTGCACGCCTATGCCGCCACCGAGCCCAAGGATACGGCCAACGACAAGAGCTATCTGGTGCTGGGTCCCTGGCGGCACAGCCAGGTCAATTACGAGGGCTATAATCTCGGCCCGTTCAAGTGGGACGGCGACACCGCCCTGCAGTTCCGGCGCGACGTGCTCAAGCCCTTCTTCGACCAGTATCTGAAGGACGGCGCGCCCAAGGCCGACACCCCACCGGTGCTGATCTACAATACCGGCGAGAACCACTGGGACCGGCTCAAGAGCTGGCCCTTGGCCTGCGAGAGCAACTGCCAGGCGAAGTCGAAGCCGCTCTATCTGGCGGCGGGGGGCGGCCTGTCCTTCACAGCCCCAGCGGCGGCCAAGGGCGCTGCGGCCTATGACGAATATGTCTCCGATCCGGCCAAGCCGGTTCCGTATCTGCCGCGTCCGGTGCGCTTTGCGGACGGCGACCGCTGGAAGCAGTGGCTGGTCGCCGACCAGCGCGCCTTCGCCGACCGCACCGATGTCCTGACCTACACGACAGAACCTCTGGACAAGCCGGTGACCATCGCCGGCGTGCCGAAGGTCAATCTGACGGCCTCGACCAGCGGGACCGACAGCGACTGGGTGGTGAAGCTGATCGACGTCTACCCCGACGAGGTTCCCAGCCAGCCCGAGCTGGGCGGCTACCAGCTGGCTGTGGGCATGGACATCTTCCGCGGGCGCTATCGCGAAAGCTTCAGCGATCCGAAGGCGATCAAGCCGAACACGCCGCTGAAGTACCAGTTCATCCTGCCGACCGCGAACCATACCTTCAAGCCGGGCCACCGGATCATGGTGCAGATCCAGTCCAGCTGGTTCCCGCTCTATGACCGCAACCCCCAGACCTTCACGCCCAACATCCTGCTGGCCAAGCCGACCGACTATGTGAAGGCCACACAGCGGGTGTTCCACGCTGGCGACACGGCCAGCTTCATCGAGCTGCCGGTCGTGGAGAAGTAGCGCCCGACAAAGGGGCCAGCGGGTGATCGCCGGCCCTTTCCTCTGGCAAAAGCTTCGGGTTGTCGGAGGTAGGGGTTGCTCGTCAGCGGCCTATCCGGAGATTGTGGCGACAGCTTTACACGCGCTCCGGTATGTGGCCCAATCGCTTAGCTCAACCTCAAGCGTGAGATTTGATCCATGCTGACTTTCGCTTCCATGCTGGCCGCGGCCGCGACCATGGCGTCCGCCTCCCCCGCTCCCGTCGATCTGAAACTGGTCTGCCAGGGCGCGCGCGAAGACCGGTTCTTCGCCGAAGACTACACGCGGCCCGAAGTCCGATCCGCGCTGCAGGAGCGGTGGGCCGCCTACCGTCGTCCGGCGACGATAGAGGTCGATATCAACAGGGAGCGCGGGCGCATCCGCCTGGGAGAGAGCATGACCCCCGGCGTGCGCACCGGCGGCCGGGACGGCTGGTGGCGCCTGAGCGATGTCAGCCAGCAGGGCGACACCATCACGGCCGCCTATCAGGTAAACCCCAAAAACACCCAGCGCGTGACGATCAATCGGAGCACCGGCCGGGTCGATATTGCGGGCGCGGGTCGATATCGCGGCGTCTGCCAGAACGGTCGCGCGATGGATATCCGCCGTCCGCCGGAGTTTTAGGCTCCGCTGTCCTAGCTACGGCCTAGCGTCCTTATCTTCACGAGCTCCGCGATCATCTGACCCTTCAGATAGGGATCGCTGGCGTTGCTGACGGCCGGCGCCTTGTGGATCTTTCGCACCACATCCATGCCCTCGACCACGCGTCCGAAAGCGGCGAAACCCTGGCCGTCGGGGTTGCGGGTGCCGCCGAAATCCAGGGCCGGATTATTGCCGATGCAGATGAAGAACTCGCCCCCCGCCGTGCCGGGCCCATCGCGCGCCATCGAGATCACCCCGTCGATGTGCGGCAGGCCCGTGACCTTGGTCGTCTCATGGGCGATGGCCGGCAGGGGGCTGTCGTCACGGTTCAGACCGCCCTGGATGACGCTGATGGTCGCCGGGTTGTTGTCGTTCCAGGGACCGACCGTTCGATAGAAGCTGCCGCCATCCAGCAGATGACGGTCGGCATAGGCCAGGAAGTTGGCGACCGAGATCGGGGCCTTGTCGGGATAGAGCTCGACGACGATGTCGCCCAGATCGGTGCTCATCCGCACGCGGACGGGCCCCGGGGCAGCCGCCGCGAGGGGCGTGGTCAGCAGGCCGGCGACGAACAGCCGGCGGTCGAAACGTCTGATCGCGGTGCGCACGGCGGCAAACCCCTGTCGTCGTCATGGGATGCCCAGCATGATCATATTCGCGGATTTCCGACCACGCCCATTCAAGCTTTGCAGTCGCCTCATTGGGTCTACGTCCAAGGCCAAGCTCGCGCCGAGGGGGAGATCGCTGGAAAGTGGCGCGCGTCGCGCCGCTAATCACCGGACAAAGAAGCGGCGATCCAGGATCGCGCCGTCGCGCGCCCAGAGATCCGTCGACGACCATGGGACGAACAGATGAGCACTCCTGAACCCACGAGCGGCGTACCCGTCTGGGCCCGCAAACGCCACAAGCCCGGCAATCCGCTGGTAGGCCTGGTGGTGGTTCCGTTGTTTCTGCTGGGCGCCCTGACGGCGGGGCTGGCGATCCAGGAAAAGTCGTTCACCGGGGCTGGAGCCCGGATGGACGGCTGGGTCTCCATCGCCTGCCATCACGTCAAGGACGCCATCGGCGACATCACCGGCAAGCCGATGAAGGCCAAGGCCGAAAAACCCGCCCACTGATCGCCTGCGGAGCGCCTTAAGGCCGCTCTGTCTGGTGGCGGAATCCGCGACGCCGCGCTAGAAGGCGGCCTCATGAGCACCCCCTCAACGCCCCCCGCCCAATCGTCGGCCAAGTCCATGGCCGAAACGGCCCGTGAATTCGGTCTCAACGCCGAGGAATACGACGTCGTCCTCGAGCGCCTGGGCCGCGAGCCCAACCTGGTCGAGCTGGGCGTGTTCTCGGTGATGTGGTCCGAGCACTGCTCGTACAAGTCCTCCAAGAACCAGCTGAAGAAGTTCCCGATCACTGGCCCGCGCGTCATCTGCGGTCCGGGCGAGAACGCCGGCGTCATCGATATCGGCGACGGCGACGCGATCATCTTCAAGATGGAGAGCCACAACCACCCCTCCTATATCGAGCCCTATCAGGGCGCGGCGACAGGCGTGGGCGGCATTATGCGCGATGTCTTCACGATGGGCGCGCGGCCGATCGCCCTGCTGAACGCCCTGCGCTTCGGCGACCCCAGCCATCCCAAGACCAAGCGCCTCGTGGACGGCGTGGTCGCGGGCATTGCGGGCTATGGCAATTGCGTGGGCGTGCCCACCGTGGCCGGCGAGACCAATTTCCATCGCGGCTACAACGGCAACATCCTGGTCAACGCCATGTGCGTGGGCCATGCCGAGGCCGACAAGATCTTCTACTCCGCCGCGCCGGGCGCGGGCCTGGCCGTGGTCTATTTCGGCTCCAAGACCGGCCGCGACGGCATCCATGGCGCGACCATGTCGTCGGCCGAGTTCTCGGAAGACTCCGAGGAAAAGCGCCCCACCGTCCAGGTCGGCGACCCCTTCGCCGAGAAGCTGCTGATCGAGGCGACGCTGGAGTTGATGGCGACGGGAGCCGTGGCGGCGATCCAGGACATGGGCGCGGCGGGCCTGACCTCTTCGTCGGTCGAGATGGCCGGCAAGGGCGGGGTCGGCGTCGAGCTGAACATGGACATGGTCCCCCAGCGCGAAACCGGCATGTCGGCCTACGAGATGATGCTGTCGGAAAGCCAGGAGCGTATGCTGGCGGTCCTGAAGCCCGGTCGCGAGCACGAAGGCCACGCCATCTTCGAAAAGTGGGGCCTGGACGCCGCCATCATCGGCTACACCACCGACACCGGCCGCCTGGTGCTGAAGCATCACGGCGAGACGGTATGCGACGTGCCCCTGGCGCCGCTGTTTGACGATGCGCCGCTGTATGACCGTCCGTGGGTCCAGCCGACCCTGCATCCCCGCCTCGACCCGGGTCAGATCCCCGCTCCGAGCGATTGGGAAGCCGCCGTGCTGAAGGTCGTCGGCTGCCCCGACATGGCCTCCAAGCGCTGGCTGTGGGAGCAGTACGACCGCCACGTGATGGCCGACACCCTGGAAGACAGCTCCACCGGCTGTGACGCCGGCATCGTGCGCATCCACGGCACGGGCAAGGCTATCGCGGTGACCAGCGACGTGACCCCCCGCTACGTCCAGAACGACCCCTATGAGGGCGGCAAGCAGGCCGTGGCCGAGGCCTGGCGCAACCTGACGGCCGCCGGCTCGCTGCCGATCGCCATCACCGATAACCTCAACTTCGGCAGCCCCGAAAAGCCCGAGACCATGGGCCAGATCGTCCGCGCCACCGACGGCATGGCCGAGGCCTGCCGGGCTCTGGATTTCCCTGTCGTGAGCGGCAATGTCAGCCTCTATAACGAGACCAACGGCGTCGCCATTCCGCCGACCCCCACTGTCGGCGGGGTCGGCCTGCTAGAGAACTACGACCTGCGGATGGGCTTTGGCAGCGTGGCCGAGGGCGACACCCTGATCGTCATCGGCGAGAGCCACGGCGAACTGGGCGCCTCGATCTATCTGCGCGAGATCCTGGGCCGCGAAGACGGCGCCCCGCCGCCGGTCGACCTGGCCGCCGAGCGCAAGAACGGCGACTTCGTGCGCGGCCTGATCCCCACGGGGCTGGTGGCCGGTCTGCACGACCTGTCGGATGGCGGCCTGCTGATCGCCGCGGCCGACGTGGCCTTGGCCAGCAAGGTCGGGATCACCCTGAACGCCTCCAGCCACCTGCACGCCCACCCCTATCTGTTCGGCGAAGATCAGGCCCGCTACCTGATCGCCACGCCCGATCCAGACGCGGTGCTGGCGGCGGCCAAGGAAGCCGGCGTCCACGCCAATCTGGCCGGTGTGGCCGGCGGCGACGCCTTCGCCTCCAAGGACCTCTTCAGCATCCCCCTCGACACCCTGCGCGCGGCGCACGAGGCCTGGTTGCCGGGCTTCATGGGCTCAGCGGCTTGAGGAAAACCGACATGAAAATCTCGCTCCTGGCGTCGGCCGCCCTGGCCCTGTCACTCTTCACGGCCTGCGCGCCGGCCGCGATGGCGCCGACGCCGACAGCGCCGGTCACGGAGGCGTCCTGCGCAGCGCGCGGCGGAGTTATCCAGAAAGCCGGCAGGCTGCAGCTGCCGACCTGCGCCATCCCCTATGCCGACGCCGGAAAGGCCTGCACCGACAAGGCCCAGTGCAAGGGCGCGTGCATTCTCGAAGGCAATCTGGAGCCGCAGGCGTCGGTGACCGGCCAGTGTCAGAAGACCAACGTGCAGTTTGGTTGCTTCGCGCGCGTCGAGAATGGCCAGACGACCGGCGCGATCTGCATCGACTGATCACCTGCCTTCAATTCGAACGAATGACGCCGGCCGGATCGCTCCGGCCGGCGTCAACGTTTCAGGGCATCAGTACGGTGTCGATCACATGGATCACGCCGTTGGACTGCATCACATCGGCGATGGTGATGTGAGACATGCCGCCCTTGGCGTCCGTGATCGTCCAGCCATGAGCGCCATTGGCCACGGTGATCGGCTCGCCTTGAACCGTGGTCAGAACGGCCTTGCCACCGCCGGCCTTGGCCTTGGCTTCGATGTCGGCGGCCGTCATACGTCCCGCCACGACATGGTAGGTCAGGATGGTGGTCAGGGTGGCCTTGCTTTCCGGCTTGACCAGGGTCTCGACCGTACCGGCCGGCAGCTTGGCGAAGGCGGCATTGGTCGGCGCGAACACCGTGAACGGTCCCGCACCTGACAGCGTCTCGACCAGGCCAGCGGCTTTCACCGCGGCGACCAGCGTGGTGTGGTCCTTCGAGTTAACCGCATTCTCGACAATAGTCTTCGACGGATACATCGCCGCGCCGCCCACCATCACGGTCTTGCCGTGGCCCATGGCATGATGTTCCACCTTCGCCAGGGCTGCGCCGGTGAACGAGATTGAAAGCACGCCAGCTGCGGCGAGCATCATGGACTTCTTCATAGGGTCGTCTCCGGGGATTTGCTGGTCCATTGCTGGGACTTTCGCAGCTACGAGCGTCGCTCGAACCCGGATGCGTGCTGTGCGGGATTGTCGTCGATTATCCGACGTGGGCGTGGGTCTGCCCCGACCAGCGCGCCACCGTCTCAAGCAGGCGGGGCGGATTGATCGGCTTGCCCAAATGATCGTCCATCCCGGCGGCCAGACAGTTGGCGATCTGCTCTGGCAACACATTGGCAGTCATGGCCACGATGGGTGTGCGTGAGCCGGCAAAATCGGTCATGGCGCGGATGCGGCGTGTGGCGGTCAGGCCGTCCATGCCGGGCATCTGGATATCCATCAGCACCAGATCGTAGCGGCCCTGACGCACCGCCTCGACGCCGGCGGCGCCGTCATTGGCCGTCTCGCCGCTGATGCCGAACGGCTCGAGCATGGTGCGAACCAGTTCGCGATTGACGGCGTTGTCTTCGACCAGCAGCAGGCACACCGCCCGACCCGGATCGGGGATCGCCGTTTCATCCGCCGGGGGCTCGGGAACCAGCTCGCAAAGCGGCGCGCGGATCTCGAACCAGAAGCGCGAGCCTTCGCCGTCGCGGCTGTCGACGCCGATTTCCCCGCCCATCTGCTCGATGATCCGACGCGAGATGGCCAGCCCCAGACCGGTGCCACCAAATCGTCGGGATACAGCAGCATCGGCCTGCGAGAAGCGGTCGAAGACACCGTTCAGCTGATGATCGGCGATACCGATTCCGGTGTCGCGCACCTCAATATGCAAAAGGCCATCCTCGCCCTCCAAGGTTTGCTCGACGGTTACCGTGACATAGCCGTTGTTGGTGAACTTCACGGCGTTTGACAGGAAGTTGAGCAGCACCCGGATCAGGCGCGGCGCGTCGGCTTGCATGGCCCGCAGATCGTCTGGCGCCACAACGTCCAGAGTCAGTCCTTTGGTGCGGGCCTGGTCCTCGATCAGCGCGGCGCAGGAGGCGACCATGGCTCGCGGATCGAACGGTTGCGGGGTCGAGCTCGACCCCGCCGGCCTCAAGCCGGGAGAAGTCGAGCACATCGTTGACGACGTTGAGCAGGGTGTTGCTCGCGTCCTGGATCAGGCCGACGTGCCGTGCGTCGCGTCCGGACAAGGTGTGCGAGCCGCGCAGCACGCCCGCAAAGCCGATGATGGCGTTGAGCGGCGTGCGCAACTCATGGGTCATGTTGGCCAGGAAGTCGGACTTGGCGGCGACGGCGGCCTGGGCCAGTTCCAGGGCATGGGTTAGTTCCAACTGAAGTCGCTTGCGCTCTGTGATCAGCCGCGAGGTGGCAAGCAACTCACCGTCCTCGTCCGCCAGCCGTCAATAGGTGCTTTCGACCCAGATGACCGAGCCGTCCTTGTGGCGCTCTCGTACTCGACCACGCCCGGCTCGCCGCCCGGAACCAGGGCCCGGACAACGGAGACGATCCGCTGGTAGTCCTCGGGGCTGACATTGGCGTTGGCCGGCAGATCCATATATTCCCCGATCGTGAAGCCGGTCAGCTTCACGATCGATGGCGACATGTAGAGGCGCTCGCCCGAGCGGGACCACAGATTGACGTTGTCGGTCAGGTTGTCGGCCAGCAGCCGGTAGAGCCGGTCGCTTTCCCGCAGGCGGGCCAGGGCGTCCTCAGCCTCTGCGCGGCGGCTCTCGGCCTCCACAATCGCCACCTGCTTGGCTTCCAGGCTACGCGACAGGTCGGCCTGTAGCTGAAGCAGGCCCTGCTTCTGGCTATTGAGCGAGTAGGCCAACGGAGCGGCGATGACGACGGCGATAAGGAAGGTCGCCAGCGGCGAATAGGCGGCGGGATCATCGAGGATCAGAATATTGACGATATAGTCCATCACCATGGCGGCGCCGACGACCAGCGCGGTTATCCTGGCCGTTCTGATAATCGTGTCGCGCAGCATCACCCGGTCGATCGCTGCGCATCCTCTTCCAAACTCTAGAGCCCTTTCCGACCTGATGGCTTCATCAGGGTCGGGCGAAAAGGGCTCTAAATCAGAAGTTTAGAGCATTTTTCGATCCGATAACTGTTTCACACTTATCGGAAAATGCCCCAGCTTGCGGGCTGGGGCTTAAGATCAGATGATCCGGTATGTTATCAGGGGTGGCAAAAGGTCGCGCTGGCAGGGTCAGTGCGGCGGCTGAATGGTGTCCAGGTCACGCTCCAACGCCAGACTTGCGGCGACCACCGTCGCGACCGAGCGCTTGAAGAAATCCTGCGGGATGGTGGCGAAGTCGTCGGTGCTCTTGTGATAGTCGGGATGGTCTTCGACCCCGAAATAGACCCAGGGCACACCCTTGGCGGCGAAGGCGTAGTGGTCCGACTGGTTGGTCCAGTTGTTCTGCTTGCCGTCGGCGTCGGTGTCGTGACCCAGCTTTAGTGTGACGGGTGCGGTCGCCGCCACCTTGTCCAGGATCGGCTTCAGGGTCGGGAACGGCGAAGCGCCGCTGACATAGAGCTCGTTCCTGGGGTTCTTGCTCAGCATGTCGAAATTGATGTTCAGGGCGATGCGGGGCAGCGGCACGGGCGGATCGGCGACGAAGGCGTGGGCGCCGCGCAGGCCGCCCTCTTCGGCGTCTAGCACCGCGAGGATCACATCGTGTCTGGGCGGCTGAGCCTTGAACGCTTCGGCCACAGCCAGCAGACCCGCCACGCCCGAGGCGTTGTCGTCGGCGCCGTTGAAGATCTCGCCGCCCCGGACACCCAGATGATCGTAGTGGGCCGAGACCACCATGGCCTTGCCGCCAGGCTTGGTTCCAGCAATGCGGGCCACCAGATTGATGGCGTCGACCTTGGTTCCGTCACGCCTGGCGTAGCTGAACGGCCGCTCGAAGCTTGTCCCGATGGGAGAGAGGCCGATTTCGCCAAAGCGCTTGAGAATATGGGCGCGCGCCATGGCCGATCCCGGCGTGCCGGGCGCGCGGCCCTGCAGGGCGTCGTCCGACAGGATGCGGACGTCGTCCAGCGCCTTGGCGCCCGGTGTGGCTGAGCAGGCGCAAGTCGCGGCTCCCAGGGCGAACACCAGGGCAAGAAGGCGAAGGCGCGGCGCAAGAAGCTGAATCATATCGACCATATTGCCCGCAGGCGACTTCCAGAGGGAGTTAAATCCACTTAACCATGCCTGTGGCAAAAGACTCCCTGTCTTGACCGCGTGCGCCCGTTCTTAAGAATTCGGGCCATACAACCCGTTCCAGAATCGGAGCTTTCCTCCCGTGCCCATGTCTCCCGCCGACCTCGAAGGCCGCTTGCACGCCGCCTTTCCCGACGCCGAGATCGTGCTGACCGATTTGGCCGGCGACGGCGACCACTACAAGGCCCGCATCGTCTCGCCGGCGTTCCGTGGCCTGAACCGGGTCAAGCAGCACCAGCTGGTCAACCGCGCGCTGGCCGACGTGCTGGGTGGGACTCTGCACGCCCTGGCGCTGGAAACCGCGGCCCCTCCCTCGGGCTCGGCCGACTAGCGTGCGCTACCGCCCCTTCGGCGCCTCAGGCATGACGGTTTCGGCGATCACCCTTCGCCTGTCCGACCAGTCACGCCTGCGCGCCAACGAATGGCGGGCCCTGATCTTCACGGCCATCGAGAATGGCATCAACAGCTTCCAGATCGACGGCGTCTCCCCGGCCCTGTTGCAGGGCGCGGCCGAAGCCTTCGCCTCGATCGAGCGCCACCTGCTGTTCCTGACCTGGCAGGTGCGCGACGAGGCCGAGCAACTCACGCGAGATGTCGTCGACACCATGACGGCGTCGGCCTTCGACGAGCTCGGGCTGGACTATCTGGACCTGGTGCTGCTGAACGATCCGCTGGGTCCGGAGCTGACGCCATCCGCCAGCACGGCGCTTCGCGCGCTGCACGAGCGACGGGTCGTCCGGGGCCTGGGTGTCGCGAGCCGGGGCGAGGTGCATCCCAGCCTGTTGAACTCCGGCCTGGTCACCGCCTTGTCTTCGCCTTTCAACCTGTCGTCGGGTTGGGCCGAGCGCAATCGCGTCCGCGCGGCCATCGTCAAGGACCTGGCAGTGATCGGCGAAGACTTCTGGCCCCAGGCCCTGCGCGACACAAACAGCAAGCCGGCGTTCCAGAAGCCCTCGCTCTGGCGTCGACGCAACGATCCGTTGGCCGATGTCGGCGGCTACGAGTTTCTGACCGGCACGCAAGGCTGGAGCGCCGAGGATATCTGCCTGGGCTACGCCCTGACCGAGCCCTCGCTATCGACGGTGCGGATCACCGCCGACACCAAGGCCGAGGTCGAGCGCCTGGCCGCCGTGGTCGAGCGCGATCTGCCCAATGGCGTCTGCGCCCAGATCGAGATGGCGCGCTTTTCGGCCCAGGAACGCGAACGGGCCGACGGCCGACACTGAGCCGCACTTGACCCGGACCCGTGCGGCGCCTAGCTGAAGGGACTTGCAAGGACCTGCCCCGCCATGACTGACGCCGCCTCCTCCCCCGCCCTCGACTTCATCACCAAGACCGTGGCCGATAACGCCGTGGTGCTGTTCATGAAGGGCGTTCCCGACCAGCCGCGCTGCGGCTTCTCGGCGGTTTCCGTGCAGATCCTCGACCATCTGGGCGTCGAGTTCATCGGCGTCGACGTGCTGCAGGACGACGAGCTGCGCCAGGGCGTCAAGGCCTTCACCGACTGGCCGACCATTCCCCAGCTCTATGTGAAGGGTGAGTTCATCGGCGGTAGCGACATCGTCCGCGAGATGTTCCAGTCGGGCGAACTGAAGACCCTCCTGACCGAACAGGGCCTGATCGCCGCTTGAGCAAGGTCTTCGTCCCGGCGGCCAACGCCTTCTCGATGACCTTCACGCCCAAGGCGTCGGATATCGACGCCAACGAGCACGTCAACAACGTAGTCTATCTGGCCTGGGCCCAGGACCTGGCTATCGCGCACTGGCAAGCCTGGGCCACGCCCGAGGAGCGGGCCGGCTGGAGCTGGGTAGCTCGCCGGCACGAGATCGACTATCGCCGCGAACTGCGCCGAGGCGAGATCGCCACCGGCTATACCTGGGTCGGCGAGCTGAAAGGTCCGCGCTTCGAGCGCTATGTCCGCATCGACGGCCCCGATGGCGAGATGTGCGCCCAGTGCCGTACCGACTGGGTGCTGATCGACATCGCCGCCAGACGCCCCGCCCGAGTGATGGACTGGATGGTCGAACGTTTCTCGGCGAAGGCTTAGGGGCCTCTCGGCGGTATGGGCTGTTCGTCCACCGGCTTGTAAATCTTCAAGATGCGAAAGCAGTTGCACCAGGAGCAGTGGCCCAGCACGCGCTTTTCGCCAAACGCGCCGTAGCGCAAGCCTCCGACCGACGGCAGTGACCTTTGGCGGCCGCAACTGGTGCAGCGGATTTTCCAGGCCTCCGAACTCCCGCACGATGTCGTTGCGGAGGGCCTGGAGCTTTCGCGCGATCGCCTTGAACCTGGCCCAAGGATGCGACCAGGCCCCAAGCTTGGTCAACGGGAAGGCGGATTGGCGATCGTGAAGCGCTCGCCGCGCTTCAGCCCCAGCTCGTCATAGCCGAACACCAGATCGACCCCTCCTGCCTGCCCGGACCGGCAAGTCTCGATCCGACGGCGCGCGAACGCGATGACAACATCCCGCTGCGCCCGATCGACATGGAACACGAAATCGGCCTTGGCGGCGCAACCTCGTGACGCCACGCGCACCGTCAGGCCTTCACGGCCAGCGGTGACCCCGACCGGCTCCAGTTCCGGCCAGGTCCTGCTGGCCGCGACAAGGCTGGGCCGTGTTGCGCAGCCAGCCGCCAACAAGGAAGCGCCACAGACCAGCAGGGATCGACGGGACGGCTGCATCGGCGGCTGTACGGGTTCTCGGAAATCGGCTCTAGCTGGGACTCTTGGGGAGAGACGGCTCATGCGCAACGGCATTCTTGGCTTAGCGGCGACCCTTATGATCGTGACGTCCGCCCTAGCCGCCCCGGGCTACAAGGCGCTCGACGTCGAGGCGGCGCGGCTGATGAAGGTCGGCAAGATCCCCGGCCTGGCCATTGCCGTGATCGAGAACGGCAAGGTGGTCCATGTCAGCGCCCGGGGCTTCCGCAATGTCGAAAAGCAGCTGCCCCTGACCCCCGACACGATCATGTACACCGCCTCGATCACCAAATCGGCCTTCGCCTATTACGTGCTGATGCTGGTCGATGAGGGCCGGATCGACCTGGACACGCCGATCAGGGCCTATCTGCCAAGGCCCCTGCCCGACTATCCCCGCTACGCTGATCTAGCCGGCGATCCGCGCTGGGAGGCGATCACGTCCCGCATGCTGCTGACTCACACCTCGGGTCTGGCCGACCAGCGATTCTACGATCCGCAGAACAGGTTGCGCTTCAATCTGGAGCCAGGCGCCCGCTACGCCTATTCAGGCGAAGGCATCAATCTGATGCAGTTCGTCATCGACGAGGGGCTGGGCCTCAAGGTCGGCGACGAGATGAACCGGCGGGTCTTCGGCCCCTTGGGCATGACCCGCTCCAGCATGATCTGGCGCGACGACTTCAAGGAGAATCTGGCCGACGGCTATCACGCCGACGGCAGGTGGGAGGCTCATGACGACCGGGGCAGTGTGAAGGCCGCCGGCTCGCTGGACAGCACGATCAGCGATCTTGGCCGGCTCGCCGCCGCCATGGTGTCCGGCAAGGGACTGTCGGCCAAGGCGCGGGCCGAGCTGAGCAAGCCCAGCTTTCCGATCGTCAGCCAGAACCAGTTTCCGCCGTTCCTGATCCGCGACAATCCGGGCAACGCGAAGATCGGCCTGGCGGCGGGCCTGGGCGTCGTTGTCTTCGATGGACCACAGGGCCACGCCTTCTACAAGGGCGGCCACAACGACATCACCGACAACCAGATGGTCTGTGTCGAGAGGGGTCAGCGCTGCGTGGTGCTACTGACCAACAGCGGGGTCGGGGCGCGGATCTTCCCGCCTCTGGTCAAGGCGGCTCTTGGTGAAATCGGCGTACCGTGGGGTTGGGAATACAATCCGGTGCGACCCGTCAAAGCGCCCTAACTCCGGCGCTCTTTCGTCAGTCGAAGATGTCGAACAGGTCGAAGCGCTTCTTCTTGTGGTGGCCGTGCTGGCCATGGCGGTGACGGTCGTCGTCATCATCCCTATAGCGCCGCGGCTCGTCATAGCGCTGGGCCGGCGGCGCATAGTGCTGTTGCGGCGGAGCCTGATACTGGGTCTGCGCGCGCGGCGGGGGCGCGGCGGCCTGGCCAGCGGCCTCCTCGCGCTTCAGAGCCATCAGCTTTTCAAGCTCGCCACGATCCAGCCACACGCCCCGGCACTTGGGGCACATGTCGAACTCGACGTCGGCGCGGTTCACGGCCTGCATCGAACCATCGCAGTTGGGGCACAACAGTAGCGGCATATCGCGTTTTCCCCATCCAGACTGGATGGGTGTTCTCGACGCTGGACCCGGACCTAGGGGGAGGGACAACCGGACCCAGACATCGAGAACACCCGATGCGGTCCGACATCACGAATGCTTGCATTCATTCGTCAGAGGGGCCCGGCCCGCTCATTGTAGATGGGGAGGGCCGGACGAGAGTTCAAGGGGGCCAATGCAGAACGCCCCCTCCGTCACGCTGCGTATTCGCAGCGCGCCACCTCCCCCGTTTCACGGGGCAGGAGGGTTCAGCTGTTCTTCTCCTGCCCCGTGAAACGGGGAGGTGGCGCGGCGCCGATAGGCGATGTGACGGAGGGGGCGTCCGGCGTCCGCCGCTAACGAAAAAGGCCCCGGATCGCTCCGGGGCCTTTGACGTATCTCTTCGAGGTCGAGGCTTCTTACGAAGCGTAGAATTCGATAACCAAGTTGGGTTCCATCTTCACCGGATACGGCACTTCCGACAGTTCCGGAGCGCGCACGAAGGTGGCCGACAGACCCTTGACGTCGACGGTGATGTATTCGGCGAAGTCGCGTTCGGCCGAGACGACGGCTTCCAGCACCAGGGCCATGTTGCGCGAGCGCTCACGGACGGCGATGACGTCGCCGGCCTTGCAGCGGTAAGAGGCGATGT
This sequence comes from Caulobacter sp. DWR1-3-2b1, assembly GCF_049895765.1. NCBI lineage: Bacteria > Pseudomonadati > Pseudomonadota > Alphaproteobacteria > Caulobacterales > Caulobacteraceae > Caulobacter > Caulobacter sp. DWR1-3-2b1. Next base: position 263,735 of record NZ_JAFCSZ010000001.1, read on the forward strand.
TGACGCGCTTGCCGTTCACGGTCACGTGGCCGTGGTTCACGAACTGGCGGGCGGCGAAAACGGTAGGCACGAACTTGGCGCGATAGACGATGGCGTCCAGGCGCGACTCGAGCAGCGAGATCAGGTTTTCGGCGGTGTTGCCCTTGCGGCGGGCGGCTTCTTCGTAGGTGCGCGAGAACTGCTTCTCGGTCAGGTTGCCGTAGTAGCCCTTCAGCTTTTGCTTGGCGCGCAGCTGCAGACCGAAGTCGGAAACCTTTTGCTTGCGGCGCTGGCCGTGCTGGCCGGGGCCGTAGGACCGCTGGTTGACCGGCGACTTGGGCCGGCCCCAGAGGTTTTCGCCCATACGGCGATCGATCTTGTACTTGGCGCTATGGCGCTTGGACATGTGTAGCTCTTCAGTTCGATCCGGGCCGGCGCCTCAATTAGTAGAGGCGCGATCTCAACGGCGGCGTCGCATCAGTCCGTCATGTGATTCCACGCCACACGGCGAGCCGGCGGCGGGAAGGCGCGGTTTATGACGGAGGGGCGGCGGGGAGTCAACGCTTGCGGCCTCGGGAATTGTTAGCCGCCGACCTTGGAATGCAGCTCTTCGCGCCAATCCTTGCGTGTCCGCGAATAGATGAAACCATCGGACGGATCGTCCACGCCAAATCCGCAGCTGCGCAGCATGCCTTCGCGCATGAAACCGCAACGTTCGGCCAGCCGCCAGGACGCGGTGTTCCAGACCTCAATGATCAGTTGTTGGCGATGGAAACTGGGCCTCTCGGCAAACAGCAGGTCCGAGAAAATTCGAACCGCCCTGCCCGCCAGACCTCGTCCTCGATCGACGCGATCATGAAGGATGTAGCCCAGCTCAAGACCGTGGATACAAGGCGCGGAGCGATAGAACTGGGATGTCCCGACCAACCTGTCCGTCGCCAGATCGATGATCCCCACCGCGCCCGATTCCGGCGTCCAGAGCCCCGTGGTCGCATAAACATCCGAGAGCCGGCCCAAGTCCGTCAGCGGCTCGGTGATGGAGACCGTGAAAGCAAATCTGCTGACCTGCTCCAGATCGCGCGCTTCGAGACGACGAATCGCGACCCCGTCTCCGGCTGCGAGATAGGTTTCGCCGGGGGTGTTCAAATGCATCATGGAGCCTCCGTCTGGTCGAGACTGACCGCGACGGAGGCCCCACGCAACCTTACGGACGCACGAGCGGGTTCCGCACCCGCACCCTGGCGCCGCGATCCACGCCATAGGCGTCCAGCGGGAAGCGCAGGTCGACGCCCTCGGCGATCAGGGCCCGGCACAGGTCGGGGCGCTTGCGGGTGAAGGCGAAGCTGGCATTGCCGTCGCGGCGGGTGCTGTCGACCGCGAAGTCGGCGGCGTTGGTGCAGCCGTTGGACGACACCCGGATCACCAGATCGCCCTTGTCGATGGTCGCGCCCTGGATCGGCTCCAGATCCGTCTTGGTGATATTGACTGAGGTGTCGGCGTGATCATCGGCGTCGATGATCACGCAGGCCGAGGTGATCAGCGCCAAGGCGATGACGGCGGCGAATGATACGGATTTCATGAGGTCCCCTCTAATTCTAGCTTGACCGTGAGAGGAAGCTTGGCCGCCTGAACCGAGGATGAATTACCGAAAGTTCACAACCGGGCGGCGTGCCGCGCCAGGTGATCCCCGATAAACGTCGAGATGAAGAAGTAGCTGTGGTCGTAGCCCTCCTGCCGCCGCACCGTCACCTTGCGGCCGGCCTTGGCGGCGGCGGCCTCGATCAGTTCGGGCTTGAGCTGGCTTTCCAGGAAATTGTCGGCCAGGCCCTGGTCGATCAGGATGTCGTCGAAACTCGAGCCCGCCCCGTCTTCGATCAGCGCGCAGGCGTCGTGGGGCCGCCAGGCGGCGCGGTCGGGGCCGAGATAGGCGGTCATCGCCTTGTCCCCCCACGGGCAGTTCAGCGGCGACACGATGGGCGAGAAGGCGCTGACCGACTTGAAAAGGTCGGGATTGCGCAAAGCCAGGGTCAGGGCGCCGTGGCCGCCCATCGAGTGGCCGAACACCCCGCGTCGGGCAGGGTCCAGCGGGAAGGCGCCATCCACGGCCTCCAAAAGATCCCTGGTCACATACGAGTACATCTGGAAGTGCGGCGCCCACGGAGCCTGGGTGGCGTCGAGATAGAAGCCAGCCCCCTGCCCCAGGTCGTAGGCCGGATCGTCGGCCACACCTTCGCCGCGCGGCGAGGTGTCGGGCGCGACGATGGCGAGGCCGTGCCTGGCGGCGTGCTCGTAGACGCCTGACTTGGTGGTGAAATTGTCTTCCGTGCAGGTCAGGCCCGACAGCCAGACGAGATACGGAAACGGCCCCTCTCCATCCGGCGTCCACACCGTGAACTTCATCGGCGTGCCGGTGCTGGCGCTGTCGTGCTTGCAGTAACGCAGGGTTCCGCCGTGCAGGCGGTGGGTGTTCAGAACTTCAACTTCAGACATCGACCTGCTCAAACGATCCTTCTCCCCTTGCGGGAGAAGGTGGCCTGCCCCCGGGTCGCGCTAAGCGCGCGCCCGAAGATAAACTCCGCAGGTCGGATGAGGGGTCTCTCAAAACGTTCCGCGCAACCCCTCATCCGTCGCCTGCGGCGACACCTTCTCCCGCAAGGGGAGAAGGCAGAAATCCTAGAACTCGATGACCGTCCGGATGCTCGTCCCCGCGTGCATCAAATCAAACGCCTCGTTGATGCGTTCCAGCGGCAGCACGTGGGTGATCATCGGGTCGATCTGGATCTTGCCGTCCATGTACCAGTCGACGATCTTGGGCGTGTCGGTGCGGCCGCGCGCGCCGCCGAAGGCCGTGCCCTTCCAGACCCGGCCGGTGACCAGCTGGAACGGCCGCGTGGCGATCTCCTTGCCGGCCTCGGCCACGCCGATGATGATGCTCTCGCCCCAGCCGCGATGGCAGGCTTCCAGCGCCTGGCGCATCACAGTGGTATTGCCCGTGGCGTCGAAGGTGTAGTCGGCGCCGCCGTCGGTCATGGCCACCAGATGGGCCACCACGTCGCCGTCGATGGTCTTGGGATTGACGAAGTGGGTCATGCCGAACTGACGGCCCCAGGCTTCGCGATCCGGGTTGATATCGACGCCGATGATCATGTTGGCGCCGACCAGCTTGAGGCCCTGCAGCACATTCAGGCCAATGCCGCCCAGGCCGAACACCACAGCGTTGGCGCCGGGCTCGACCTTGGCGGTGTGGACCACCGCCCCGACACCCGTGGTGACGCCGCAGCCGCAATAACAGGCCGACTTGAAGGGTGCGTCCTTGCGGATCCGGGCCACCGCGATCTCGGGCAGGACCGTGTAGTTCGAGAAGGTCGAGCAGCCCATATAGTGATGGATGGTCTGGCCCTTGTAGGAAAAGCGGCTGGTGCCATCGGGCATCAGCCCCTTGCCCTGGGTGGCGCGGATGGCCGTGCAGAGGTTGGTCTTGCCGCTCAGGCAGCTTTTGCACTGGCGACATTCGGGCGTGTAGAGCGGGATCACGTGATCGCCGACCGCCAGGCTGGTGACGCCAGCGCCGACCTCGACCACCACGCCCGCTCCCTCGTGGCCCAGGATCGAGGGGAACAGGCCCTCGCTGTCCAGACCGTCCAGCGTATAGGCGTCGGTGTGGCAGACGCCGGTAGCCTTGATCTCGATCAGCACCTCGCCGGCGCGGGGACCTTCCAGGTCGACCTCAACGATCTCGAGCGGCTTCTTGGCCTCGAAGGCGACGGCGGCGCGGGTCTTCATCGTGGATTTCCTGTTGGGCGAGTCGGCGGCCAATCTGCCGCCGACCGCCGCCGGGGTCGAGCCCCCCTGGACAGCGCCCTAGAGCCCTTTCCGACCTGATGGCTTCATCAGGTTCGGGCAAAAAGGGCATTAAATCAAAAGTTTAGAGCATTTTTCGATCCGATAACCGTTTCACACTTATCGGAAAATGCTCTAGGCCTTCTTGATTGGCGCGAAGCGGAACTGGCCGCCAAGCAGCTCGGCGCGCGGCAGATAGGTGCGCAGAGTCAGGGAGAACGGTCCAGCCTTGGGGGCCGGCAACCAGTTGGCGCTGCGCTCGCCGCCGGGGTCGGTCCGGCCGATCCAGATGTCCAGTGTCCCGTCGGTGTTGCGCTTCAGCCCCTTGGTGCGGTCGCCTATGGCGTAGCGCTTGATGGGATTGTCGGTGAAGAAGAACTGCCCGTCGGCCGTGGCCTCGTACATCGACAGCGACCAGAAGCTGTCGATCGGCAGGTCCTTCGGCAGGGTCAGGCGATAGAGGCCGTCGCCCTTATAGAGCCCTGTGCCGTCGTCGCCCGCGGCCTTCATGTACAGGGCCTCGGCCGTTGGCAGGGCGCCCAGGCCCTGCACGGCGACGATGGCGCGGTAGAGGTAGTCCTGGCCGTAGTCGCCCATATTGGCGCGCGGATAACTCCACCCATTGATGAAGGTCTGCCGTCCCTTGGCGAGAATGGGGATCATCCGCGCCGTCTCGACGCCCTTGGCGGCGGCGGCGGCGTCGAACGGACCCGCGCCCAGGAAGGAGGCCGTCCGGCGCAGGATGCGAAGGTCGGTGGGCGGGGCCGGATCGGCGGCCAGCAGCTGGCGGGCGGCGGCGAAATAGGCGGCGGGCGCGGCGTCGCGCGCGGCGAAGACCGGCGGCGCGCCGGCCTCGGGTCCCTTCAGCGAAAAACCGTCCTGCACCGCGTGGGCGGCGGGCAGATCGGCGTCGTCATTGACCAGGGTGCGGATCAGCACCCAGGCATAGCTGGTGGCGATGCGGGTGGGGTTCATGCCCGTCGCGGCCTGGCCCGGCCCGACCAGGGTGAAGGTCCCGCCCTGCCCGCCCACGGTGCGCAGGCCCAGCACGACGTTGTTGTTGGTGAACATGTCCATGACGGCGACGGAGTAGTAGCGGGTCCCGGTCGCGGGGATGGTCAGGATCACCGCTCCCTGGGTCAGGTCGACGAAGGCCGAGGAATAGAGGGTGTCGTTGTTGGGCGTGGTCACCCAGCGTTTGGTGTGGTCGGTCAGCTCGCGGTCGTGGCGCAGGACGTTGATCGCCGCGCCGGGCGCCGAGAGGACCCGCGCCCGGGTGGTGGCCATTTCGATCAGCGGCAGGGCGTACAGCCAGGCGTCGCGGGCGGCAGCCGCCGGATCGGCGTCCTGAGCGCTCGCCAGCGAGGGCGCCAGACCTAGCGCGCTGGCGAAAGCCAGCAGTTCCCGACGGTTCATGATGTTTCCCCCAACGATTGCTCGAGGAAGGTTAGCCCTCTGCGCGCCTGCCTGTCTCGGCTTTTGCGCGCGCAAGCGCTGGAAGCCCGACCGTCCGCTAGGAAAGGATCTGCTGGCTCAGCAGCTTGCGCAGCCGCTGGGCCTCCTCGGGCGTCAACTCACCCAATATGCCCTGGCGCCCGGCGGGCAGATGTCCGGTCGCCGCCTCGGGCTCCCCGAACACATAGTGGTCGAAGAGCGTCTTCCAGGCGGCCCGGTGCGGGTCGGGCAAGGCGCGCAGCGCCAGCACCGCGTGCAGGAAAGCATCGTGCGGCGCGCCCCGCTCCTCAGCGGGCGGCGTCCACCAGTAATTGGCCAGCACATTCACCGGCGCCAGCGAGCGCACATGGTGCCACCAGAGATAGGGGATGTAGAGCGCGTCACCCGGCTCCAGCTCGGCGACGAGCGAGGCTTCCATCGCCTGGGCGAACCGGGGATAGCGTTCGAGGTCGGGATCGTCGAACGACACCATGCTGATCGTCGGGCCGCCCGGCGTCAGTTCGAACGGGCCGATATAGAGGTCGCCCACGCTGCTCGGCGGGAACAGGGTGAAACGCCGCCGGCCCGCCACGACGCAGGCCAGGTTCTCGTAAGGATCATGATGAGCGGCGATAATCGCGCGGTTGCCGATCCACAGCCGGGGCTCGACGGAGGGGTCGAGCAGGCTGGACGGATTGGCCTGGCCGAAACCCGGCAGATGGGTGTTGGTGGCCACAGACTGTACGGCCAGGCTGGCGGGCCTGGGCTCGTCCCGATTGGCCAGCAGGAACTCGAAGCTCTTGCTCAGCCGCGCCCCGCCGCTGCGGAAATTGAAGCCGCTGAGATCGGCATTGTAGAAAAACCGACCGCCTGCCTCCGGATCGCCGACCAGGGTGGTCACCGACTGTTGCTGGTCGAAGCCCGACAGGTGCGCGAACAGGGCCTCGTCGCTTTGCGCCCCGGCCTGGACGGCGGGCCAGTCGGAGACCAGCCCCCGAAAGATCACCGGCTGCGCCGCCGGCACGATCGTCCCGTGGAATTCGTCGGCGTCGACCGCGGTCATCTCACGAAGGGTCATGACCTTGGCCTTCGACTCTGGCGGGTGTTGCGTCAAGACCCTTGGTCTGACCTCTCGCTCTTTGGCTCGTCCTTGACCGCCCTGGCCGCCAGCTTGGCCAGCACCCTGCCCCGGCCTCGCGACAGCGCGGTGATCACGCCCCGGAAGGTGCGGACCTCCTGCTCGGTCAATCGGGCGCGGGCCAGCGGGACACGCAGGTTGCGGACCATCGAGGGCTTCTTTTCCGGCGGGTGATAGAAGCCGGCCTTTTCCAGCTCGTCTTCCAGCTGGCCATAGAGGCCCAGCAACGACGACTGGTCGGCGGGATCTTCGACGTTCTGTTCGAACTTCACCCACGGACGATCGTCGATCGTCATCTTCCATTCGTAGGCGTTGATCGACACGGCCTGGGCCAGGTTCAGCGACCGGAACCGCTCGTCGATGGGAATGCTGACGATCCCCTGGCACAGGGCGATGTCTTGGGTCTCCAGCCCGGCCCGTTCACCGCCGAACAGCAGGCCGACCGCGCGGCCCTGGGCAACATCGTCCGACAACTGGGCGGCGGCTTCGCGGGGGGTCAATACCGGCAGGCGGGTCTCGCGCGGACGGGCGGTGGTGGCGAACACCAGCTTCAGGTCGGCGATGGCCTCTTCCAAAGTGTCGAACACCTTGGCGTTGTTCAGCGGCCAGTCGGCGCCGGAGGCCGACGGCCAGGCGCGTTCCTGAGGCCAGCCGTCGCGCGGCCGCACCAGGCGAAGGTCAGACAGACCGAAATTGGCCATCACACGGGCGACCGCGCCGATGTTCTCGGCCATCTGAGGTTCGTTGAGGATCACGCAGGGCGGGGCAAAAGACTGGCTCATGGCGTCCCTTTGCCGCCGCCGTGCGTTCAGATGCAAGTCCCCAACCCGCGGGATACGCGTTTACGGCCGTGTTCGCCCGTGTGAGACAGGTCCATGCATCGTCGCGCCTTCCTGCTTTCCGCCCCCGTCTTCGCTGGCGTCCTGACCGTCGGATGCAAGGAAACGACGCCGATGCTGGGGCAGCTGGAGCCGGTGTTCGACAACAAGGATCTGACCACGCAATTCCAGGCTTTGGCCGACCGCGCCGCGCCGGGGCTGCTGGGCATCGCCGTGCGCGACGCTCAAACCGGCCAGACCGTAGCCTTCAATGGCGAGAACCGGTTTCCGCTGCAGAGCGTGTTCAAGGCCCCGTTGGGCGCGGCCGTCCTGGCCGAGGTCGACAAGGGGCGGATCCGTCTGGACGAGGTCGTCACCATTCGCGACATCGACCTGTCGCCGCCCTTCAGCCCTGTTGCCGAGGCTTGGCCGGGGCGGGCCGACTACACCATCGCCGAACTTCTGGAGCTGGCCAGCGGCGCCAGCGACAACACCGCCGCCGACGTTCTGATGAAAAGGATCGGCGGGCCGGGCGCCCTCACCGCCTGGCTGAACCAGAAGAATATCCGCGACTTCCAGATCGACCGCTATGAGCGGCAGCTGCAACCCGAAATCTCCGGCATGGCCTCGTTCCGCGCCGGCTGGCGGGGCCAGGCCTACAAGCCTGTCCTGCTGGCGGTGCCGGAAGCGACGCGCCGCAAGGCCATGGCCGATTATCTGGCCGATCAGCGCGACACGGCCACCCCGGTCGCCGCCGTGCGGTTCCTGGCCGCTTTGCGGGCGGGCGAACTGGTCTCCAAGGCGTCGACGGAGCGCTTGCTGGGGATCATGACGGCGACGACGACCGGACAGGGTCGCCTCAAGGCCGCCCTGCCCGAAGGCGCCAGCCTGGCCCACAAGACCGGCAGCGCGCGCACCGACCTGGGCATGACCCCGGCCAGCAACGACATCGGGATCTATAAGCTGAAGGACGGCCGCCAGTTCGCCGTGGTCGTGTTCCTCAGCGGCTCGACAGCGTCGGACGAAGCGCGGGACGCGGTGATCGCGGATGTGGGACGGATCGTGTTGAAGGCGGCCGAAGGCTAGGCTTTTGGCCGGCGACTTTCCGGAACGTCCGGGGCGATTGCCCGCTTCGCCCTGCATTCACCAAGCCCATCATCCCGCGACTGGTTCGCGGGACCCATCGTTCAACCCGTACAGTGGCGCCAGCGGCGCGCCTCGGTGGACCGCCCCCTCTTCACCTGAGGCGGACAAATGGGTCCCGCGAACAAGTCGCGGGATAACGGGGATCTGGTGGAGGGCTGCCCGAAAGCGGACCTTTTGATATTCGGCAATGGGTGGAGAGCAGACCTCGACTAATCTTACCCCAGACTGCGTCCGGCGGCTTGGGTTTCGCTGAACGAAAATCCTTCAAACTCGACATGGACCTCACCTCGGTCCTCGCTGGTGTTGGCTTTTACCAAGAGGAACCGGTGAACCATTCGAGGCGGGGCGGACGAGAACTCGCCGTACCAAATTTCCGTCGGCCTCACGGCCATCGCTTGCTCAAGCGCATCACGACCCTGGACGATATTGCCGCCGCTATAGCGAATGAGTGTGTGCCAATAGCCGCGCTGCATGTCGCCTGTCAGCAAACGTAGGGATAAGGCTCCATCGGAATAGCTCAGGCGATCCACATAGGCATCGTGCAGGTTGATAGTGGTTGCGAACCGTCGCACGTGCCCATCAGGGTCCAGAGACCCAATGTATTCCCTGTATAGTTCCTCAACCCTGTCAGATTCCTCATCCGACAGGTCGCCCAAGGCCCATGCACGGCTAAAATATTCCATGTTCGAAAGGTTACCGGAGCCTAGAGCCGCCGCAAAGCGCGTACGGTGAAAGTCCGCTAGGGGCGGGAGCGGACACGCAGAAATTCTAACTAGCGCGACAGCGTCATCTTCTGCGGCAGTCGTTTTACGGGCGCTTTCATATCGGCACGCTTTAGCGCAATATTGCCATGGTCATCGGGAATGCATGGAAAATATTCAACATAAGTGTTTATCTGGCCATCAGCATTGGGAACATCAAAGTTATCGCCGGTATAAATCTCAATATCGCGCCGTTCTCGCGGTGCCAGTATATAGTTTGACCCCGACTGGTATGCTCTAGCCAAGAATTGCCCACCTTTTTCAACCGCTTCCGACGGGGAACCGGAATTGGTGGATTGCTGGTATTCTTGACCTCCGGCGACTTTAAAATAAAGAAATTCGGATGCTCGTTCGGTGAGAAATAAGTCGGGTACGCAGAGCGTCTCGTCGCTTTGATTTTGGATGCGTAGGTGAAGGGTGAAGGAACTGCATCTCGTATCGCAGTAATAAAACTCAGCACGTTCAAGCGTGATACGCGCCATGTCCGCTCCGTTGGGGGCGGGTGCACACCCGGCAAGCTGGAGCCCGGCAGTCGCACAAACCAGTGCGCCTATATTGGCCGCGCGGCGGCACACTGAGAGTGACGCGCTGGGCACGAACCTTCGCCGGGCTTCAACGGCAAGAGAAGTTTCAGCGAGTTTCATAAACCTAAGGTGTCTTGATAGCTGAATGTCTGCAATGGGTCGAAAGCAGACTCTTGTCTGCCCGTCGCTGAGTAAACGATCGCCCCCTACACCGCAGCGCTGGCCGCATCAGCCAGACCGCCAGTTCGCACGGCGGCAAGCGCCTCCAGCAGCATCACCGGATGCAGCGGCTTGGCCAGGTGCAGGTCGGCGCCCGCCGCCTTGGCCGAGGCGACGTGCTCTTCCATGGCGTTGGCGGTCAGCATGATGATCAGCACCGGCGGCAGGCCTAGCGCCGCCTCGCGTGCGCGGATCGCGCGGGTGGCGGTCAGGCCGTCCATGAACGGCATCTGCATGTCCATCAGGATCGCGTCGAAAACCTGGCTCTCGACGGCCGCCAGGGCCGCCTTGCCGTCCTCGACCATGGTCAGATCGACGCCAAACGGCTCCAGCACCACCTCGACAACCTTGCGATTGGTCGGATGGTCCTCGGCGACCAGCACGCGCAGGCCTTCAAGAGAGATCTCGTCCTCGGGTTCCCGGCGCGCATCGACCAGCTCGCCCTCGCAGCGGGGCAGCGGAAGTTCGACCGCGAAGGTGGCTCCGAAACCGACCACAGCCCGCGCATCGATCCGGCCGCCCATCATCTCAGCCAGGGCGGCCGAGATCGACAGGCCAAGGCCCGTGCCGCCGAACTGGCGAGTGATCGACTGGTCGGCCTGGACGAAGCGCTTGAACAGCCGCTCGCGCACCGCATCGTCAAAGCCCACCCCGGTGTCTGCCACCGTGAAGACCAGCTGCTCGTCACGGCCTTCGACGTGCAGAGAGATCGACCCCTTGGCCGTGAACTTGACCGCATTGGCCAGCAGGTTGGAGAGGATCTGGCTGATACGCCCGCCGTCGCCCAGATAGCCGCCCGCCACGCCGGGCGCGACGGACCAGGAAAAATCCAGACCCTTGGCCTTGGCGGCGACGGCGTGCAGTTCGGCCATGCCGCGCACCAGACGCTCGAGGTCGAAGGGCGCGGGCGTCAGCTGGAACTCGCCGGCCTCGATCTTGGAGACGTCCAGAATATCGCCCAGCACCTGTTCCAGCAGGCGGCCGGACGAGGTGACCAGAGCGGCCAGATCGCGGCGGACCTTGGGATCTTCTTCTTCGGCCAGACGGCCGCCGATGGCGATCACGCCGTTCAGCGGCGTACGCAGCTCGTGGCTCATATTGGCCAGGAACAGCGACTTGGCCTGATTGGCGCGCTCCAGCTCGGCCGTGCGTTCGGCGACGCGGTCCTCAAGCGAGCGGAGCAGATCTTCATTGCCCTCGCGCTGCTGGCGCAGGGTGCGGGCCAGGGCGCCGATCTCATCCTGACGGTTCTCGACCTCCAGGGCATCCTTGCCGTCGCCGGAGCGCCGGGACTGGGCCAGAACGCCCAGCGGCCAGGCCACCTCGCGGCTGACCACGCGATAGAGCAGCATCACCTGGACCACCACGCCCAGCACGCCAAACAGCAGCACCCACGAGGCGGTCTTGATCGACGACCAGACCACGTCGCCCGAGGGGAAGGTCATCAGGAACCACCAATTGGGCTCCTTCAGTCGACCATAGGCGATAACCCGGTCTCCCCGCTTGTCACGGAGGGCGCCGACGTTGCGGCCGGCCGCCTTGATCTGGGTGATCACCTCGCCGACGCGGTTGCGAGTCTCGACCTCCCGCAGCCGTGCGGCATCGATCACGCCCTTTTGGGCCAAGCCGGGCGAGGCGATCAGTTCGCCGTCATCCGAGACGATCATGTTGGTTCCGCCCGGCAGGGCCTTGGCCACGGCGCGCAGCAGGTAGGAGTCCAGCGACAGGGTGGTGCCCCACGAGCCCATGTACTGGCCCTTGTGATAGAAGGGCGTGATGCAGGCCGCGTTCAGACCGCGCCCACTGGGGTCGGAAATCAGCCGGCGCAGCTTGGTGCATTTCATCACCTGGCCGGGATTATTCTCAGGCAGGGTAATCTGGGCCATCTCTTCCTTGGAGATATCCAAGTTGGGCGGTGCATCGCGGCGATAATAGAGCAGCCTGTCCGCCCGCTTGGGCCCAAACATCACCAGCTGGGTCTTTGGCGTGAAGAAATAGAAATTGTCGTAGTGGTGAACTTCGGTCTCGCCGGTATTGGCCACCACCTCCATGGCCGAGACGAACAACGCCTTTTCGGCCTGGCTCATCAGCTCGGCCTTCGGCAGGTAGCCGCCGATGCCGTAGACATAATGGGGCCCTGTACGCCCGCCGTCGTAAAGCGTGGGGTCGGTGCGACGAGTGCCATCGCCATGATCCAGGTACAGGCGGTCGAACTCGCTCAGGGCGTCGGAAGCATCACGGCTTTCCAGGCGCTTGATCAGGGCCTGGCTGGCGGCGTCGTGAACCTTGACCAGATCGGAAAACAGGCGATCCTCGGTCTCCACACGCTCGCCGACATATTCAACCAGATGCCGCATCTGGGTGTCGGCGGCGCTGTGCTGCACGAACACAAAGGCGACCGCCGTCGCCACGCCGGTGACGGCGATCGACAATACTGCGACGATCGCCAGCAGGCGACGCGCCAGCGGCGAGGTCATCTGGGTCTTGGGCAGAAGGCTTCGCACGCCCTGTTCGGTCCCTCGGTCTCCTGGCGGAGACCCTGATCATCCATCAAAGTCGGCCAAGCCCAATATCGCCTGAAGAAAAAGCCCCATTCCACCGTTCGGCTTTTCCCTTCACGCGCAACAGTCTATAGGCAGCGCGTCCGCGCCGCGATCTGGTCCTGTGCGCCAGATTGCCTCAGGCGCGCCACCGCGAGAGGAAGACCCCGCAATGGCCAAGATCAAAGTCGCCAACCCCGTCGTCGACATGGACGGCGATGAAATGACCCGGATCATCTGGAAGCTTATCAAGGATAAGCTGATCTTCCCCTATCTGGACCTCGACCTGGACTATTACGACCTGTCGGTCGAGAACCGCGACGCGACCAACGATCAGGTGACGATCGACGCCGCCGAGGCCACCAAGAAGCATGGCGTCGCCGTCAAGTGCGCCACCATCACCCCCGACGAACAACGGGTCGAGGAATTCAAGCTCAAGAAGATGTGGAAGTCGCCCAACGGCACGATCCGCAACATCCTGGGCGGCGTGATCTTCCGCGAGCCGATCATCTGCCAGAACGTGCCGCGTCTGGTGCCCGGCTGGACCCAGCCGATCATCGTCGGCCGTCACGCCTTCGGCGACCAGTACAAGGCCACCGACTTCCTGTTCCCCGGCAAGGGCACGCTGTCGATCAAGTTCGTCGGCGAAGACGGCGAGACCATCGAGCACGAAGTGTTCAAGGCCCCGGGCGCCGGTGTGGCCATGGGCATGTACAACCTCGACGACTCGATCCGCGATTTCGCGCACGCCTCGTTCGCCTACGGTTTGAACCGCAACTATCCGGTCTATCTGTCGACCAAGAACACGATCCTCAAATACTATGACGGTCGCTTCAAGGACATCTTCCAGGAGATCTTTGACGCCCACTACGCCGAGCAGTTCAAGGCCAAGGGCATCCACTACGAGCACCGCCTGATCGACGACATGGTGGCCTCGGCCATCAAGTGGTCGGGCGGCTATGTCTGGGCCTGCAAGAACTACGACGGCGACGTGCAGTCCGACATCGTGGCGCAAGGCTTCGGCTCGCTGGGCCTGATGACTTCGGTGCTGATGACCCCGGACGGCAAGACGGTGGAAGCCGAAGCCGCCCACGGCACCGTGACCCGCCACTATCGCCAGCATCAGAAGGGCCAGAGCACCTCGACCAACTCGATCGCCTCGATCTTCGCCTGGACGCGTGGCCTGGCCCACCGCGCCAAGCTGGACAACAACGCCGAACTGGCGAGCTTTGCTCTTACCCTTGAGAAGGTCTGCGTCGACACGGTCGAAAGCGGCTTCATGACCAAGGACCTGGCCCTGCTGGTCGGCGACAAGCAGTCGTGGCTGACCACCGAAGGCTTCCTCGACAAGATCGACGAGAACCTGAAGCTGGCCATGGCCGTCTAAGGCTTCAAACCCTTCGAAGACCAACAGCGCCCCTCGGGAAACCGGGGGGCGTTTTCTTTGGTCCGCGCTTCGCTAAGCTCCACCGCGATCGAGTGGAGAATCAAGACATGAAGCGTGCGTTGCTGGCCACTGCGGCCTTTCTGGTTTTCTCCGCTCCAGCCCTGGCCCAGACGCCCGTCCCCGCGCCCGAAGCGGCCGCCCGGGCCGACGCCAAGACCGAAGGCCAGACCGACGCCAAGACCGACGCCAAGCCCGAAAAGCCCAAGTGGGACGTGCGCAACCCGCCGGCCGGCTACACCAAAGACCTCAAGCTCGACGTCACCGAAGGCTCGTGGATGTCGCTGGACGTCAGCCCCGACGGCAAGGAGATCGTCTTCGACCTGATGGGCGACCTCTACGTCCTGCCCATCACCGGTGGCGAGGCCAGGAACATCGCCAGCGGCATTTCCTGGGACATGCAGCCGAAATACTCGCCCGACGGCAAGCAGATCGCCTTCACCTCCGACCGGGGCGGCGGCGACAATATCTGGGTGATGGATCGCGACGGGAGCAATACCAAGGCCGTCTCCAGCGAGAGCTTCCGCCTGCTGTCCCAGCCCGACTGGACGCCCGACGGCCAGTTCATCGTCGGCCGCAAGCACTTCACCTCGGGCCGCTCGCTGGGGGCCGGCGAGATGTGGCTCTATCACCGCTCCGGCGGCAATGGCGTGCAGCTGACCGAGCGCCGCACCCAGCAGAAGGACACCGGCGAGCCGGCCTTCTCGCCCGACGGCCGCTATCTGTATTTCAGCGACGACGTCACCGAAGGCCAGGTGTTTGCCTACAGCAAGGACCCCAATACCGAGATCTACGCCATCCAGCGCCTGGACCGCGACAGCGGCGAGGTGAAGAAGTTTCTGGGCGGCCCCGGCGGCGCGATCCGCCCCACCCCCTCGCCCGACGGCAAGTCGCTGGCCTTCATCCGCCGCGTCCGGTTCCAGTCGGTGCTCTATGTGATGGACATCGCCTCGGGCCGCGAGACCAGGGTCTATGACGCCCTCGACCGCGACATGCAGGAGACCTGGGCCATCCACGGCGTCTATCCGGCGATCAGCTGGACGCCCGACGGCGGCTCTCTGGTGGTCTGGGCCGGCGGCAAGATCCGTAAAGTCGACGCCAAGTCCCACGCGGTGTCCGACATCCCCTTCCACGTCGCCGACACCCGCAAGGCCCGCGAGGCCGTGCGCTTCCCGGTCGATGTGGCCCCCGACAGCTTCGATGTGAAGATGATCCGCTGGGCCCGCACCTCGCCCGACGGCAAGAAGGTGGTGTTCGAGGCTCTGGGCAATCTGTGGATCCGCGACCTGCCGAGCGGCGCGCCGCGTCGCCTGACCAAACAGAGCGACCATTTCGAGCTCTATCCGGCCTGGTCGCGCGACGGAAAGTCGATCGTCTACACCACCTGGGACGACGAGGACCTGGGCTCGATCCGGGTGATCCCGGCGACCGGCGGCGAGGGCCGCAAGGTCAACAAGAACCCCGGCCGCTTCGTCGAGCCGGTGTTCTCGCCGGACGGCAAGACCATCGTCTACCGCGCCTCGACCGACGGCGTGCTGCTCAGCACCCTGTGGACCCGCGACCCGGGCCTGTACCGCGTGCCGACCGCCGGCGGCGAAGCCACTTTGATCACCGACAAGGGGACCGCGCCACAGTTCGGGGCCGCCAACGACCGCGTCTACCTGACCGGCCGCCAGGACAAGCTGGCCGCCCTGAAGTCCGTCGACCTGAACGGCCACGAGCCCCGCACCCACCTGACCTCGGAATTCGCCGCCGAGTTCGCCGTGTCGCCCAACGAGGCCTGGATCGCCTGGACCGAGCGCTTCAACGCCTATGTCGCGCCCTTCACAAAAACCGGCCGTCCGGTCAGCGTCGCCACCGACGGCAAGGCCCTGCCCCAGACCAAGGTCACCCGCGACGCCGGCGACTGGATCCACTGGTCGGGCGACAGCGCCACCCTGAACTGGGCCCTGGGTCCGCAGCTCTTCAGCCGGGACCTGAAGGACAGCTTCAGCTTCGTCGAAGGCGCCCCCGCCGAACTTCCCAAGCCCGCCGAGACCGGGATCGATCTGGGCTTCAAGCAGGCCGCCTTCAAGCCGACCGGCAAGCTGGCCCTGACCGGGGCCCGCCTGATCACCATGAAGGGTGACGAGGTCATCGAGGACGGCGTCGTGGTGCTGGACGGCAATCGCATCGTCGCCATCGGCCCCAAGGGCTCGGTCACCCCGCCGGCCGACGCCAGGGTCATGGACATGACCGGCAAGACCATCGCGCCCGGCCTGATCGACGCCCACTGGCACGGCTCGATGGGCTCCGACGAGATCATCCCGCAGCGCAGCTGGGTGAACTACGCCGCCCTGGCCTTCGGCGTCACCACGATCCACGACCCGTCCAACGACACCAGCGAGATCTTCGCCCACTCGGAACTGCAGCGGGCCGGCGAGGTGGTCGGCCCGCGCATCTTCTCGACCGGCGCGATCCTGTACGGCGCCGCCACCCCTTTCACCGCCAAGGTCGACAGCCTGGACGACGCCCTCTCGAACCTGCGCCGCATGAAGGCGGTCGGGGCCTGGAGCGTGAAGAGCTACAACCAGCCTCGCCGCGACCAGCGCCAGCAGATCATCGAGGCCGCCAACCAGCTGGGCCTGATGGTCGTGCCCGAGGGCGGCTCGCTGTATCAGGCCAACATGTCGATGATCGTCGACGGCCACACCACCATCGAGCACTCGGTCCCGCTGGATCGTCTGTATGCCGACGTGCTGCAGCTGTGGCCGCAAACCAAGGTCGGCTACACCCCGACCCTGGTCGTGGCCTTCGGCGGCAATGCCGGCGACAATTACTGGTACCAGGCCACCAAGGTCTGGGACGATCCGCGCCTGCAGCAGTACGTCCCGCGCCGCCTGCTCGACAATCGCGCCCGCCGGCCGGTCCTGACCCCGGACAATGAGCTGAACCACATCGCCGTGGCCCGCGAGGCCACGCGCCTGAGCCGCCTTGGCGTCTCGGTGCAGATCGGGGCCCACGGCCAGCGCGAGGGCCTGGGCGCGCACTGGGAGCTATGGAGTTTCGTCCAGGGCGGCATGACCCCGATGGAAGCCCTGCGAACCGGCACGATCAACGGCGCCCGCGCCCTGGGCATGGACAAGGACCTGGGCTCGCTGGAGCCCGGCAAACTGGCCGACCTGGTGGTGTTCGACGCCAACCCCCTGACCGACATCCGCAACACCGCGACCATCGCCTACACCATCGCCAACGGCCGGGTGTTCGACGGCAAGATGAACGAAGCCGGCAAACCCGAACGCCCGCCGTTCTGGTTCCAGAGCGGGGATGGCGAGGCGCTGAGCGTGGAGGCGGCGGCGACGGAGAGCCATAGTCACGATAGGGACTAGGGGAGATTATTAAAGGCGGCATTACAGCAGATTGCAGTAGCATTGAATATTAGTGGATAATTCTTTCCATCACTTCGCCGCACGCTTGAGAAAGAGCGCAAATGACTAAGTGCATGATCTGCCATGTGCCGTTGCTGAGTGAGCCGGATAATGTGCTGCATGTTAGCGGCTGCCGCCGATGTGGGCGCTGGCAAATCATTCCCTCGAAGGATGGTCGGGCCAGGCCACTTCATGATCAGCTTGCCCAGTCCGGCAATGAAGGGATTAGGCGCGCTAATCTTAGTCATAAAGTTCGACGCATGGAGCGGGATGGCGCACACGTTGGTGTGCCCCTAGATGACCTAGAGCAGTGGGGCTTGAACGATCCGCTTCCGCAACCCATACAGCAGGCCAGCGATCTAATTCGATATGTGGGGGACAGGCTCCCAACTGGTGCGCATCAAGTTCCAGTAGACGATTTATTCATGAGCGCTTGGATCGGGGCGGGCCTCTCGGAAGACAATCCAGCTGTTGGCCTGAAGTGGCTACTAGATCAGGATCAACTAAATCGTTTGGTCGTCGCGCAGCCAGCGGGAGATGGGCGATACTATCGTCTGACTTGGGATGGGTGGGCAGCTTACAATGAGCTGAAGCGCGAAGAGCCCCCTTCGGAAGTGGCCTTCATGGCGATGCAGTTCGGTGACCCCGAACTCAATCGGGTTATAGCGGACTGTTTCAAGCCTGCAGTCGCTTCCACAGGCTTCAAGCTGAACCTTCTAACCGATGGGCAGGGGGCCGGCTGCATTGACGATCAGTTGCGCGTCGCCATTCGCACCTGTCGCTTCGTGCTGGCGGACCTGACGCATGACAACAGGGGTGCATACTGGGAGGCCGGGTTTGCGGAGGGTCTTGGAAAGCCTGTGATCTACACATGCAAGAAGGCTCGCTGGGATAGTGAGCCTGTGCATTTTGATACTAGCCACCTAGTCACAATCATCTGGGATCCAGCTGATTTGAATGATGCATCCAACAGATTGAAGGCCACGATACGGGCCACACTTCCAGAGGTAGCAAAGATGACGGATTGAGAAGTCACGCGGGTCGACCGGAGTGAAGCTCGACCTCGACCGCGTCGATGAGTTCCTCGGCGCCGTCGGCACGCGCGTCAGCGAGATAAGCGGCAATAACCTCCTCGCTGTCGAGATATTCCGCCGGGCCAAAGGGCCGCGTTTCCATCCCAACCTTCTCGAAAGTCGATCACCCCACCGCCGGAGCCCCGCGCAGCAGCCCTTCGGTGCTGAGGTCCTCGTCCAGTTCTGGCCAATGAACGCCGTAACCGCCGCCCGCGATTTCCCAATTCGCGCGCTGAGCCGGCGTGGCCGCCAGAAGGCGCGGATACCAGGCCAGAGGCGCGGCGATGCTGCGGCCGTCCATGAGTTCGACCACCAGTCGCTCATCATCGCACCGAACGTCGCGCACGCGCTCGTCAGCGGCCGTCGCCAAAATGCTCATGCCTTGCCTCCACGAGGGTGACCCTGTGCTCGCGCACCAAGGTCAGGATAACATTCAACTCATGCGCCCGGTAGCCGAGGTTCCGCGCCAAGGCCACGGGCGCAAGCCACGCCTTCAAGGACGCTTCGCCCTTATCCACATGGACGTGTGGCGGCTCGTTCGGTTCATGGCTGTAGAAGTAGAACCGATAACCGTTGATGCGCAGGATTGTAGGCACGGATAATTCTACCAGTGGTAGATTTAACGCGTCAATACCACTGGGCTTCCCTTCTCCCCTTGCGGGAGAAGGTGGCGCGAAGCGCCGGATGAGGGGTCGCGCGGGTGGCGCCTCATCCCGACGATCCGTCCGTCGCGGCGGACAGGACTTTCATCCCCTCATCCGACCCGCTGGCGCGGGCCACCTTCTCCCGCAAGGGGAGAAGGGTGCTCCAACTTCACCGAACCCGTGACCGCGCCGTGGGAGCCAGCCGCAGCCTCTGCATCACCCCCGCGTCCGAAACCCCGGCCGCGACCGCCGCCAGGGCCGCCTCGTCCGCATAGGCCGTCATCCAGACCAGCACCCGCTCGCCCTCGCGAACCGGCAGGCGGGGGAAGGTGTTTTCCGCCGGATTGGTGACCCAGGCGGCGAGGATCTCGGCGCCGTCGTGGTCGAGGGCGGGCGGGTCTAGCGCGGTGTCGAGGGCCTGGACGGTGAGGGTCAGCAGGCGGTCGCCGCCGGCCCACGGCTTGCCGCCCGGCCGGGGCGAGCCGTGCGGCTGCAGCAGCAGGACGTCGTCGCTGTCGATCATGGTCGCATTGGCGGCCTCGCAATGGGCCGCCCAGACAGGGCCGTCATAGAAGGCGGTCAAGGCCTGACGGCGCTGTTCCATGTCGGCAAAGCCGCGCAGCCAGACGAAGCGGTCGGGATCGTCCAGATCGCGGAACAGGCCGATCAGGGTGATGCCCGCCGCCTCCTGACTCTCGACGAATTCGCGCTCGAACAGAGCGATCAGGGTGTCGCGCCGGCCCGGATGCAGGGTGTACTGGCGAAGCTCGACGACTGTGGAGTTGGGGGCGGGGCTTGGGACGGACATGGCGGCTCCTCAGCTGGACACGGCTTAGCGCGCCGGAGGGCCGAAACCTGTCAGCAGGCGCTGTATCCCCACCGCTTCCCGCGCCTAACCGTTTGAAATCCCTGACCGGGATCGCCCCAACTCCTCCGGGATCGACGCCGCCGTATACTGTCTTCATCTCAAGGCGATGGGGAGGGCGCGCGGCCAGCGACCTTCGCGGCCTTGGGGTGTGGTCGAGCGGGGACAGGTCCGAGGGGGATACTCGGGCGGTCCGGGACCTGGTTGCTGGCCAGGCCCGCCCGCCGTCGGCGTGGACGAGGATAAACGGGTGTGACTTAGCCTTCTGGCTCGCCCGCCTCGACCGCCGTTTCGCCCGGGAAACCGGGGGAAGCGGGTCCCGGTAAGGCCCGAACAGGGCCACCCGACGGGACGCTGACGGATAACGACCGCGCGGGGCGTCCGAGCTTCGTCGAAACGGTAATTCTATTCCTTCATCCGGGCGTCGCCCGGCGCCCCGCAACCCTCCCCCGATCTTCGCAGCGACAGCGCGGGGCGGCGAAGCCGTGCGTCCCGTCAAGAGCATTTTCCGATAAGTATGAAACGGTTATCGGATCAAAAAATGCTCTAAACTTTTGATTTATTGCCTTTTTCGCCCAACCCTGATGAAGCCATCAGGTCGGAAAGGGCTCTAGCGATGGAACAAGCCCATGCCTCATCCCCGCCCCGCCCGTCCGATCTGCACGAGGGCGTGCCGCTCGAACCGCCGCCGCGACCGCGACAGGGCCTGGCTCGACGCGCGCCTGTTGGCGAAGATTGGCGGCCTCGCCGGCCTGCTGGAGCGCAAGCGTGTCCAGGACGACGCGGACGAGACGGCCGGGCCTCCGTTCCGGGATCGACCTTCCGGTCCCGCCTCGCGCGAAGACCCTTGCGACGAGACGGCGAATACCCCTTCTATGCCGCGTTAACCTTTTCGGCCCCTCTCGCTCAAGGACTGCCATGAGTTTGCAGAAGCGGATCTGGGACCTGATCGTCCTGGCCATTTTCGTGTTCGCGGCGGCTTTCGCCTCGGCGCCGTGGTTCGCGTTCCGGGCCCTGAAGGCGGCGGCCCAGTACGAGGACGTGCAGGCCATCGGCGAGCTGATCGACTTCCCGGCCGTGCGCCGCAGCCTGACCGGCCAGCTGAACGAGGACGTGCCCGTGGCCGCGGCCGAGCCGCCCTCGATCTGGCGCAATCCGCTGGGCGCCATGCGCCGCGCCATCGAGCCGATGGCGCCGCCCGAGCCCAAGGTCGACCGCTTCCTGACCATAGCCGGGATCTCGGCCCTGACCCGGGGCTATGCGCCCGGCGCGGCGCCGGCCGGGCCGGCCCGGCCCGAGACGGCCTCCGGCAAGCTTAAGGCCGCCGTCCAGGGCCCTTATCCGACCATCGCCTACTGGGATCCCAACCGGGTGCGAGTGGCGATGAAGCGGCCCGGCGATCCCGTGCGGGTAACGGTGTTCACCTTCCAGCGACGGGCGCTGTTCACCTGGAAGCTGGTGCATATCAAGCTGCCGCGCGAGGATCGCTAGGGGCCGAAGCCGGTGCTGTCACCGAAGCGTCAAGCAAGACTGCTAACCGCGCTGGGAACCTTTCCCGGAGCGCCGCGCCCATGACCCGCCTTCCCCGCCTGCCCCTCTTGGCCCGCCTGCCCCTCTTGGCCCGCCTGCCCCTCTTGGCCCGCCTGCCCCTCTTGGCCCGCCTGCCCCTCGTGGCCGCTGTTTCGCTGCTGGCTCTGTCAACGGCCGCCCTCGCCCAGCCGACGGCTTGGTCGCGGCCCAATGTCAGCACGGTCGAAGGGCCGGTCACGGTCGAGTTCGGCGGCGTGAAGCTGGTCAATCACGGCCTGGTCGGGGCCGGCCGGCTGTCGGCTTCGCTCCATGACTTCCACGGCGACACCCTGGGCTCGTTCTCGGCTATGGCGATCACCGGCTGGCGACGTCTGGCCGACGGGACCTACACCGGACGCCTGACCACCCTGCCCGACCGTGGCCCCAACGGGGTGGGCACGATCGTCGGTACCTCGGACTACGCCAACCGTCTGCACCGGTTCGACTTCACCTTCGCGCCCCATGCCGGGACAGCGGTGGCGGCGCCCGATCAGGTCGTGCTGACCCCGGCCGGCGGCCAGCTGCTGAAGGACGCCAAGGGCCAGACCTTCACCGGCCTGGACCCCTCCGAGCCCAAGGCCGCCGGCCGCACCAGCCTGGACAGCGAGGGCCTGGCCATGACGGCCGATGGCGGCTTCTACGTCTCCGACGAATATGCGGCGGCCATCTATCGCTTCGACAAGGCCGGGGCGCTGAAAGGCGTGATCGCGCCCGTCGCCGCCGTGGCGCCGATGAACGCCGGCGCGCCGATGCTGACAGGGGCCAAGGCTCCGGAAACCGGCCGCCGCAACAATCAGGGTATCGAGGGCGTCAGCATCACGCCGAACGGCAAGCGCCTTGCGGCCCTGCTGCAAAGCGCGACGGTGCAGGACGCCGCCTCGGCCAAGGATACCGATCACACGCGGGCCAATACCCGGCTGTTTCTCTATGACATCAGCAAGTCCGCGACCCCGGCCGCGCCGGTCGCCGAATACGTCGTCCAGCTGCCGGTGTTCCGCAACAAGGGCGACGGCGCCGCGCCGGACAAGACCGCGGCCCAGTCCGAGATCCTGGCGCTGAGCGACCGCCAGTTCCTGGTGCTGGCCCGCGACGGCAACGGCCGCGGCGGCGGCGCGACCCGTCCGGCGGTCTATCGCAGCGTGCTGCTGATCGACACGACCGGCGCCACCAACATCGCCGGAACGCCCTACGAGACCTCGGCCAAGCCCATCGCGCCGAACGGCGTGCTCGAGGCGGGCATCGTTCCGGTCAAACAGGTCGAGCTGGTCAATCTGATCAACCCGACACAGCTGGCGCGCCTGGGCCTCAACCTCGACAACGCCGCCACCAACGGCTTCACCCTGTCCGAAAAGTTCGAGGCTCTGGCTCTGGTTCCTGCCCTCGATCCCAAGGCGCCGAACGATGCGTTCCTGTTCATCGGCTCGGACAACGACTTCCAGACCAGCCAGGGTGTGGTCGGCGGCGCGACCTTCGACGCCGGGATCAAGGCGGCCGATGGAAGCCCTGCGGGCGACAACGACAACCTGATCCTGGTCTACCGCCTGACCCTGCCGGGCTGGTCGGCGCCCGCCGCCCGGTGATAGAGCGGGGCGTCCTCCAACCGCGAGCCAGCGCCCCGTGATCGACCTTGTGTTCGGCGTCCTGTCGCGGGTGCTGCCGTTCTTCCTGCTGATCGGCGCTGGCGTCGTCCTGGTCCGGTTGCGTCTGCTGGACGAGGGCATGTCGCGTGGCCTGTCAGCCTATGTGTTCTGGATCGGCTTTCCGGCCCTGCTGATCCACTCCCTGTCGCGGATCGGAACGCCGGGACCGACCTTGGCCTGGGGACTTGCGGCCTTCGCGGGAGCGGCGCTGGCGGTGATGGCTGGACTGCTGGTCCTGGGTCTCGTCCTGGGCTGGACGCGCGAGGAGCGGGCCGGCGCGGCCATGGCCGGCGGGCTGGGCAACAGCGCATTTCTGGGCCTGCCCGTCGTCGCCGCCGTGCTCGGCCCCGAGGCCGCCCGTCTGGCCGCCGGCCTCGTGGCGGTAGACTTCGTGATCGTGGCCGCGACCGGCATCGCCTTGCTGGGCTGGGCGGCGGGGCGCTCCGTCCCGGGATCGATGGCGCGAGCGCTTGCCAACCCGATCGTCGCCGCCTCGCTGATCGGCGTGGGCATGGCGCTGATGGGCCTGGCCCTGCCCGGCGTGCTGGACCGCGCGGTCGCCGCTGCGGCGATGTCGGGAAGCCCGGTAGCGCTGGTGGCGCTGGGCGCGGCATTGGCTTTGCGCGGGACCGACGACGAGGCCGCTCCCCGCTCCGGACCTGTTATGGCGGCGGCGGTCGCCAAGCTGCTGGTCCTGCCCGTCTTGACCTGGTTCGGCTTGGGTCTAGTCGGTGCTCCGCCCACCTTCCGCCTGGGGGCCACACTGCTGGCGGCGACGCCGACGGCCGTCAACGTCTTCATCCAGACCCGCGCCCTGGGCGTCTTCGCCCGAGGCGCGGCCCGAACGGTGGCCCTGACCACGGCCGCCGCAGTCGTGACCCTGTCCGGCGCCGCGATACTGCTGACATCCAGCGTCAACTAGTTCCCGCCTCGTTCTCGACGAACATCGTTGGTCTGACTAGGTTCGCTGCACGGAGGACATCGACATGATCAGCTACATCACCATCGGTGCCAGCGACATCGACCGGTCCGGGACCTTTTACGACGCAGTGCTCCACGCTCTGGGCAGCGCGCGGCAGTGGCGGCAAGGCGACTGGATCGGCTACGGTCCAGACCCCGAGCACGCCACCGTCATGATCTGCCCGCCCCAGAACGGCCAACCGGCCAAGGCCGGCAACGGCATCATGGTCGGGCTGAAAGCGCAGACCACGGAACAGGTCGATGCCTTCCACGCCGCCGCCATGGCCAATGGCGGTACATGCGAGGGACCACCCGGCCCGCGCCCCACCTTTGGCGAGGGCTACTACCTGGCCTATGTCCGCGACCCGGACGGCAACAAACTCTCGGCGTTCCTGAAGAGCTAGCCGGCGAGCGCCGCCTTGATGGCGTCCAGGCCGTCCTGGGCCTTGGATGCGTCGGGCGCGCCGCCTTGGGCGAAGTCGGCCTTGCCGCCCGCGCCTTGGCCGCCCATGGCCAGCACAGCGACCTTGGCGAGGTCAGCGGCGCTGAACTTGGCCGCAAGGTCGGCGGTGACGGCCACGGTGACAGCGGCCTTGCCCTCGCTAGTCCCGACCAAGGCCACCACGCCGCCGTTGGTCAGCTGTTTCTTGAACTCCTCGGCCACGCCGCGCAGTTCCTTGCCGCCGACGCCGTCCAGCACCTTGGCGATCAGGGCGGTGCCGGCGATGTCTTCAGGACCCGAGGCCGCGCCGCCACCGCCGCCCAGGGCCAGCTGCTTCTTGGCCTCGGCCAGCTGCTTTTCCAGCGACTTGCGCTCGGCGATCAGGGCGTCGACGCGGGCGACGACCTCGCTGACCGGGGTCTTGAACTGGTCGGCCAAGGCCTTGGCGACGCCGGCCTGGTCCAGCAGGAAGCGGCGGGCCGCCTCGCCGGTCAGGGCCTCGATGCGACGGATGCCAGCGGCGACGCCCTGCTCGGAGACGATCTTGAACAGGGCGATGTCGCCGGTGCGGGCCACGTGGGTGCCGCCGCACAGCTCGACCGAATAGTACTTGCCAGCCTCGGTCAGCGAATTGCCCAAGGTTAGCACCCGGACGCTGTCGCCGTACTTTTCGCCAAACAGCGCCACGGCGCCGGCCTCGATGGCCTCCTGCGGCGCCATCTCCTTGGTCTCGGCGAGGGCGTTCTGGCGAATGACCTCATTAACCTCCGCTTCGATGCGCTCGATCTCGTTGGGCGACAGCGGGCCGCCGTGGCTGAAGTCGAAGCGCATGCGCTCGCCATCGACCATCTGGCCCTTCTGGGCGACGTGCGGACCCAGCACATGGTGCAGGGCGGCATGCACGAGATGGGCAGCCGAGTGGTTGGAGCGGGTGGTGGTGCGACGGGCGGCGTCGACCGAGGCCACGACGCTGTCGCCGACCTTCAGGTCGCCGGCCAGCTCGACGCGGTGCACATAAAGCTCGCCGGCCTGCTTCTGGGTGTCGAGCACGCGGCTCTCACGACCGCCGGCTTCGATGACGCCGGTGTCACCGGCCTGACCGCCACTCTCGGCATAGAAGCTGGTGCGGTCCAGCAAGACCTCGACGGTCTGACCATCTGAAGCGGTTTCGACCTCCGCGCCGTCGATGAGGATGGCCTTCACCACCCCGGTGGTCTCGGTGGTCTCATAGCCGACGAACGCAGTGGCGCCGGCTCGCTCCTTGATCGCGAACCAGGCGGCAGCCGAGCCAGTCTGACCCGAACCAGCCCAGTTGGCGCGCGCCATGGTGCGCTGCTTGTCCATGGCCACGTCGAAACCGTCGGTATCGACCGTGATGCCCTTGGCGCGCACGGCGTCCTGGGTCAGGTCCAGCGGGAAGCCGTAGGTGTCGTAGAGCTTGAAGGCGACGTCGCCATCCAGCACGCCACCGGCTGACAGGTTGGCGGTGGCCTCGTCGAGCAGGCCCATGCCCCGACCCAGGGTGATGCGGAAACGCTCTTCCTCCTGGCGCAGGGTTTCGACGATGGAGGCCTCGGCGCGGCGCAGTTCGGGATAGGCTTGGCCCATCTCGGCCACCAGGGTCGGAGCCAGACGGTGCATCAGGGGCTCATTGGCGCCCAGCAGATAGGCGTGGCGCATGGCCCGGCGCATGATCCGGCGCAGGACATAGCCGCGGCCTTCGTTCGACGGCGTGACGCCATCGGCGAGCAGGAACGAGGACGAGCGCAGGT
Organism: Caulobacter sp. DWR1-3-2b1; assembly: GCF_049895765.1. Lineage (NCBI taxonomy): Bacteria > Pseudomonadati > Pseudomonadota > Alphaproteobacteria > Caulobacterales > Caulobacteraceae > Caulobacter > Caulobacter sp. DWR1-3-2b1. The sequence goes on from NZ_JAFCSZ010000001.1 coordinate 289,950, forward strand.
GGTCGGCGATCACCCGGTGCGACGGGGCTTGCGCGCCCTCGGCCTTGACGCCGGTCAGCTCGACGCTGGCGGCGATCAGGGCCTTGAAGATGTCGATGTCATAGTTGTCGTGCACGCCCTGCAGGACGGCGGCGACGCGTTCCAGGCCCATGCCGGTGTCGATGGACGGCTTGGGCAGCGACAGGCGCTCGCCACCGGCCATCTGCTCGAACTGCATGAAGACCAGGTTCCAGATCTCGATGAACCGGTCGCCATCCTCATCCGGGCTGCCCGGAGGGCCGCCAGCGATGTGGGCGCCGTGGTCGAAGAAGATTTCCGAGCACGGACCGCACGGACCGGTGTCGCCCATCGACCAGAAATTGTCGTTGGTGGCGATGCGGATGATGCGGTCGTCGGTCAGGCCGGCGATCTTCTTCCACAGGTCGGCGGCTTCGGTGTCGGTGTGATAGACCGTGACCAGCAGCTTGTCCTTGGGCAGGGCGTAGTCGCGGGTCAGCAGGGTCCAGGCGTGGGTGATCGCCTGTTCCTTGAAATAGTCGCCGAACGAGAAATTGCCCAGCATCTCGAAGAAGGTGTGGTGGCGGGCGGTGTAGCCGACATTGTCCAGGTCGTTGTGCTTGCCGCCGGCGCGAACGCACTTTTGCGAGCTGACCGCGCGCGGATAAGCCGGCGTCTCGGCGCCGGTGAAGGCGTTCTTGAACGGCACCATGCCGGCATTGACGAACAGCAGGGTCGGATCGTTCTGCGGCACCAGCGGCGCCGACGGCGTGATCGCGTGGTCGGCCTTGCCGAAATAGTCGAGGAAGGTTCCGCGGATCTCGTTCAGGCTGGGCATGGGCGTCTCTAGGATCTCGATAGAGTCCGGCTGTCCGGAGGTTGGCGCTGCATAGCGCGGTTTTCGGCGGAGTGGAAACCGAGTTGGATGTGGGGACGCGTTGGTGCGTTCCAAAGGACAGTCTTGACTGACCACTAGCCCTCTCCGCGCCTGCGGCGTTCCTCCCCCGGAGGGGGAAGACGATCTCATCTGCCCCCTCCGGGGGCGGACGACCGCGAAGCGGTCAGGTGGGGGCGGGTCTGGTGGACACGGCTTTTCGGCCCCGCGCCAAACTGGCTGCAAGTGGGTGGGGAGGCGCGAAGCGGCCGGGGCGAACCCGGATGACCGTGATGTGTTTTGTGCGTTTCGGTTCGACCTGTCCGCTTCGCCAAGCTGTTCTTGACCGTGAGGATCGGGGCACACGAGCGTGAGTTTCAGCTCTGATTCCCAATTAACCCCCGGACGGGCGCGCATCTCGTCGATCGGCTATCCGTCTCGACGCCGACGATGTGCGATAGGCGGCTTCTGACCCCCGCCCTCCTTTATTCCGCGCTGTCTCACCTGCGAGTGGTCCGGTGGTCCCGGATCAATCCAACGAACAGACCACCATCGTACCCGCCGCGTGACCGCGCGGCCCCGCTCAGCTTCATCACCCGTCGCCGCATCAGGCCGGTACCAAGCGCCCTCCCCCTGCGACGGGGACAAGAAGCAGTATCCATCAGGTTTCGGTGCGGGGGATACAGAAGGGCGAGAAAATTCGAAGTCATTGATTTCGCTCAACTCCATTCCCTATCCGCAGAGGATAGAGCGCGAAGATCCTCTCCCTGAAGGGGGAGGCGGCCGTCAGGCCGGTGGGGGAAGACCGCACCAACTCAGCAGCACTTCCCCCTCCGTCGGCTTCGCCGACACCTCCCCCGCTGGGGGGAGGGTTTGTGCCCCCCCCCAAACGAAGTCGGACGCCTGGTTTGGGGTCCAGGCGTCCGGGGGATCGCGGCCTTCGTGGCGGGAAGCCACGGGCGTCAAGTATTGGCGGGGTGCGCCCGAGCTAAACGAAGGTCGCGAAACCTGTAGGGCCGCTCCTTTTCACGAGCGTTCCTGGTCCTATTCGTCGCCGTCCTCGGGACCGCCGACCAGCAGCTCTTCCTCGATCTTCTGGGAAGACTTGCGGACGGCCGCCTCGATCTCGTTGGCCAGATCCTTGTTGGCTTTCAGGAACTCGCGGACGTTGTCGCGGCCCTGACCGATGCGCTGGCTGTTGTAGGAGAACCACGAGCCGGCCTTGTCGATGACCCCGGCCTTGACGCCTAGGTCGATGATCTCGCCCAACTTGGAAATGCCCTCGCCGTACATGATGTCGAATTCGACCTCGCGGAACGGGGGGGCGACCTTGTTCTTGACCACCTTCACGCGGACATTGTTGCCGATGATCTCGTCGCGGTTCTTCACCGAGCCGGTGCGGCGAATGTCCAGGCGCACCGAAGCGTAGAACTTCAGGGCGTTGCCGCCCGTGGTAGTTTCCGGGCTGCCGTACATCACGCCGATCTTGTGACGGATCTGGTTGATGAAGATGACGATGGTGTTGGTCTTGTTGATCGAGCCGGTCAGCTTGCGCAGGGCCTGGCTCATCAGGCGGGCCTGAAGGCCAGGCAAGCTGTCGCCCATCTCGCCTTCGATTTCCGCCTTGGGCGTCAGGGCTGCGACCGAGTCGATGACGACCACGTCGACAGCGCCCGAACGCACCAGGGTGTCGGTGATTTCCAGGGCCTGTTCGCCGTTGTCAGGCTGAGAGACCAGCAGGTTGTCGAGATTGACGCCCAGCTTGAAGGCATAGCCCGGATCGAGCGCGTGTTCGGCGTCGACGAAGGCAGCGGTGCCGCCAGCCTTCTGGACCTCGGCCACCACGTGCAGGGCCAGGGTCGTCTTGCCCGAGCTTTCCGGACCATAGATCTCGATCACCCGCCCCTTGGGCAGGCCGCCGATGCCAAGGGCGATATCCAGGCCGAGCGAGCCGGTGGAGACCGACTCCATCTCGACCTTGCCCTTTTCGCCCAACTTCATCACCGAGCCCTTGCCGAACGCCCGATCGATCTGAGCGAGCGCCGCTTCGAGCGCGCGCTGCTTGTCGCCGTCTTCCTTGCCCACGAGTTTCAAAGCCGCCTGGTTCATTGGAGATGCGCCCTTATTTCATGATTCCACCCGGCCAAGCCGGGCTTCGCGTTACGCGCGCCCATCGATCGGAGAACACTCAAAGTCGTACCGGCTTTGTTCTGTGTTCGCAAGATGTTCTTTTCGACAGGCGTTTGGTGTTCCATTCTTTCCGAACAGGACGCCGGCCGTGGCCGCGCGTCTTTTTCGTTCGCAGAAACACGTCCTTAAGACCCCCGTGCGACGGTTTCGGTCGTATAGGGGAATCCGCCTTGTCGATTGATCCGCGTCGCCTTCTTGGCCTGGCGTTCGCCAGCGCCGACCTCCTTGTCGAGATTCGTGACGGCAAGATCGACATGGCCCTGGGCGCTGCCCAGCGCATTGTCGGCCAGGGCGAAGCAGCCCTGACCGGCAAGGTCTGGCGAGACCTGTTCTGGGCCGCCGATCAGAACCTGATGGACGCCCTCCTGTCCTGCGCCGACGACGGCGCCCGGCGGGGGCCGGTGGTGGTTCGCCTGGCCGGACCTGTGGAACGCCATGTCAGCGTGATGATGCGCGCCCTGCCGGAGAACGAGGGTCGCATATCCTGCGCCCTGACCTCCAGCCAGGCGCCAATCCCGGCCGTCGGCCCCGAGGGCCTGCACCCGCGCAACTCATTCGAAGACATCGCCAAGGGCCTGTTTGAGGCGGCGCGGGTCACCGGCCTCGAGCTGGAACTGGCCATGATCGAATTCGCCGGCCTCGGCGACCGACGCGGCGCCCTGCCCTCCGCCGAAGCCGAGATGCTTGACTCTCAGGTGGCTGGCGCGGTGCGCGCCGAGTCCCACGGCGGCGCGGCGGCCACGCGACTGTCGAGCGACCGCTTTGCCATTTTGCGCGCCAAGGACGACAACACCGAGGCCCTGACCCGACGCCTCAGCCATATGCTGGCGTTGGAAACCACCGCCCATGTCGTGTCGCTGGAGGTCGGAACCGCTTCGGCCCGCGCCATGCGCGCGCTGCGCTACGCCATGGACGACTTTCTGCGCGAAGGCCTGAAAGACGCGCCGCCGATGAACCTGTCCGAGGCGATGAACCGCTCGGTCAAGCGCACCCTGGCCCGCGCAGGCGCCCTCGGTGTCGCCGTAACCCAGCGCCGGTTCAATCTGGCCTTTCAGCCCGTCGTCAATCTGGCGACCGGCCTGGCGCACCACCACGAGGCGCTGGTGCGTTTCGAGGACGGCGTCAGCCCGTTCGCCCTGATCCGCATGGCCGAGGAGTTCGATCTGATCGAGGAACTCGATCACGCCATCGTCGAGCAGGCCGTCAAGCGCCTGGTGCAGGATCGGTCTGGCGAACTGAAGCTGGCGGTCAATGTCTCGGGCCGGACCATCGTCAACGAGAGCTTCGTCGACAACGTCTCTCGCATTCTGGCCAGGTTCGACCAAGCCAAGGGTCGCCTGATCTTCGAGATCACCGAGAGCGCCGCGGTCGACGACCTGCCGCGCGCCAATCGCCACATCCAGGCGCTGCGGAGCCTTGGATCGCTGGTCTGCCTGGACGACTTTGGCGCGGGGGCCGCCTCGTTCGCCTATCTGCAGGAACTCGACCTCGACATCGTCAAGATCGACGGCCGCTATGTCCGGGAACTGGCCGGCAACGGTCGCGACGGCGTCATGGTGCGACGCCTGGTCGAGATGTGCCGCGACCTGAAGATCCGCACGGTCGCCGAAATGGTCGAGACCGTCGAGGTCGAGGACGTGGTGCGCGCCGCCGGCGTCGACTTCGCCCAAGGGTGGCTGTTTGGCCGTCCGGCGGACCAGCCGCAACCGGCCCTCAAGCCCGCCAGCCCGGTCAAGCCCGCGGCGCGCCGCGCCGGGGCGTCGGAGAGCTGGGGCTAGGCCCCAACTCTCCTGCTCGTCCTGTAGGTTACTTGCCGGCCTTCTTGGTCGCGATGTAGTTGTCGACCACGGTTTCCAGCACGGTCAGCGGGGTCATGCCCGACAGCAGGCCCGCGTCGTGGAACTGGCGGATGTCGAACTTCTTGCCAAGCGCCTTCCTGGCCTTCTCGCGCGCACGCAGCCAGACGATCTTGCCGATCATGTAGCTGCAGGCCTGGCCCGGCCACACGCAGTAGCGCTCGATCTCGGTGATCGCGCCGCTTTCCTCGTCGCCCATGGTCTCGGCCATGTACTTGACGGCCTGTTCGCGGCTCCACTTCTTGTGGTGCATGCCGCTGTCGACGACCAGGCGCACGGCGCGGAACAGTGCGTCGTGCAGCATGCCGATGTGGCCGCGCGGATCGGTTTTGTAGATGCCCATCTCGACGGCCAGCTCTTCCGAATAGAGCGCCCAGCCCTCGGCATAGCCGGAGAAACCGATCACCTTGCGGATCAGCGGCAGGCCCTGCGCCTCGTTCGAGAGGGTCAGCTGCAGGTGGTGGCCGGGAACGCCTTCATGCACCGTCAGGGTGGTGAGGGTGTATTTGGCCTGTTCCTTGGTGTCGCGCAGGTTGATCCAGTAGATCCCCGGGCGCTTGCCGTCGAGCGAAGGCGAATTGTAGTAACCGCCCGGCGCGCCGGCCTCGATGGCCTTGGGCACACGGCGAATTTCCAGCGGGGCCTTGGGCAGTTGACCGAAATAGGCCGGCAACTGCTTTTCGATCCACTTGGCCTTGACGTTCAGGTCAGCGATCAGCTGTTCCTTGGCCGCGTCGGTATTCTCGTAGATGTCCTTGCCCAGCTCGGCCATGCGCTCGCCGACCGTGCCCTTGGACATGCCCATGATCTTGAAGATCTTGTCGGCCTGGGCCTCGATCGACTTGACCATGTCCAGACCCAGCTGATGGATCTCGTCGGGGGTCAGGGTTGAGGTCGTGTAGTTCTTCAGCGAAGTGGCGTAGTAGTCGCCGCCGTTCTTCAGGCGCCATACGCCGGCGTCATGGGTGGCCTTGGGCCGCACGCTTTCCAGCAGGGCGATCTGGCGCTTCAGGGCGGGCAGGACCGAGTTGAGATAGACCTTGGTCGCCTCGCCGGCCCAGTCGCCTTCGATCTTCTTTTCCGTGGTGCGCCGCACGATCGACTTGATCAACGGCGCCTCGGCCGTGGGCGTGTCGGCGAAGGACTTCATCTGGATCAGGGCCTTGTCGATCACGAAGTCCGGCGGGATAACGCCGTCGGCGTAGTCGCGCTTGGCGATCAGGGTTTCCTGGTCCATCAGACGGGCAAAGCCTTCCATCCGCTGCAGGTAAGCGTCGGCGTCGGCCTTGGTTTCGATGGCGTGTTGGGTGTCGAGGAAGTCTGGCATCTGCTGGTAGCTGCCCGTCAGCTGCGACAGCACATAGGGTGCGCCCGAACCGCCGCCGGCATAGGTGAACTTGCTGCCTTCGTCCTGCACCGCCAGGGTGAACTCGACGGTGTCGTAATTGACGGCGTCCATGCCTGACATCGACTTGCGGTCGATGGCGCGCAGGGCCTTCAGCTGTTCGCGGGTCTGGGCGGCGCCGGCGGCGATCGCCTCGAACGAGCGGTCGCTGAGCATGCCCTTGGTCCAGGCCAGGTCGCCCTTGTCCAGGCCCAGGCTGGTGGTCAGCTCCGGCGCCTGGCGCATCAGCTTGGCCATCGCGTCGTCGAACAGGGCGTTCATCTTGGCCACTTCGCCATTGGCGGGCGCGGCGGCCTGGGCGAAGGCGAGCGACGGTGCCGAAGCGGCGAAGCCGGCGGCGACGGTCGAGAACAGCATCTGACGACGATTTTGCAAGGCGAGACCCCTAAAGAACGTTTTGTTGGGCGAATGCGTAGGCCCAGAGCCCGATGCCCGTAAATTAATTTCTGTTAATGCGCGGTCTGGCCAAGCCGCTGACGTCGAAAAAGTCAGTCGCCGCGATCCAGGGTCACATAGAGCTCGCTCTCGATCACCCACTGGCCGATGACCTTTTTCCAGACGGCCAGATAGGTCCCCGACTGGTCCGCCGCGCCCTTCCAGGAGCCGACCCAGCGTCCCTGCTCGGCGGCGCGCAGGCCGGCGCTGTCGAGCTCGACGCTCTGGCCGGTGCGGACATAGGCGATGAAGTTCGGATCGCGGAACTGGCCGTCAAAGGCGGCGATCACCTCGGCCGCGCCCATCAGCAGCGAGCCGTCGCCGGCGATCAGCCGGACCTGCGGGTCGAAGAACGGCGTCAGCCGCGCGGCGGTCTTCCCGGCGATCAGCTTGTTGGTCAGCTTGCGGCGGGCGGCGATGGCGTCTTGAGGCGTGGTCATGGGCTAGGTCTCGCAAAACGGCTTCGGCGGTGTAGCGTGTCGGCTCACCGCGCCGCAAACAGAGTCGCCATGTCGTCGTACCCGCCCGTGATCGTCACTGAACGTCTGACCCTGAAAGCCTCGGAGGTGTCCGACTTCGAAGACAGCGTCGCCATGTGGTCGGACCCCATCGTCACCCAGTTCGTCGGCGGTCGCCCCTCGACGCCGGAGGAGAGCTGGGCGCGGCTGCTGCGCTCGCGCGGCCTGTGGCCGCTGCTGGGCTATGGCTATTGGGCGGTGCGCGAGACGGCGACGGGCCGGTATGTCGGCGAGGTCGGCTTTGCCGACTTCCACCGCGAGATCGAGCCCAGCTTCTTCGGCCAGCCGGAGATGGGCTGGGTGCTCGCGGCCTGGTCGCACGGCCAGGGCTTTGGAACTGAGGCAGTGACGGCGGGCCTAGCCTGGATTGACCAGACCCTGGCCCCGCCACGCGTGCCCTGCATCATCGATCCAGGCAACGCCGCGTCCCTGGCCCTGGCCCGCAAGACCGGCTTCAAGGTCGTGACCCACACATCCTACAAAGACGCGCCGATCATGCTGCTGGAGCGAACACCCTAGACCGGGTGAACCCAGCCGTAAGGGTCGGCCGTGCGCCCACGCTGGATGCCGATCAGGGCGTTGCGCAGCTGCTCGGTCGTCTCGCCCTCGGCGCCGTTGCCGATGGTGAAATCGCCAGAGGTGGTGCGCACTGTGCCGATACCCGTCAGCACCGCGGCGGTGCCGCAGGCGAAGACCTCGCGCAGCCGGCCGCTGGCGGCGTCGGCGCGCCACTGATCCAGCGAATAGGGCTCCTCGCGCACTTCTATACCCTGGTCGCGGGCCAGGGTGATGATCGAGTTGCGGGTGATGCCGGGCAGGATGGTGCCGCCCAGCGGCGGGGTGATCAGGCCGCCGTCGTCCATCCGGAAGAAGACGTTCATGCCGCCCAGTTCCTCGACCCAGCGGCGCTCGACCGCGTCGAGGAACACCACCTGGTCGCAGCCGTGGGCGATGGCCTCGGACTGGGCCAGCAGGCTGGCGGCGTAGTTGCCGCCGCACTTGGCCGCGCCCGTGCCGCCCATGGCCGCGCGGGTATAGGTCTCCGAGACCCAGACCGAGATCGCTGAGGCCTTGTTCTTGAAATAGGCCCCGACCGGCGAGGCCAGAACCACGAACAGGTATTCGCTCGCCGGCTTGACGCCCAGGAACACCTCGGTGGCGAACATGAAGGGCCGCAGATAGAGGCTGCCCTCGCCTTCCGGGATCCACTCGCGGTCGATGTCGATCAGCTTTTCGACGGCTTCGACGAACAGGGCCTCAGGCAGCTCGGCCATGGCCATGCGGCGGGCCGAGTCCTGGAAGCGGCGGGCGTTTTCCTCGGGCCGGAACAGGGCCGTGCCGCCGTCCGCCGTGCGATAGGCCTTCATGCCCTCGAAGATTTCCTGGGCGTAGTGCAGCACCGAGGAGGCCGGATCCATCGGGATGGGACCGCGCGGCTCGACCTTGGCGTCATGCCAGCCGGCGGCCTGGGAATAGCGGATGGTGACCATGTGGTCGGTGAACACCCGGCCAAAGCCCGGATCGGCCAGAAGCGCGGCGCGCTGCTCGGCGGAGGTCGGCTTGGGATGCGTAACGTGCGCGAACGAAGAGGTGGCGGCTGAGGTCATGTGGCGCTTGGCTCTCGCTCGAGAAGATCGGTCGCGGCGCGAGCACGCCACAACGGTGGAATGGATATGGCTGATGCTTCGCGTCAAGGGCCACGGACGCAAAGACCGCATCCTCCCTCAGGTTCGCAAGCCCTCGGGGCTAGATATCGCCGCCGACGTTCGACGCCAAGCCTGGCGCGCGGGCGACATGGATGCCGCATTCGGTCTTGTCCTGACCGGCCCAACGACCGGCGCGGACGTCATCGCCGGCTTCGGCGGGCTTGGTGCAGGGCCAGCAGCCGACCGACGGGAAGCCCTGGGCCACCAGCGGATGGGCCGGCAGGTCGTATTCGGCGATATAGGCGTCAAGCTCGGCCTTGGACCAGTTGGCCAGTGGGTTGAACTTGATCTTGCCGTCGGCCTCCTCGACCACCGCCAAACGCAGGCGGTCGCCGCCGTGGAAGCGCTTGCGGCCGGTGATCCAGCCGTCGAAACCGCCCAAGGCGCGGTCCAGCGGCAACACCTTGCGGATGTGGCAGCAACCGTCGATATCGGTGCGCCACAGGTCCGATTTGGGGTCGTTGATGGCCAGATCGGCAAAGGCCGGGCGCAGGTCACGCACGTCGGTCAGGCCCAGCTGGGCGGCCAATTGCTTGCGGTAGTCCAGGGTCTGGCCAAACAGCATGCCGGTGTCGAGGAACAGCACGCTGATCTTGGGCGACACCCGCGAGGCCAGGTGCAGCAGCACGGCCGACTCCGCCCCGAAGGACGAAACCAGGGCCAGCTTGTCGCCAAAGGTCTCGAAGGCCTTGCGCACGATGGTCAGCGGATGGGCGTCGCGCAGCTCGGCGTCCAGCCGAGCTGCCAGGCCCATCGTACCAGACAGGGGCGTAGCATCGGTCTGGTCGTAGGCCATCACCCATTCCCCCTTTGAAGAACTGGTCTTTCCTCGAACGCCACCGGGCGGTCGTCGGCGGCGCGTTGATAGACGTGGCGGAAGCGGTTGGCGGCCTTGTTCCAGACCTCCGGCGTGACATCGTCCAGCGGCTCGAAGGCGTCGAAACCGCAGCGGACCATGAAGCCGGCCTGCTCCTGCAGCACGTCGCCGACCGCTCGCACTTCGCCCTCGTAATTAAACCGCTCGCGCAGAAGACGGGCCGAGGTATAGGCGCGGCCGTCGCGGTATTTCGGGAAGGCCAGGGCCACCACGGGGATGCGCGGCAGATCATAGGCCAGGGCCTCGATTTCCTCGTTGGGCTCGATGCGCACGCCGACGCGGCGGCTGTTCGAGGACAGCAGGGCGTCGCCCTCAGCCTGGAAGCGGGTCAGGGACAGGATCACGTCGCCCGTCTCGGGGATCGCGTCCTCGTCTGCCAGATTGACGAAGCTGTCGTCGGCGAAGGCGGCGGCGCCGTTATCGAGCTTAATCAGCCTGGGCATAGACAGCCTCCTTGAAGGGCTCGAGGCCGACGCGGCGATAGGTGTCGAGGAAGCGCTCCTCGCCCGTGCGAATGCCCAGATAGGCCTCGACCAGGGTGTCGATAGCGCCGGCGACGCGGTGGGCGGGCAGCGCGGGACCCAGGATCTTGCCGATGCTGGCGTCTTCCGCGCCCGAGCCGCCGAGCGAGAGCTGGTAGAATTCCTCGCCCTTCTTATCGACGCCCAGGATGCCGATGTGGGCCACATGGTGGTGACCGCAGGCGTTGATGCAGCCGCTGATCTTGATCTTCAGCTCGCCGACCTTCTCGGCGTGGTCCTCATCGGCGAACTTGGCGGCGATGTTCTGGGCGACCCCGATGGCGCGGGCATTGGCCAAGGCGCAATAGTCCAGACCCGGGCAGGCGATGATGTCGCTGGCCAGATCGATATTGGCGGTGGCGAGACCGGCCGAGGCCAGGGCCGCGTGCACGGCCGGAACATCATCCAGCTTCACATGCGGCAGCACCATGTTCTGGGCGTGGGTGACCCGCACATCGTTCAGGCCGTACTTTTCGGCGAGATCGGCGATCAGCTCCAGCTGCTCGGCCGTGGCGTCGCCCGGCGTCTGGCCCTGGGCCTTCAGCGAGATCTCGACGATGGCGTAGCCGGGCTTCTTGTGCGGCTTGATGTTGTTGCGGGCAAAGCGTTGCAGGGCCGGGCTGGCGAGGCGGGCCGCCTCGAAGGCGTCCGACACGGCCGGCAGGGTCTCGAACGGGGTCTGGGCGAAAGCGCCGCGGATGCGGGCCAGTTCGTGGTCGGGCAGGTCGGCGCGGGCGCCGTCGATCTTGGCCCACTCTTCTTCCACCTGACGGCCAAACTCTTCGGCGCCCAGGGCGGCGACCAGGATCTTGATGCGGGCCTTGTAGATGTTGTCGCGGCGGCCGTGGCGGTTGTAGACGCGCAGGACGGCTTCGAGATAGCTAAGCAGGCGGCCGACGGGCAGATGCTCCTTGATGGTCGGGCCGACATAGGGGGTGCGCCCCTGGCCGCCGCCGACGATCACCTCAAAGCCCAGCGAACCGTCGCGCGCGCGACGCAGCATCAGGCCGATATCGTGCACCTTGGCCGCCGTACGATCGACCACCGAGCCGGTGATGGCGATCTTGAACTTGCGCGGCAGGTAGCTGAATTCCGGGTGCAGGGTCGACCACTGGCGGATCACTTCGGACCACACGCGTGGGTCGTCGATCTCGTCGGCAATGGCGCCGGCATAGGGGTCGGAGGTGGTGTTGCGAATGCAGTTGCCGCTGGTCTGGATGGCGTGCAGGTCGACCTGGGCCAGGGCGTCGAGGATGTCCGGCGCGTCCTTCAGCTTCACCCAGTTGAACTGGATGTTCTGACGCGTGGTCATGTGCCCGTAGCCCTTGTCATAGGTGCGGGCGATCCAGGCCAGGCGGCGCACCTGGGCGGCGTTCAGCGAGCCATAGGGAACGGCGACCCGCAGCATGTAGGCGTGCAGTTGCAGATAAAGGCCGTTCATCAGCCGCAGCGGCTTGAACTGGTCCTCGGTCATTTCGCCGGCCAGGCGGCGCTGGACCTGGCCGCGAAATTCGTTGGAGCGGTCGGTCAGGAACTCGCGGTCGATGATGTCGTACTGGTACATCGCTTACTTCCTGCGGATCAGATCGACACGGCCGGTCGAGCGGGCCGCGCCAGCCGCATGGCGCAAAGCGTCGATGGATTCGCCGCCGTCAGCCTGCTTGCCGTGGGTGGGTTCGTTGGTGGGGCCAAGCGCCCGGATACGCTCGCGATAGCTGATCGGGGCCCACAAGCCTTCCGATTGCGTCAGGTCGATCGGATAGACGTCGACCACCACGGTGGGCTGGCCCTTGCCGGTGGCGACGACGGCCTCGACGGCCGCGTCGTCATTGTCGAACAGCTGGGCGTCGCCGAAGGCCTCGACCCACTGGCCGGACTTCCAGAACACGACCTCGCCGTCGAGCAGGCGGTTGGCGGTGATGGCTTTCATGAGCGCGAGCTCCGCTCGAACAGGGGATTGGAAACGGTCAGGTCCGAGGTCGCGAGAGCGACATCGGCCATCGCCATGGCCTCGCCGACCATCAGCAGCGCGGGGCCTTTCAAGCCCTCGGCGGCGATGGCCAGACCGGCCAGGGTAGTGAGGATGCGACGCTCGTCGACGCGGCTGGCGTTCTCGACGATCAGGGCCGGGGTCGAAGGCGCGCGACCGGCGGCGGTCAGGCGCTCGGCGATCAGGCCGGCGGTCGAGACGCCCATATAGACTATCACAGTCTGATTCGGACGAGCCAGCGAGGCCCAGTCCAGATCAGGGTCGCCGTGAGCGGCGTGGCCAGTGACGAAAGTGACGGCCTGCGCGCTACCGCGATGGGTCAGGGGCGCGCCGGCGCCGGCCGAGGCGGCCAGGGCGGCGGTGATCCCGGGGACCACATGGCAAACGACGCCGGCCTCGCGGCAGGCGGCCAGCTCTTCTCCGCCGCGTCCGAACAGGAACGGATCGCCGCCCTTCAGGCGCACGACGGTCAGACCTTCCAGCGCCAAGGCGACCAGCAGCTGGTTGATGTCGTCCTGCGGCAGGGTATGGCGCGACTTGCGCTTGGCGACATTGATCCGGCGAGTCTTCGTGAGAGCGAGATCCAGGATCTCGTCGGACACCAAGCCGTCATGGACGATCACGTCGGCGGCGCGGATCGCATTGAAGGCGCGGATGGTCAGCAGGTCCGGATCGCCCGGCCCTGCCCCCACCAGATGCACGACGCCAGGCGCGCGCGCGGTCTCGCCCCCGCCGAGAACGACGAGGCTGGACTTGCGATGACGGGCCGGGGGCCGAGACATGTGGTATCAGAACCTCTATCAACGCGGTCGGGATAAAACCGTGAAACGCAGGATGGGGCCCTCCCGAAAGACCGCCCCCTCTCACTTGAAGGAAAGACGGGGCCGTCCCAAGGAACGGCCCCGCGCGCGCAAGCCGGCGAAAAGGGCCATTCCACCGGCTAGCCCTTGCAAACTGGTCGTGGGCGGTCCAATTCGCAAACAAGGACTTCTGCCGGGGCGTTCAGTAAAACTCATGGAAAGACAGAACGAGCGCCGCAGGTTGCCGCCGCTAAACGCCCTGCGGGCGTTCGAGGCCGCCGCGCGCCATCTGAACTTCAGCCGCGCCGCTGACGAGCTGTCGGTGACGCCCGGCGCCGTCAGCCAGCAGATTCAGAACCTGGAAGACTATGTAGGCGCGGCCCTGTTCAAGCGCACGCCCAAGGGCTTGCTGCTGACCGACGCGGCCCAGACCGCCCTGCCCGCCCTGCGCGAAGCCTTCGACCGTCTGGCCGAGGCCGCGTCCTTGCTCACCGCCGCCGTCGACGGCCGCCGCCTGACCCTGACCGCCGCACCGTCCTTCGCCGCCAAGTGGCTGGTGCCGCGTCTCGGCAAGTTCGAGAAGGCCCAGCCCCAGGTCGATGTCTGGCTGTCGGCCGGCATGGAGGTCGTCGATTTCGCGGCCGGCGAGGTCGATTTGGCGATTCGCTACGGCTCGGGCCGCTATCCGGGCCTGGAGGTCATCCGCCTGCTCAGCGAGACCGTCGTGCCGGTCGTCAGCCCCGCCTTGCTGGCCGAGAGCCCACTGAGCGCGCCCCAGGACCTCTCGCACCACATCCTGCTGCACGACGGCTCGCCCGATGCCGATGACAGCTGCCCCGATTGGGCCATGTGGCTGGCGGCGCGCGGCTTGCGCACCATCGACGGCTCGCGCGGCCCGCGCTTCAACCAGTCGAGCATGGTGATCGAGGCCGCCGCCAACGGCCGGGGCGTCGCCCTGGCCAAGCGCACCCTGGCCCAGGCCGATCTGGACGCCGGTCGCCTGGTGATCCCCTTCGAGATGGCCACGGCCGTCGACTTTGCCTATTACGTCGTCCATCCCAAGGCCAAGGGACGACTGCCTCAGGTAAAGGCCTTCGTCACCTGGCTAAAGGACGAGGCTGCCGCGCACGAGGCGGCCCTCCTCACGATGGACAACGGCGCGGGTATCTAGGGCTACATGGTCAAGACGAATATCGAGGTCGGCGAACGGCTGGTTCCCGGCGACTGCCAGACCATGCTCGACGTGCGTCAGGGGGTCGACGCCTTGGACCGCGCCTTGGTGGCCCTGCTGACCGAGCGTCAGGGCTACATGACCGCCGCCGCTCGCATCAAGGCCGACCGCTCCAAGGTCTTCGACCGCGCGCGGATCGAGGATGTCGTGACCAAAGTCAAGGCCGCCGCCCGCGAGGCCGGCCTGTCGGAAGCCATCGCCGAGCCGGTCTGGCGCACCCTGATCGACCGCTGCATCGCCTATGAATACGACAGTTGGGACAGGACCAAGGGCTGAGGCCACTCAACCGTCACCGTTGACGCTGGGCGCGGATCGCGCACCATCCGCCCATGATCCGCACCATCATCCCGTGGGCGCTGCTTCTGACCGCCGGCGCCTTCGCGCTTCAGTGGCTTGAATACCAGTATCTGGTGCGAGCCTTCTCGGCAGAGATCTACGTAGCGATCATCGGCGCGGCCTTCGCGGTCGGCGGCGTCTGGTTCGGCTGGAAACTGGCCTAGCGCCATGCGCCGCAGGCCTTTGCGCGCAACACCGCTGCGCTTAAATCCCTTGGCCTAACCGGTCAGGAAGTGCGGGTCCTTGAACGGCTGGCCGAGGGGCAATCCACCAAGGAGATCGCGCGCACCCTGGGCCTGTCGCCCAACACCGTGAAGACCCATCTGGCCAACCTGTTCGGCAAGCTGGACGTTCAGCGTCGGACCCAGGCGATCCACAAGGCTCGCGACCTCCAGCTGATTCCATGAGACTTGGACGGCGCGCCGCGGGGGTGAGACGGTCGATTTCACCCTTTTGGGTGATGGCGCCGCTCCCGCCGCATCCGCACGGTCAGGGTCTGTTCTCCACAACGCGAAAGACCTGACGCAATGCTCCGCATCATCCTGACCTACGGACTCCTCGCCGGCCTTGTGACCATCGCTGGCATTATCGGCACGATCGTGTGGAACGGCGATGCGCCGCACTCGAACGTGTGGCTGGGCTACCTGATCATGCTGGTGGCGCTGTCGGCGATCCTGGTGGGGATCAAGCAGTACCGCGACCAGACCCTGGGCGGCGTGATCGGCTTCTGGCGAGCCGTCCAGGTGGGCCTGGCATCGCCCTGATCGCCGGCCTCGCCTATGTGCTGGTCTGGGAGCTCTATCTGGCGCTGACAAACTACACGTTCATGGAACGCTACGTCGCCACGACCCTAGAGGCCAAGCGCGCGGCGGGCGTCACCGGCGCCGCCTATGACAAGCTGGTCAAGGAGATGCAAGGCATGGTCGAGATGTACCGCAATCCCCTGCTGCGCATGCCGATGACCTTCGCCGAGATCTTCCCGGTCGGCCTGCTGGTGACACTGGTCAGCGCAGCACTTCTCCGAAATCCCAGGTTCCTGCCGGCGCGGTCGCGCCCGCTGCAGTCCTAGCCCTTCAACGACTTCAGCATCTGCTCATGGGCATAGGCCGCTATGTCCATGAGCGCCGTGTCGAGCGCCGTCTTTACGTCCTCCAGGCTCGCCTCCCCAGCCTCACAAAGTTCGCACACGTCCCCGAGGGAAAACGCTCCTACACCCCGCGCCGCGCCCTTGACGGTGTGGACCGCGTCGCGCCTGCCGTCATGGGCTGGATCGAGCATGGGGGTCCACATCGCCGCCTGCTCGCGGAACAGGGCCAGCACCTCGTCGACGACCCCGGAATCGCCCGCGGCGAACCCTTCCAGATAGGCGAAATCGACGGCGCCGCTGATGTCTCGTCTGGCCAAAAAATAGTCCCTTGCGTTCCAGGAATCTTTGCGTATGTTCCGCGCCTCGCCGCCGGGGCAGTCAAGCGCTTCGGACCGGGCGGGCGCATAGCTCAGTTGGTAGAGCAGCTGACTCTTAATCAGCGGGTCGTAGGTTCGAATCCTACTGCGCCCACCATTTTTCGTATAGAAATCCAAAACTTAAACATCCACACCCTGTGGCCTCGATCTGCGCCATACGAACAGAACGGCAAACTTCGCGGCTCGCGATACCGCCGATCTTACGACACTATCCGCCACAGCGCGCATGAAGCTTCATTCTGGAAATGCGCCGCCGCTTTGGACGCTGCCCCAGTGGCGCCTCGCATCCGGATGGCGCAGAGCCTGTTGGGGCATGGCAGGGTCTGGGTCACCCTGTTTCCAGACAGATGGTCACATCAGGACGCGGCTGTGATCGCCAGGCCAAAGGGACAAAAAAAGGCCCTAGCGAACCAGGGCCTTACGCTAATCAACAGTGTGCAGGACTAGACTGCGCGACGACCGGTCAGCATGTGATAAATGGCCAGCACGATGACGGCGCCGATCGTGGCCACCAGCAGGCTGTAGAGGTTGAAACCCGAAACGCCCGAGCTTCCGAACTGGTTGAAGACGAAGCCGCCGACGACCGCGCCGACGATGCCCAGGACCAGGTCCAGAACCAGACCGCCGCCATTGCGATTGACCAATTTGCTGGCGATGAAGCCGGCGACGAGACCTAGAACAATCCAAGCTAGAATTGACATCTTGCTCTCCAAATTCAGCATCGCCCCTCGGCGACGCGGCTGAAAGAGTAAGGTCTTCTCGCCCCGGTTCGTTCCCTAGCGACGCCGTTTAGCGCTACGTTGCAACTCGGCAATGAGCCGCTCCGCCGGAGCGCGGCCAAGAGCAATGAAGAGCGCCGAGCCGATCAGCGCGCCGAGCATGACGGTGGAATCCATTTGGTGCTCCAAAGTTGATCCCGCCATTTCGCCGCAAAGCCCATTTAAAGCGAGGTCGATCATGGTGGCGCGACCTTTGGCCGCTCGGTCCACGGCCTTTTAGCGAGCGCTTTCGGTTAGCTCGGCATGATCGGGGCGGGGCCTGAAACACCCCACGATATCGAATGACGCATGGCTGGAGCGGTCAGCAGAGGATCAGGCCCCCGTCATGATGGTGACAGTCGCCGCCGCACGGGGGCTGCTTATCGACGCTCGGCTGGCGGCGGACGGCTCTGGTTCTGGTTCTGGTTCTGGGAGGTGTAGGCGTCCTGGCTAGAGTTGTCCGCAGGGGAACGTTTCGTCTGGTCCCGCGATAGGCTCTGCAAAGGAGCAAGCCATGTCCCCAGAGTCCCCGCCACCAAAAGCCAAGCGTGGGTTTGCCAGCATGTCCGCAGACCGACGACGGGAGGTTTCAGCCAAGGGCGGAGCCTCGGTGCCGGCAGAGAAGCGAGCCTTCTCCAAGGATCGAGACCTGGCGGCCGCCGCCGGCAAGACCGGCGGGCTGCGCAAGCCAGCAGATCCCTGAAGTCTCCGCCGACCTGTCCATCTCAAAGCCAAGGCCGATGGCGGACCACAAGAGGCTGCAACCTCCGCAAACGGGCGTGACAGGCGGCGAACTTGGCTCTAGGCTAGCGCCATGATCTTCGCCGCCAGCCAACAGCTGTTTTGGTATTTTGGCTATCCGACGCCTCTGGCGCCGGGAGGGGACCGCTCGGCCTGAGTTCAGAGCCGCCGAATGTTCTTCACCAGCCGCCAGGGGTTTCCCGGGCGGCTTTTTTCATGGCCGCCGACCTCCCGACCTTTCCAGGAATAGCGCCATGCCTTCATCGACCGCCGCCCGGCTCGCCTCGCTTCCCGTCCCCACCGACGACCTGCGTATTCGACAGCTGCAGACCCTTAGTCCGCCCGCCCAGGTGATCGGCGAGGCGCCGGCTACGTCATTGATGGCCGAAGTGGTCGGCAATGCCCGTCGCGCCGTGCACGAGATCCTCAACGGCCGCGAGGATCGACTGGTGGTGGTGATCGGACCGTGCTCCATCCACGATCCCAAGGCCGCCCTCGACTACGCCCGCCGTCTGACCGCCGAGCGCGAGCGCCACGCGGGCGAGCTTGAGGTGATCATGCGGGTCTATTTCGAAAAGCCGCGCACGACGGTGGGCTGGAAGGGTTTGATCAACGACCCCGATATGGACGGCGGCTTCCGGATCAATGACGGCCTGAGGCTGGCGCGGCGCGTGTTGCTGGATGTCTGCGCCCAAGGCCTGCCGGCGGCCTGTGAATTCCTGGACGTCACCACCCCGCAATATATCGCCGACCTGGTGGCCTGGGGCGCGATCGGGGCGCGCACCACCGAAAGCCAGATCCACCGCGAGATGGCGTCGGGTCTTTCGTGCCCTGTTGGCTTCAAGAACGGCACCAATGGCGACGTCAAGGTCGCGGTCGATGCGGTGCTGGCCGCCGCCCAGCCGCACCATTTCCTGGCCGTGACCAAGGAGGGCCGCGCCGCCATCGCCACCACCACGGGCAACGCCGACTCCCATGTCGTGCTGCGCGGCGGCAAGGCGCCCAATTACGACGCCGCCAACGTTGCGGCCGTGGCGCACGCCCTGACCGCCGCCGGTCTGCCGCCGCGGGTGATGGTCGACGCCAGCCACGCCAACAGCGGCAAGAACCATGAAAATCAGCCCGACGTGATCGCCGATCTCTGCGCCCAAGTGGCGACCGGCCGCTCGCCGGTCATGGGGGTGATGATCGAGAGTAATCTCGTCGCCGGCCGCCAAGACATCGTTTCAGGCCATCCCCTGACCTATGGCCAGTCCGTCACCGACGCCTGTATCGACTGGGAGAGTTCGGTGCGCCTGCTCGACGATCTGGCGGCGGCGGTGCGCGCCGGACGCCGGGCTATAGAGCGCTAGAGGCCTCCTCAACCCCTGAGCGCCCGCCTCCGGCGGCGATGTGGAAACGTGGCTGAAGCTGTCATCGCCAGAGAACCCGTCGCCGAGGCGGATAGAGCCGGCCATGAGCTTGTTAGAGCGCCGGCCCGTCCCGATAAGTTCTGGCGCCAGGGCGCGACGGGGAACACCATGGACCAGAAGACGTCGGCTGCGTCGGAATGGAAAGCCAACTGGACCCTGGTGCTGGCGGCATCGGTCGGCTTCTCCTTCTTTTCGATCATGATTTCCGCCACCGGCCTGTTCTTCGAGCCCCTGACCAAAGAGTTCGGCTGGAGCCGGACCCTGCTCTCGTCGGGTCCCTCCATCGCCAACACGCTGACGGCGGTCATCGGGCCATTCTTCGGCGCGCTCATCGACCGGTATGGCTCACGCAAGGTCGTGCTGCCGGGCATCCTTCTCACCATCGGCGCGATCACCCTGTTCAGCCTGGCCAACGGCTCGCAGAACCAGTGGATCGCCCTGTGGGTGATCTTCGGCCTGGTCGCCGTCAGCATAAAATCGACCTCGTGGACGGCGGCGGTGCTGGGCGTCTTTCAGCAATCGCGCGGCCTTGCCCTGGGGCTGACCCTGTCGGGCACGGCGGTAGCGCAGATCGTCGTGGGGCCGCTGGCCAACTGGCTGATCACGTCGTTCGGTTGGCGGGCCGCGTTCGTGTGGCTGGGAATCGGCTGGGGCGGCCTCACCTTCCTGCTTTGCCTGTTCTTCCTGTTCGACGCGCACGATCGGAAGGCCAAGGCGAGCCAGGCGGGGGCATCCACGACCTCGCCGGGCGACGCCGCCAAACTGCCAGGCCTCACCACCGCCCAGGCCTTGCGAGACTCCGCCCTGTGGCGGCTGGGCGTCTCGAACTTCGTGGTGATGGCCCTGACCATGGGCCTGATGATCCATCTGTTCGCGATCCTGTCCGACGCGGGTATCCCACGCGCCAAGGCCGCCTGGCTGCTCAGCCTGAGCGGCGTGGCGGGCATCGTCGGCAAGCTGGTGACCGGCTATCTTCTCGATCGCTTTCGGCCCAACTGGATCGGCGGAGTCACACTCGCCGCCGCCGGTCTGGCCTTCCTGCTGCTTATGACGGGGATCGGCTCACCGACGCTCATCGTCATCGCCATGCTGGTCAACGGCTATGCGGCGGGCACCAAGACCCAGATCACGGGTTTCCTGACCGCGCGCTACGGCGGCATGCGCAACTTTGGCAAGATCTATAGCGTGATGGCCGCGTTGATGGCTGCCGCATCGGGAATAGGGCCGCTGATGGCGGGCGTCGTCTATGACGCCTTTGGCGCCTATACGCTGTTCCTGGCCGTGGGCGCGGCGGGCTGCGTCGGCGCCGGCATTCTGATGATCACCCTTCCGCGCTATCCGGTCTGGACGCAGGAACCGGAGAACCCGACGCCCTAGCTGGAAGGCTCGGACCTGGCCATGACGGTGGTCAGGGCGCGGTTGATGTCGGCCATGAAGTACGGCTTGTCGACCACCAGCTCGTCACGATAGGCCGCGCTCAGCCCATCGACGCCGTATCCCGTGGCGAAGAAGAACGGGATGCCGCGACCGCGCAGCAGGTCGGCGATGGGGAACGACTTGGCCTCGCCCAGATTGACGTCCAGCATGGCCACGTCGATCTCCTCGTCGCGGGCCATGATCAGGGCGTCGTCCAGCCGCAGGGCCGGACCCACGGGCATATGGCCAAGATCGATCAGGACGGCCTCGGCCAACAGGGCCACCATCATCTCGTCCTCGACCACGAATACCCTGAGATCGGACTTCATGCGGATCCTCGCAACGCCGAAAGCGACGCTTCAAACCTGAACCTCAAACCCGCGACGGGATACTCGGTTGTCGCCCTGCCACCAAGTTCCGCCGCCAGGCCGTGCTGGCTCAGGCGGAAGCCGAAACCCTTTCTTTGCGGGACCACGACGGGCGGCCCGCCGCCTTCGCGCCAGTCCAGAATGAAACGATCGCCCGCGACGGTCCAGTTCAAGTCGATGCGTCCGCCCTCGACGCCGAGCGCGCCGTACTTGGCCGCGTTGGTGGCCAGCTCGAAAAGTGCGGTGGAGAGGGCCAGGGCCGCCTTGGGACATAGATGCACGCCGAACTTCGTCGGCGTCGGCGCGGCGGCCACGACCTCGCCATTCCAGATCCCCGACACAGCCGCCGCACCGGGCGCCCGTCCCGCCAGCAGATCCAGCACCTGGGGCTCGACGCGAAAGGGCGCAGTCGGCGGGGAATCGTGGATCAGGGTTCCGTCCGCATCGACAACCTGAAATCGCTGGCTGGAGGGCTGAAGGCGCTGGCGTCGCGGTCTGGCTGAATTTCTTCGACTTTTCCAAGGTCGGCTCCATCGCCCAGGACATGGTCGATCAACGCGATCCGGCCGTCTTCCCCATAGACCGGCGCCGAGAACGGCACGACATGGCCCTGGTCACGATAAAGCTGGCCCACCAGGGCGGTCTTCTGAGCCGGCGACACCTCCACCACGGACCGGGCGTCCGCGGCCCAATAGGGCAGCTGAACAAACCAGGCCTCTCTGGCGACCGAGCGGGCATAGAACGGGGCAGTGTCCAGCCGATGGCCGTCCGCATCGATGCTGTTGGCCGCCAGCACCTCGCCTTGAGGCGAGACCAGCAGGGTCAGCCGTTACATGCCGTAGAGGCGGACATAGCCGTTCATCGCCTCGACCAGCGGTCCCGCGCCGGGCCTGCGCCAGGCCGTCGGGTCTCGCGTCGATGGATTGAGCGCAAAGGCCTGCACGTCGCCGTTCCGCTCGAACAGGTTGCGGTTCAGCACCGCTCCGACCTCTATGGCCAGTTGCTCGTGCTCCTTGAGCACGCCGTGCTGCAGACGCGTCTCCAGCACCGGTAGATAAAGAGCCAGCACGACGGCCAAGGGCGTCAACCCGGCCAGCATCAGGGTGGCGGCCATGGTCGCCTGGAGCCCCGGCGAGAGAAGCTTCAGGTCGCGCGCCCAGCCGCGCAAATCGCGAAATGGAGAACCGTTCGACGGTCCCGTCGCCTGCAGTCATTCACATGCCCCTTCCCCGACGCCAAGGCTGGCACGGCAAGGGCTGGGCTCCAAGGGTCAGATGCGACGACACCCTCTGAACGAGGATGAAAAGGCCGCGCGGCCGCTGTCCGATCTCAAGGCTCTCGCGGTCTGGCACAATGCCGCTAAGCTTGGCTCGAAACGCGCGTTCGATCCGATCCGCGATGGATTCGCCCAAGGCCTCAGGATGAGCTCCATTCCCGCTGCGACAGCGACCGACCCTCAGCTTCTGGAAGCCCTGCGCGACACGGTGCGCGCGCTCTGCCGCGACTTTCCGCCCACCTACTGGCGAGGTCTCGACCGCGAGAAGGCCTATCCCACCGACTTCGTCCAGGCGATGACCAGGGCTGGGTTACTGGGCGTGCTGATCCCCGAGGAATATGGCGGCAGCGGGCTTGGCCTGACGGCGGCGGCGGCCATCCTGGAAGAGGTCCACGCCAGCGGCGGCAACGCTGCGGCCCTGCACGCCCAGATGTACACGATGGGCACGGTGCTGCGGCACGGCTCGACCGAGCAGAAGGCCAAATGGCTGCCCGCCGTGGCCGACGGCTCGATCCGGCTGCAGGCGTTCGGGGTCACCGAGCCGACGGCTGGAACTGACACCACCTCGATCAGCACCTTCGCCCGGCGCGATGGCGAGACCTATGTCGTCAACGGCCAGAAGGTGTGGACCAGCCGCGCCGAGCATTCCGACCTGATGGTGCTGCTGGCCCGCACCACGCCCAAAGATCAGGTGAAAAAGAAGAGCGAAGGCCTGTCGGTGTTCCTGGTCGACATGCGGGAAGCCAAGGGGCGTGGCCTGACGATCAAGCCCATCGCCACTATGCTGAACCACGCCACGACCGAGGTCTTCTTCGACAATCTGGTGATCCCCGCCGACAGCCTGATTGGCGAGGAGGGCAAGGGCTTCAAATATATCCTCGACGGCATGAACGCCGAGCGCATCCTGATCGCCGCCGAGTGCCTGGGCGACAGCGCCTGGCTGATCGGCAAGGCCCGCGACTACGCCAACGAGCGCCGGGTCTTCAACCGCCCCATCGGCCAGAACCAGGGCGTCCAGTTCCCCATCGCCCGCGCCTACGCCCAGGCCCACGCCGCCCGCCTAACGGTCTATGACGCCGCCGCCCGCTATGAGGCGGGCCTGCCCTGCGGCGAGCACGCCAATATCGCCAAACTTCTCGCCTCGGAGGCCAGCTGGGTCGCCGCCGACATGTGCCTGCAGACCCACGGCGGATTTGGCTTCGCCGAGGAATACGACGTCGAACGCAAGTTCCGCGAGACGCGGCTCTACCAGGTGGCGCCGATCTCCACCAACATGATCCTGGCCTATGTCGCCGAGCACGTCCTGGGCCTGCCGAGGTCGTACTGATGGCCCGGATGGAGGACTGGATCGGTCGGGAGCGCCGCAGAGTCGAAGTGCTGGCGCCGGGCGACCTGGCGCGTCTGGCCGCCGTGCTGGACCGGTCGGCGACGCCCTTAGAGGTCCCTCCAGCCTGGCACTGGGCCTGCGCCGTCGAGACCCCTCGGCAGTCGGAGATCGGCCCCGACGGCCACCCCCTGCGCGGCGGGTTCATGCCGCCCATCGAGGCGCCGAGGCGGATGTTTGCGGCGGCCGAGATGCGGTTCGAGGCCCCGCTGTTGGCCGGCCTCGAAACAGAGTGGATCGAGCGTATCGCCTCGATTTCGGAAAAGGCCGGCAAGAGCGGGCCGTTGACCTTCGTCGAGGTCGAGCGACGGATCTCGCAAGGTGGCGCGCTGTGCCGGGCCGAGACCCAGACCATCGTATATCGCCAGCCTCCCGCGCCCGGAGAGGCCGCGCCTTCCCCCGTCGCCGCGCCGGATGACGCTGACTGGCGCGTGGCGATCACGCCCGACGTAACCCTGCTGATGCGGTTCTCGGCGGCGACGTTCAACGCGCACCGCATCCATTACGACCGCGCCTATGCAATGGAGGTCGAGGGCTACCCCGGACTGGTGGTGCATGGCCCGCTGATTGCGCTGAACCTGCTGGAGGCCATGCCGCCGGGTCGCTTGGTCACAAGCTTCTCGTTCCGCGCCGTGCGCCCGCTGTTCGACGGTGCGCCGTTCGAGGCTTGCGGCAAGCTGGTGGATGACGGGGTGGAACTCTGGGCGCGGTCGGTCGAGGGGTATCTGGCGATGACGGCCCGGGTGGAGTTCGCACCTTCACAGTCCCAATAAATCCGCTCTCCCCGGCGAAGGCTGGGGCCCAGATTCAGTCTGAGCGTTTGGGGATGATGCGCCTTGGGCATAGCCAAGAACACCGATCTCACAGGGTTCGATCTGGACCCCGGCATTCGCCGGGGAGAGCGGGCCAAGGAGTCAGGCTTCCGCCTTGAGCACCAAGGACGACGCCTTCAACCCCTCCGCCGACACCGTCACCCGCACCTCGCCCGCCTTGCCGCGCCGTGTCCGTACGATGGCCTGGCACAGTCCATTGTACGTCTTGCGTTGGCTGGCTACGTCTGGCTCGTGGCTGGTCGGGTTGCCGTTGCCGACCCCAATCACGTCGGCCGCGCCTGACACCTCGAACATGACCAGATCGTCCGCTCTCGGTAAGGGCCGGCCCCTGGCGTCCAGGACTTCGACCTTCAACACCGCAACGTCCTGACCGTCGGCCTTCAGGGCGCGAGCGATCCGCCGTCAACCGCAACGCCGCCGCAGGCCCCGCCGTCTCGCGACGCGCCCTCAGAACCAGCTTGCCACCCGTATAGCCATGCGTCTCGATCACGCCGGGAGCGTAGGGGACCGACCATTCGACGTGGCGTTTGCGGACCACCTCGCGCATGCCCTGGCTCTTGCCGTTCAGAAACAGCTCTACCCTGTCGCAATTGCTGTGCGCCCAGACCGAGACCGGTTGGCCCTCGCGGCCTTCCCAGTTCCAGTGCGGCAACAGGTGCAGCAGCGGTTCGGGCCGCCACCAGGCGCGGTAGTAGAAATAGTTGTCCTTCGGGAAGCCGCAGGTATCCAGCGCCCCGAAGTGCGAGCTGATGCTGGGCCAGCGATTGAACGGCGTCGGCTCGCCGCGATAATCGAAACCCGTCCAGATGAAGCCGCCGGCCATCCACGGACGGTCGGCTGCGTGGCTCCACCATTTCTCGGCCGTGGTCGCCCACCACGGATGGTCGGTGTCGTAGGCCGGAACGTAGCCCTTGGCCTCGTCGCGAACATACTCGCCGCGCGTGGTCACCACGCTGCCGCTCTCGCTGCCGATGATCGGCATCTTCGGAAAGCGGACATGGAAGTCGTCCATCTTCTCGTGGCGATAGTTGAAGCCGATGACGTCTAGCGTCTCGGTGATGCCTTCGCCGAAGCCGGAGTCCATGGCGGCGGTGACGCCGCGCGTCGGGTCCAGGCGATTGACCAGCCGCTTCATGGTGTGGGCCACCTTGGCGCCGCGCGCCGTGCCCTGCTGCGGCTCCTCGTTGCCGATGGACCAGAGGATGACAGAAGGGTGGTTACGGTCGCGCCGCACCAGGCGGTCCATCTCGTCCAACGAGGTCGGGTCGCTAGACATGCGGCGTACCTCGTCGATCACCAGAATCCCGAGGCGGTCGCAGGCCTCGAGCAGTTCCGGCGTCGGCGGATTGTGCGAGGCGCGATAGGCGTTGCAGCCCATCGACTTCAGCTGCTCCAGCCGCCAGACCTGCAAGGCGTCAGGGATCGCGGCGCCGACGCCGGCGTGGTCCTGGTGGTTGCAGGCCCCCTTCAACTTCACCGGCTTGTCGTTGAGGAAGAAGCCCCTGTCGGCGTCGAACCGAACCGAGCGGAAGCCGAAGCGGGTGACGAACCTGTCTGCAACAACGCCGCCGACCTTGGTCTCGGTCACCAGCCTGTAGAGGTGCGGGTTCTCCAGTGACCACAAAACGGGATTGGCCAGTTGCACGATCTGGGACAGGCTTTGACGCTCCCAGGCCGGTAGGCGACCGCTGGCAGGGGCGACGGCCAGGGCCGGCTTGCCCGATGCGCCCAGCACCACGTGCGAGACCTCGAACGCCGCCGCGGCGGCGCCCTCATTGACGAGGTCGGTGTCGATCTGAAGCGTCCCGTCGACGCGGGGGCGGACGAAGACGCCCCATTGGGGCACGTGGACCGGCGCGGTCTTTACCAGCCAGACATGGCGATAAAGGCCCGCGCCTTCATAGAACCAGCCCTCGCCGAGGCTGGCGTCGACGCGAACCGTCAGGATGTTGTCGCCGCCGACATTGGCGATGTCGGTGATGTCCACACGGAAGGGCGAGTAGCCGCTGTCCTCGCGCTCGAGGATGTAGCCATTAACCATCACCAGCGCGTCGCGGAAGGCGCCGTCGAACTCGATGGACAGGCGCTTGCCCGCGTCGCCGGCCGGCAGGGCGAAGGTCCTGCGGTACCAGCCGATGCTGGTTTCGGGAAACTCGCGACCCAGCGGCTTGTAGCCATGGGCGGCGCGCAGGTCCTCGTCGTCGGGCTTGCCCGAGGGCTTGTAGCCCGGGTTCGGAACGAACGGCAGCTCGACGGCCCAGTCGTGCGGCAAGGTCACCGGCGCCCAGGCGCTGGCGTCGAACTCGGCCTGGGCGACGTCGGCGACGCGCCAGTTGGCGTGCGACGCACCCGCCTTGGCAAAGGTGCGCTGGTTGGCTCCGAAGCCAAAGTCGCGGGCTGGATCCTGGGCGTGGCCCAGCTTGAACCGCCAGTCGAAGTCCAGCGACGTCCGCTCGCGCGGGCCGGGATCGACGGCTGCGACCGGCGCGACATGGGCCAGGGCCGTGGAGGCGTTGGCGAAGGCGGCGGCGCCCGCCGTGGCGGCCAGGGCCTGGCGTCGGTTGATCTGGGCCATCGGGGAGCCTCTCACGGAATCAGAAAAAGGGGGAGGAAGCCGGCGGCCCTCCTCCCCTGCGCAAGGATCGTCGGGAGGGCCGAGCCCTAGAACTTCACCGTCACGTCAAACAGATACCGGCGCCCATAGACGTCGTAGCGGCCAATGCGGTCGGGCTTGTTGTCCCGGTACATCCGCAGCGCCTCGTTAGTCAGGTTGTTGACCTGGAAGCGCACGCCGATGGTCTCGTTGATCTGCCAGGACGAGCTGAAGTCGAGGGTCTTCTCGGTCTTCAGGGTCTGCAGGTCCGCGCCGCTCCAGCCGTAAATCACGGTCATCGGGCTGTGGTACTTGTAGCCCAGGCGGGCCTCGACCGGACCGTTGGCGTACCAGAGATCGACCGTCGCCGTGTGCTTGGCCAGGCCCGTCATGTCGAGCGGATTATTGACCGGCGAGAACTCCTTCAGGTTGGAGTCGACATAGGCGTAGTTCGAATAGATCCCGAAATTGCTCAGGAGCCCGGGCGCGAAGAAGAACGGCGTCTGGAAGGCCAGTTCGACGCCTTGGATGTGGCCGGAGCCGCCATTGGTCGGGCTGGAGACGGCGTAGGTGGTGCCGGCAAAGGTCACCGGAGTCTGCTTCCAGCCGATGTAGGAGTCGACGTCCTTGTAATAGTAGGACGCGGCGATCAGGCCTTCGGGACGGAAGTACCACTCGGCCGAGGCGTCGAACTGCAAGGCCTTGAACGGGTCGAGCTTGGGGTTGCCGGCGCTGCCCGTGAAGGGCGCCCAACTGGTCAGGGTGCGACTGGCGCGCAGTTCGTCCAGCGGCGGACGGGCCACTACCTTGGCCAGGCCCAGACGCAGGACGCGGCCTTCCTGGAAGTCCAGCTTCAGGTTCGCGCTGGGCAGGATGTCGGTGTAGTCGTGATCGACCGTCACCGCTGTCAGGGGGCTGGAGCCGGTGGCCTGCTGATAGCCGTCGCTGCTGGTCTTGGTGTGGACCACGCGCACGCCGACATTGCCGCTCATCCACGAGCCGCCAAAGCCATCGGCGCCAAAGTTGGCCATGCCGTAGCCTTCGGTGACCTTCTCGTTGACGCTCCAGCGCTGGGCCAGGTCCTCGGTGGCGTTGGACAGATTGAAGGCGCCAGCACCATAGGCCACGGCCGCGATGGCGTCGAAATTGCCGGTCAGGACCGCCGGAACATTGACGCTGGACACCGTGTAGCTGGTAAACAGATTGGCCGGCACGGTGGCGCCGCTCGGAGCGGGCGAGAAGCTGAAGCGGTCGTGGTCCTTGGTGCGGTCCGACATGCGGCCGCCGAACTGCAGGCTCTTGATCGCGCCTTCGCCCAGGTCGCGGGTGACATCAAAGGCGGCGGCCTTCAGTTCGTCGGTCAGATGCTCGGGACCATCATGCGAGCCCCACTGGTTGGCGAACTGCGGCAAAGTGCTGGACGCCTGGCTGGTGACGATGGTCGGGGTCTTGCCGGCGCGGGTGTCGAAGCTGGTCGAGGTCGGATAGGCCTCGGTGCGGACAGCCTTCCAGGTGTTTTCGCGCTCGGCCTTTGAATAGGAGGCGTCGCCCGCGACGGTCCACATGCCGGCCGTCCATTTGCCGTTCAGGCCGCCGACCAGCAGTTCCTTGTCCTCGGTATAGTGCGACAGCACCGTGGTGACTGAGCTGAAGGGCAAGGTCGCCGCGACCACCGAGCCGTCGACGATGGTGTAGGACGAACCGGGCGCGTTGTAGTCGCCGGCATTGCCGTTGTTCCAGTTGCCCCAGTTGTTGCGGCCCCAGACGGTCTGGTCCTGAAGTTCGTCGATCTTGATCTTCGAATAAAGGACGTCGCCCTTCAGCTGGAAGGCGTCAGTGGGCTTCCATTGCAGGCCAGTGGAAACGCCGGTGCGCTTCTGGTCGATGCGGCTGACCGACAGCTGCGCGCCCCAAGGCGTAGCGTCCAGCTTGCCGTCGCCATTGAGGTCGCCGGTAAAGTCGCTGGCGCCCGCTGGCGGGCGGGCCTGATGGTCGTTGTAGCCCCAGCCCGTGAGCGACGGATAACCGTTCTTCTGCCGCTGACCAGTCAGGCCCAGCACGATGGCCAGATCGTCGTTGAACTTGTGCACGAACGAGCCGCTGGCTCGATAGCCGACGCGGTCGTAGTTCGGGACGTCCTTGCCGCCGCTGTAATAGACGGGGCCAGCGCGGCTGACGACGCTTGGGCCGGTATAGTCGAGCGGATCCAGGGTCGAGATGTTGATCGTCGCAGCCACGCCGCCGGCGATCAGGTCGGCCGACTGCGACTTGTAGACCTGCACGCCGGTAACGACTTCCGACGGATAGATCTCCCAGCGCACATTGCGGTCGGGCTCGCTGGAGGCGACTTCGCGGTTGTTGATGGTGCCCAGCACCAGGCGGGCGCCCAGGCCCCGCACAACGGCCTGGCTGTCATTGCCCCGGTCGCGGGTGGCGTTGACGCCCGGCAAGCGAGCGATGGATTCAGCGATGGTGACATCGGGCAGCACGCCGATGTCCTTGGCGGAAATGGCCTCGACCACCTTGTCTGAGCCCTGCTTCACGGCCAGGGCGTCGCGCAGGCTCTTGCGGGCGCCGGTGACGACGACTTCCTCGACCTGAGCGGTGTCGGTGGCCTGGGCATAGGCGCCCGTCGCAGCGGCGAGCGTCAGGCCGCTTGCGGCGGCGAGCAGGATGGCGTGGCGAGTCATGGTTTCCCCCAATGTGTCGAACGCGCGCGTCTCGTTGGACGCAGCGGCATTTGTGGCGTCGATGATGGCCAGCGCGGGCACCCGCTGGATCAGTCAGGCGCGGACAAATGCGCCGAAATTTATGCCGCGCCTCTACGGACGCTGCCGGTTCAGGCTCGAACCAGACCGGCAGAGCTATTTATCATATCAATCACATCTGACAAGCTTCAGTACGTCATGACACCGGGATCACCGTTGCGCTCTGCCCTACGTCCGCCGTCAGGGCCTGAGCGTCGGCGACGGCGTCACCCTGCGCTGCGGTCGCCACGGTAACCGCAGCGCCCGGCATCAGCCGCGTCCTGTAGATCCAGAACCCGCCCTCGCGGATCATGGGCCGAGGTCCCGCGCCGCCCAGGAAATCGCCGTCGATGAAGCGCTCTGTCTCGGCGCCTGCAGGCGCGCGGAAGGTCACATCGACGGGGTGGACGTAAGGCGTCTTCAGCCATTCGACGCCTTCGACGGCTTCGCCCTTGAAGTCGAACAGGGCGGCGTTCTCCCAGTTCGAGCCGGTACCCCAGCGGGTCTTGCACTTGGTTGAAACCCAGGACGGTTCCCAATAGACGACCCCGACCCCGCCATTGGCGAAGGTCAGTTGGGTGAGGTCGGTGAGGTACTTCTTCTGCCCCGCAGGCGTGGCCGGATAGCCGGCGATCAACGAGTCCTGGCCCAGCAGATTGGGTGAGGAATCGGCGCCCTCGTTGGTGAACGGATAGGCCGTCTCGACCACCACGACGTCGGCCGGATAGAGGTGGCGCATCCGGTTCATGGTCTGCCCCAACTGCGCCATCGTGCGCTTGGACCATTTGCTGTAATAGCTGATCCCGACCAGATCGAAGTCGGTCACCCCGGCCTTCGCGGCCGCCGCGAACCACGGCTCGACGTTCTCGGGTTGGGCAATGTGCAGCATTATCCGTGGCTTGACCTTCGAGGTCGCCCCGGCGTCGCGCACCGCCTTGATGCCGGCGTTGAACAGCAGGGCGTTGCGGGTCCAGTCGATCGGGTCCTTGGCGCGGGCCAGACTGGAGACGATCTCGCCATTGGTCTCGTTGCCGACCTGGACGAGCTCGGGCATCAGTCCCTCGCGGTCAAGGGTCGTCAGGGTGTCGTGGGTGAAGGCGTACAGCGCCTTGGCCTGGTCGGGGGCGGAGAGCTTCTCCCAGGCCTTGGGCGCAAGCTGTTTGTCGCCGTCGGCCCAGTCGTCCGAGTAGTGGAAATCCAGCAGCACCTGCAGGCCGGCGGCGCGAGCCCGCGCGATACTTTTCTTGACGTCCGCAAGGTTGGAATAGGGCGTCCAGTCGGGGTCGTTCCAGATCCGGATCCGCGCCACGTTGGCGCCCGCCGACTTGAAGAAGGCGTACTGGTCCACCCGCTGCCCGCCCGAGCGATAGACAGCGCCGCAGTCGTCCATCTCGTTGGCGTAGGAGATGTCGACGCCCAGATAGGACGGCGGTTGCTCGGCGCGCGCCTGGCTGGCCAACAGCGCCGCGCAGGCCAAAAGGCTCGCGCCGAAAGGACGGGTCATGCTCGTGCTCCAAAGTCGCCGCTGCGAAGCGCAGGGCGCTCTTATGAGCACATTTATAGTATCAATCAATCGCCATCCGGGGCGATGACGGTCAGTCCGGTTCGGCGCCCAGCACCCGAGGATCGTTCTCCAGGCTCGACGTGTCGAAGCCGTGGTACAACGACAGGAAGCGGAACGGGTGCTCTTGATAGCTCTCGAACATGATGTTGTTGATGTCCTTGGTGGTGTCGAAACAGCCCAGCACCGTGTCCGGAGCATGCCGCGTCAGGTGATGTCGGCCCAGCAGCAGGGCGACCTGGTCGATCCAGCGGGTGACGACCTCGCGGTCGAGGCGGTCGTCCAGATAGGCTCGCAGATAGCTGAACAACCGCGCGGCGTTCGGCGTGGGGTTGACCAGCAGCAGGTTGGCGGTGATCCGCGAACCGGCGGCCAGGTTCTTCCAGTTCTCGTTGAAGACGACGTCGGCCTTGGCCCACTCCTCCAAAAGGTCGCTGACCCCGCGCTGCAGCAGCAGGTCGATATCCGAGACGAAGATCGGCCGCGCCAGGGTCTCCAGCAGTCCGCCTAACCGCTGGAAACGCACCGACTGGAAATGGGCCACAGGCAGGGCGATCAGCCCCTTGGGCGGCGCGTCGTAGCAGCGGGTGGCGACGGCCGAGGCGTCGAAATCATCGCCGACGAAGACCAGGCGCTCGTCCTTCACGCCCACCACCTTCACTGCCTCGGCCAGACGCCCGGCTCCGCCGATCACGTGGATCACGACCAGGCTTGAGACGTCGCTGTGGCGGAGAACCGACAGGCCGTACCAGCGGCCGTACTGATCGACATATTTCTCGTCGGCGGCGGCGAAGAACACCGCCTGCACGTCCAGACGGTCGGCCAGGGCCTTCAGACCCGCGGCATCCAACGGTTCGCCCGTCGCGGTCAGATAGCGGGCCGGCGGATCGGCCGGCGGCGCGGGCGTCAGGCTGGTGATCGAGCCGATATCGAGCGACCCGAGCAAGGCGCGATAGTGGTGCACCCAGTCGGCCCATTCGGGATCGGCCAGCAGGTCGCCCATGGCTGCATTGGGGATCTCGGCCGCCAGATGGGTCAGCAGGCCGATGTCGTTGTCCGTCAGCGGCCGGCAAAGCAGCAGGCTCATCGCCTCGTGGAAGTCGCGCAGGCGCACCAGAGGGTGAATGTCCTCGTCGGGCGACACCGCCAGGACCGCTCGGTGGCGGATCTCGGTCGCGTGGTCGCCGCTAGCGCGAGCCTCGTCTGCCAGCAGCGTCAGCGCCCCCACATGGCCCGGCTCCAGAACGATCAGTCGCCGCGCGAAGTCCAGGGCCACATCCATGCGCCCCAGAGCCTGGTTGCAGCCCATGGCCGCCGCGACCATCTGGGCGCCGCCGGGCATCAGCTCGGCCATCACCGAGGCATAGAGCTCGGCCTGGGCCACGTCTCCGCCGTTCAGATGCCGATTGAAGGCCTCTGAGCCCAGCGCGGTCTGCTGCTGGATCAAGGGCCACAGAGCGTGGATGTCCGGTGTCAGGGCCTTGGCTTTCACCAGAGCCCGCAACGCCTCGAGCACCCGCCCGCCCGCCAGATGGCTGCGCGACACCCCGATCCAGGCGGCATAGTCGTGCGAGCCGCCCAGCAGATGTTCGAACAGCACCAGGGCGTCCTCAGGACGGTCCTCGGTGAACAGGCGCTCGGCCAGGGCCAGCACCTCATCCTGCCTGCCGCCCCTCATTGGCGCTCGGCCGCGGCCACATCTTCATCAGTCCAGAACCGCCCGTCCGGGCGCAGCGGACGCGCCTGATGGCGGCGGGTCAGAGCGCCCTTGTAGAGGCTGTCGAAATTCTCCTCCGTCAGCATCTCGCGGTCGTCGCGGTCCAACTCGATGCCGATCTCCAGATAGGCGTCGAGATTGGCGGTGTTCGGCTTGGGACGCTGGCCCGCCTGATAGTCGGCGGCCATCTCCTGGAACAGGTCCTCGACGCTGCGCACGAGCAGGTCCATGTCGAACAGCACGCAGGTCGATCGATTGGCCTCCAGCCGGTCGTGGAGAGCCCGTGTCGCCTCGCGATCGGCCCCAAAAGCCACAGCACGTTCTACATATTCCTCGGCGGTCGCGCAGACCAGTTCAGGCAGTCCCGCCGAACGCACCAGGCTGCCGCAGACCCGCGAGGCGAAGCCCCGCCCTGACAGGGTGAGCACCGGCACGGCCATCCACAGGGCGTCGGACGCCGTGGTGTGGGCGCCGTAGGGCGCTGTGTCCAGAAACAGGTCGGCCAGCGGATAGCGGGCCATGTGCATCGGGTTGGGCTGCTTGGGCGCAAAGAACAGTCGCTCGCTCTCGACGCCGCGCAGGCGAGCCTGCTCACGCAGGCGGGCATTGGTCTCGGGATTGCTGTCCAGCAGCCACAGCACGCTGCCTGGCGTGCGCTTCAAGATTTCCATCCAGCGCCCGAAGGTGAAGGGCGTGATCTTCTGCGGGCCATTGAAGCAGCAGAAGACGAAGGCGTCTTCCGGCAGGCCTGCGTCGGTGCGGCTTGGCCGGGCCTGGGCCACGATCCGCTTGCGGTCGTTGGGTTGATAGC
Organism: Caulobacter sp. DWR1-3-2b1; assembly: GCF_049895765.1. Lineage (NCBI taxonomy): Bacteria > Pseudomonadati > Pseudomonadota > Alphaproteobacteria > Caulobacterales > Caulobacteraceae > Caulobacter > Caulobacter sp. DWR1-3-2b1. Next base: position 323,767 of record NZ_JAFCSZ010000001.1, read on the forward strand.
AGGGTATCCGCCGCACGGCCTCGGAATAGTACTGCTCCAGCTCCGGCGGCGTGATCCACGGATCGCCGACGATATAGTGGTGGAACGGGCTGCCCATGGTGCCGGGATAGCCCAGCCAGTTGACCAGGATCGGGGCCGGACGGCGCGCGAAGACCGGGGTGCGCGAGTCGCGCGTGTGGCCGTTGACGTCGATCAGGATGTCGATCTGGTCGTCGGCGATCAGACGGGCCGCCTGGTCGTCGGTCATGCCGCGAATGTCGGCATAGTGCTCGACCGTCGCCCGGGTGCGGGCGTTGAGGGCGTCGGTGGCCGGCGGACCGCAATAATAGGCGAAGACCTCGACCTTCTCGCGGTCGTGCAGCTCGAACAGCTCGGCCATTAGATAGCCGACGGCATGGTCGCGCAGGTCGGACGACACATAGCCCACCCGCAGGCGACGGCCGGTCAGGTCGATAGGCGCATCGCGCCGCTCGGCGACAATGGCCTCGGGGGGGCAGCTGCCGTCTCGCTCGGTGAAGGCGGCGGCGGCGCCCAGCTGCAGGAGCGGATCGTCGGAATAGGCGGCCACTGACAGCGGGTTGATCCCCTTGAGCAAGGCGCGCCGGTCGACGCGCTCCCACGGCTCCAGCGGCGGCCATTTGCACTGCCCCAGCCGCGCGGCGACCAGCTGGCCAACGGTGTCCAGCTGGGTGGGATCCAGGTCGGCGCAGCGCCACAGGGCAGTCTCGGCGCGCCCGGCCTGCTGGGCTTCCAGCAGCGCGCGGGCCATCTGCTTGTAGGCGGAAAACACGTAGTGGGCGTTGGAGCCAGTGACGGCCAGCGGCCGCGTGGCGGCGGCGTTCCAGGTGGTGATCGCCACCTCCAGGCTCCCTGCCCGCTCCTGCAGTCCGCCCAGATTGATATAGGCGGGCAGAAAATCGGGATTGAGGGCGATCGCCCGTTCCAGATTGGCCATCGCCGCCTCGGCCCCGCCAATTCCTGACTGCAGGGTCGCGCAGTTGAACAGCGCGATGAAGAGCTGTGGGTGATCCGGGTTGAACTGGATCCAGATCTTGTAGACCTGCTCGGCCATCGCGAGCTGTCCGGCGTCGGTATAGCGGCCGGCGATATTGATCATGTCGCCGAGCAGCAGCCCTGGTGTCGTGATCGTTTGAAGCAAGGCGAGGTCGTCGGATTCAACCATGGTCATCTCGGCGCGCGGTTCGGGCCGGAGCGCGCCCGACTCGTCTCGTCAGATGTTCGCACGTTGGGCCAGTGTCACCAATCGCAGCCCGGCCCGTCGCCCCCATCTGGCCGCCGACGTCTTGCGACGCCGGCGAACGAAAGGGTCTTAGCTCACGCCCAGATAGGCGACGATCTGCGGATCAGACAGGCTCTGCACCTGGGTGGTCGTCAGAGCCGCGGCCTGGGTAGTGGTCAGGGCCGAGATGCTGGTGGTGGTCAGGTTGTCCAGCTGGGTTGTCGTCAGGCTGGCCAGCTGGGTGCCCTGCAGCGATCCGACCTGGGTTGCGGTCAGGCCGCCGATGACGGTGTTCGACAGGGCCGCGACCTGACTGGTGGTCAGGGCCGCGATCTGGGTGTCGAACAGCTCGCCGATGTCGGTGCTCGACAGACCCTTGATCTGGCTCGTCGTCAGACCCTTGACCTGGGTGGTGCTGAGCGCCGCCGTCTGGGTCTCGTTGAGCGCCGAGATGCCGGTGGCGCTAAGCGCGGCCAGTTGGGTCGTGCTCAGCGCGCCGATCTGCGTGTCGAGCAATTCGCCCACGTCCGCCGCCGACAGACCAGCCAGTTGTGAGGTCGTCAGGCCCTTGACCTGGGTGGTGCTCAGCGCCGCGACCTGGGTCCCGGCCAGGGCCGAGATGCTGGTCGCCGTCAGCGCGCCGAGTTGCGACGTGCTGAGCGCGGCGACCTGGGTGGTCGACAGCGCCTGCAGGGCGGTCGCGGCGAAGGCCGTGATCTGGCCGGTCGTCAGGGCGCCGACCTGGGTCGCCGAAAGCTCGGTGATGTCGGTGGTCGACAGACCCTTCAGCTGGGTGTTGGTCAGGCCCTTGATCTGGGTCGCCGAGATGCCCGCCACCTGGGTTTCGTTCAGCGCCGACAGGTTGGTCGTGTTCAGAGCGGCCAGTTGCAGGATGCTGAGCGCGGCCAGTTGGGTGTCGGCCAGAGCGCCGGCCTGGGTCGTGTTCAGGGCCGTCACTTGCGACGTCGTCAGACCCTTGACCTGGGTCGTGCTGAGCGCCGCAACCTGGGTGTCCTTCATGCCAAACAGCATGCTCGGGCTGAAGGCCCCCACCTGGGCCGCCGACAGGGCGGCGATCTGGGTGGTGGTGAAGTCCGACCCGATGTCCTGATCGTCCATCGCCGTCAGTTGGGTCGTGGTGATGGCCTTGATCTGGGTGTCCGCCAGCGCCCCGAACTGGGTGGCGTCAAGGGTCCGGATGTTGGTTCCCAGCGCCGCGACCTGGGTCGTGGCCAGGGCCGCGACCTGGGTGGTCGCCAGGCCAGCGGTCTGACCCGCCGTTAGGGATCCGACCTGGGCGGCCGTCAGACCCTTGATCTGAGTGGCGTTGAGCGCGTCGATCTGGGTGTCCAGCAGCGACTTGACGCTGGTCGTTGTCAGGCCCGCGATCTGGGTCGCGCTCAGCGCTTCGACCTGGGTGATCGACAGTTGCTGAACATTGGTGCCGGTCAGGGCGCCGACCTGGGCGGCTGTCAGGGCCCCGACCTGGGTCGCCGACAGCTCGCCAATGTCAACGGTCGACAGGCTCTTCAACTGGGTGGTCGTCAAAGCCTGGACCTGAGTGTTGCTCAAGGCCGCGACCTGGGTGTCGGCCAGGGCCGAGATGTTGGTCTCGGACAGGGCCTTCAGTTGATCGGCCGTCAGGGCGCCGACCTGGGTCTCGGAGAACTGCGCCATGTCGGCGGTGTTCAGACCCTTCAGCTGGGTCGTCGTCAGACCCTTGATCTGGGTCGTGGACAGGGCCGCCACCTGGGTGTCGTCAAGCGCCGAGATATTGGTCGCGGACAGACTGGTCAGCTGGGTCGGCGTCAGGGCCGCGATCTGGGTGTCGGCCAGCTCGCCAATGTCTGCGACCTTCAGGCCGGACAGTTGCGAAGCTGTCAGGCCCTTGATCTGGGTGGCGTTCAGCGCAGCGACCTGGGTGTCGGCCAGGGCCGAGATGTTGGTCGCCGTCAGGACGCTGATCTGAGGCGCGCTGAGGGCGCCGATCTGGGTGGTCGACAAGGCCTGCAGGTTGGTGGTGTCCAACGCCGTGATCTGCGACGTGGTCAGAGCGCCGACCTGGGTAGCCGAAAGCTCGCCGATGTCGGTGGTCGACAGGCCCTTCAGCTGCGTCGTGGTCAGGGCCTTGATCTGGGTCGTCGAGATGGCGGCGACCTGGGTCGCGTTCAGGGCCGAGATGTTGGTGGCGCTCAGCGCCGCCAACTGCGAGGTGGTCAGGGCGGCCACCTGGGTGTCGGCCAGTTCGCCGATGTCGCCGCTGGTCAGGGCGCCCAGTTGCGTGGTCGTCAGGCCCTTGATCTGGGTGCCGTTCAGGACGGCCATCTGGGTGTCGGCCAAGGCCGAGACGCCGGTGGCCGACAGGGCGCCCAGCTGCGTGGCCGTCAGGGCCGCGACCTGGGTGTCGGCCAGATCGCCGATATCGGCGGCGTTCAGGCCCTTCAGTTGGGTAGCCGTCAGGCCCTTGATCTGGGTGGCGCTCAGGGCCGCAGTCTGGGTGGCGTCCAGGGCCGAGACATTGGTCGCGCTCAGCGAGCCGATCTGGGCGACGCTGAGGGCGCCGACCTGGGTGTTGGCCAGATCACCGATGTTGCCGGCGGTGAGACCCCCGACCTGAGCCGTGGTCAGGCCCTTGATCTGGGTAGTGCTCAGGGCGGCAAACTGGGTGTCGGCCAGCAGGGTGACATTGGTCACCGACAGCGAACCGATCTGGGTGGCCGAGAGACCGCCGATCTGGGTGGTGGACAGAGCCTGCAGGTTGGTAACCGACAGGGCGCCGACCTGAGCGGCGCTCAGGGCGCCGACCTGGGTGGCCGAAAGCTCGGCGATGTCGGAGACCGACAGGCCCTTCAGCTGGGTGGTGCTCAGCGCCTGGATCTGGGTGTTGACCAGGGCGCCGACCTGGGTCGCGCTCAGCGCCGAGACATTGGTCTCCGACAGCGCCTTCAGTTGATCGGCGCTCATCGCGGCCACCTGGGTGGTCGTCAGTTCGGCCATGTCGGTGGTCGACAGGCCCTTCAGCTGGGTCGCCGTCAGGCCCTTGATCTGGGTCGTCGACAGAGCCGCCGTCTGGGTTTCGTTCAGCGCCGAGATGCTGGTCGCCGTCAGAGCGCTCATCTGGACGACCGTCAGGGCCTGGACCTGGGTGTCGGCCAGTTCGCCGATGTCTGCGGTGCTCAGACCCTTCAGCTGGGTCGCCGTCAGCCCCTTGATCTGGGTCGCGTTCAGCGTGGTCATCTGGGTCTGGTCGAGCGCCGAGACGCCGGTGGCGCTGAGGGCGCCGATCTGGGTGGCGGTGAGCGCCTGGACCTGGGTGTCGGCCAGATCGCCGATGTTTCCGGCCGTCAGGTTGGAGAGCTGACCAGCGGTCAGACCCTTGATCTGGGTGGTGCTCAGCGCCGCCAGTTGCGTGTCAGCCAGCTGGGTGATGCTGGTCGCCGCCAGGGCGCCGATCTGCGAGGCGCTCATGCCGCCGATTTGCGTGGCCGAGAGCTGCTGCAGGTTGGTGATCGACAGGGCCGCAACCTGGGCCGAGGCCAAGGCGCCGACCTGGGTGGCCGACAGCTCGGTGATGTCGGCGGTCGACAGACCCTTCAGCTGGGTCGTGGTCAGGGCCTGGACCTGGGTGTTGCTCAGGGACGCGACTTGGGTGTCGGCCAAGGCCGAGATGTTGGTTTCCGACAGAGCCTTCAGCTGGTCGCTCGTCAGGGCGCCGACCTGGGTGGTCGATAGCTCGGCCATATCGGCGACTGACAGACCCTTGATCTGGGTGGCCGTCAGGCCCTTGACCTGCGTCGCGCTCAGGGCCGCCATCTGGGTCTGATCCAGCGCGGAGATGTTGGTAGCGGACAGGCTGGAAAGCTGGGTCGGCGTGAGAGCCGCGACCTGGGTATAGGCCAGTTCGCCGATATCGCCGGTGTTCAGACCCTTCAGCTGGGTGGCCGTCAGCGCCTTGATCTGGGTGGCGTCCAGGGCAGCGGTCTGGGTGGCGTTCAGCGCGGACACACCGGTGGCGCTGAGCGACGCAACCTGGGTCGGCGTCAGGGCTGCGACCTGCGTGTCAGCCAGCTCGCCAATGTCGGCGGCGCTCAGACCGGACAGTTGCGAAGCTGTCAGGCCCTTGATCTGGGTGGCGTTCAACGCGGCGACCTGGGTGCCGGCCAGGGCCGAGATGTTGGTCGCCGTCAGGACGCTGATCTGAGGCGCGCTGAGGGCGCCGATCTGGGTGGTCGACAAGGCCTGCAGGTTGGTGGTGTCCAGCGCCGTGATCTGCGACGTGGTCAGAGCGCCGACCTGGGTCGCCGAAAGCTCGCCGATGTCGGTGGTCGACAAGCCCTTCAGCTGCGTCGTGGTCAGGGCCTTGATCTGGGTCGTCGAGATCGCGGCGACCTGGGTCGCGTTCAGGGCCGAGATGTTGGTGGCGCTCAGCGCCGCCAACTGCGACGTGGTCAGCGCAGCCACCTGGGTGTCGGCCAGTTCGCCGATGTCGCCGCTGGTCAGGGCGCCCAGTTGCGTGGTCGTCAGGCCCTTGATCTGGGTGCCGTTCAGGACAGCCATCTGGGTGTCGGCCAAGGCCGAGACGCCGGTGGCCGACAGGGCGCCCAGCTGCGTGGCCGTCAGGGCCGCGACCTGGGTGTCGGCCAGATCGCCGATATCGGCGGCGTTCAGGCCCTTCAGTTGGGTAGCCGTCAGGCCCTTGATCTGGGTGGCGTCCAGGGCCGCGGTCTGGGTGGCGTCCAGGGCCGAGACATTGGTCGCGCTCAGGGAGCCGATCTGGGCGACGCTGAGGGCGCCGACCTGGGTGTTGGCCAGATCACCGATGTTGCCGGCGGTGAGACCCCCGACCTGAGCCGTGGTCAGGCCCTTGATCTGGGTAGTGCTCAGGGCGGCAAACTGGGTGTCGGCCAGCAGGGTGACATTGGTCACCGACAGCGAACCGATCTGGGTGGCCGAGAGACCCCCGATCTGGGTGGTGGACAGAGCCTGCAGGTTGGTAACCGACAGGGCGGTGATCTGGGCCGCGCCGAGTTGGCCGACCTGGGTCGCCGACAGTTCGCCGATGTCGGCCGTCGAAAGGCCCTTCAGCTGGGTCGTCGACAACGCCGCGACCTGCGTACCGGTCAGGGCGGAAACCTGGGTCTGGTTCAGGGCAGAGATGTTGGTTTCCGACAGCGCCTTGACCTGGTCGCCGGTCAGGGCCGCGATCTGGGTGTCGAGCAGTTCGCCCATGTCGGCGGTGGTCAGCCCCTTGAGCTGCGTCGTCGTCAGACCCTTGATCTGGGTCGCGCTCAGCGCGGCCGTCTGGGTGGCGTCGAGGGCCGAGACGCCCGTCGCGGACAGACTGGAAAGCTGGGTCGGCGTCAGGGCCGCGACTTGAGTATCGGCCAGGTCGCTGACGTCGGCGGCCGACAGACCCTTCAGCTGGGTCGTCGTCAAGGCCTTGATTTGTGTGGTGCTCAGCGCTGCGGTCTGGGTGGCGTCTAGCGCGGACACACTCGTGGCGCTGAGCGCCGAAACTTGCGTCGCGGTCAGGGCCGCCACTTGGGTTCCTGCGAATTCGCCGATGTCGGCGGCGGTCAGGGCCGTCAGTTGCGAGGTGGTCAGGCCCTTGATCTGGGTATCATTCAACACGGCGATCTGGGTGTCGACCAGGGCTGAGAAGGCCGTCGGGCTCAGAGAGCCGATCTGTGCGGCGCTCATGGCGCCGATCTGGGTCGTCGTCAGGGCCTGCAGGTTGGTGACGCCCAGCGCCGTGGTCTGCGAGGTGGTCAGGGCGCCGATCTGAGTGGCGGTCAGTTCGCCGATGTCCGTCGTCGACAGACCCTTCAGCTGCGTCGTCGTCAGACCCTTGATCTGGGTCGCCGTCAGCGCCTGGGTCTGGGTCTCGTTCAGGGCCGAGATGTTGGTCGCCGACAGCGAGCCCAGCTGGACCACGGTCAGGGCCTGGATCTGGGTGTCGACCAGCTCGCCCATGTCGGCGGTCGACAAGCCAGCCAGTTGAGTGCCGGTCAGGCCCTTGATCTGAGTCGCGCTCAGCGCCGCGGTCTGGGTCTGGGTCAGGGCCGAGACGCCCATGGCCGACAGCGAGCCGATCTGGACCGCGGTCAAGGCCGCGACCTGGGTGTCGAGCAGGTCCCCCACGTCGGCGGCCGACAGGCCCTTCAGCTGATTGGCCGTCAAACTCTTGATTTGCGTGGCGCTGAGAGCCGCCGTCTGGGTCGCGTCGAGCGCCGAGACGTTGGTGGCGCTGAGCGAACCGATCTGGGTCGCGGTCAGAGCCTGGACCTGGGTGTCGGCGAGGTAGCCGATATTGGCGGTCGTCAGGGCGCCGACCTGGCCGGCCGTCAGGCCCTTGATCTGGGTCGCATTGAGAGCGGCGAATTGCGTATCGGCCAACAGGGTGACGTTGGTCGCCGACAGGCCGCCGATCTGGGTGGCGCTGAGAGCGCCGATCTGGGTGGTCGACAGTTGCTGCAGGTTGGTGACCGTCAGGGCGCTGACCTGAGCCGCGGCCAAGGCGCCGACCTGGGTCGCCGACAGCTCGCCGATGTCGGCGGTCGACAGACCCTTCAGCTGGGTCGTGGTCAGGGCCTGGACCTGGGTGTTGCTCAGGGCGGCGACCTGGGTATCGACCAGCGCCGAGATATTGGTCTCGGACACAGCCTTGAGCTGCTCAGCCGTCAAGGCGCCGATCTGGGTGGTCGAGAGCTCGCCCATGTCGGCGGCGCTCAGGCCCTTGATCTGGGTGGCCGTCAGACCCTTGATCTGCGTCGCGCTCAGCGCAGCCGTCTGGGTGGCGTCCAGCGCAGAGATATTGGTCGTCGACAGGATGGACAGCTGGGTCGGGGTCAGCGCCCCTACCTGGGTGGCGTCGAGCTCGCCCATGTCAGCAGTGGTCAGGCCCTTCAGCTGGGTCGCCGTCAGAGCCTTGATCTGGGTGGTGCTCAGGGCGGCGGTCTGGGTCGCGTCGAGCGCAGACACACCCGTGGCGCTGAGCGCCGAAACCTGGGTCGGCGTCAGGGCGGCCACTTGGGTTGCAGCCAATTCGCCGACGTCGGCGGCGCTGAGACCCGCCAGTTGGGCTACGGTCAGGCCCTTGATCTGGGTCTCGTTGAGGGTCGCGATCTGGGTGTCGGCCAGGGCCGAGATGTTGGTGGCGGTCAGGGCGCCGATCTGAGAGGCCGACAGCGCGCCAGTCTGGGTGGTCGACAGCGCCTGGACCTGGGTGTTGGCCAGCACCGCGACCTGCGCGGTCGTCATGGCGCCGACCTGGGTTTCGGACAACTCGGCGATGTCGGCGGTGGACAGGCCCTTCACCTGGGTGGTCGTCAGGGCCTTGACCTGCGTCGCGCTCAGCGCCGCCGTCTGGGTGGCGTTAAGGGTCGAGAGGTTGGTGGCCGTCAGGGCGCCGACCTGCACCGCCGTCAGGGCGCCGACCTGAGTGTCGAGCAGCTTGCCGATGTCGGTGCTGGTCATGTCCTTGACCTGGCCGGTCGTCAGGCCGCGAACCTGGGTGACGGTCAGCGCCGCGACCTGGGTGTCGGCGAGAGCCGAAACCTGGGTCGAGGCCAGGCTGCCGATCTGTACGGCCGACAGAGCACCGACCTGCGTGGTCGAGAGCTCGCCCATGTCCGCGGTCGTGAAGCCCTTCAGCTGCGTCGCCGTCAGGCTGCCGATCTGAGTGGTGGACAGTGAAGCCACCTGGGTGACGTCAAAGGTCGAGATCTGGGCGCCGGACAAGGCGCCCAGTTGCGAGACCGTCAGCGCCTGGACCTGGGTGTTGGCCAACTCGCCGATGTCGGTGGTCGTCAGACCCTTAAGCTGGGTGGCGGTGACGCCCTTGATCTGGGTGGTCGAAAGGGCGGCGACCTGGGTGTCGACCAGGCCCGAGAACTTGGTGGCCGACAGGACGCTCACCTGGGTCGCGCTCAACGCGCTGATGTGGGAGGTGTCCAGGCCCGCGAGTTGGGTGGAGGTCAGGGCCGAGACCTGCTGGCCGCTGAGGGTTGTCAGTTGGCTGACGTCAAAGACCACGCTTGGCGCGAACTTCGGGATCTGGGTGGTGGTTAGGGCCTTTATCTGAGTCTGGCTGAGCGCCGCGACCTGGGTATCGGCAAGAACCTCAATGCCACTGGCATTAATGGCCCCGATCTGGGTGGAGCTGAGCGACTGGATGTCGGTCGTCGTCAGCGCCTGGATGGCGCTGGCGGGCAGAGCCGAGATTTGAGCGGCGGAGAGGCTCGAGATCGACATTCAGCTGTCCTGGCCGGGGTCCGCGCGGGGCGCGCGCACTCTAACACTTTGGTTGGTGACGCTCAGGTATGCGGGCGCCGACTCGGACCCACTATGGTCAAGTTTCGGTAACCTTATTTTCTTTCCAAGAGGTTTCAACGGGACATGCCGACGCAGCCTCCGTTAACTCTGCCGCTCCTCTTCAAAAGAACGAGGTGATGAGGCCGAGTTCTCGCAAACGCCTTAAATATCAAGGGCTCGCTCGTCAAAAGTAGTGACTGGAACGTCTTGCGGCATGGTTGAATTCGCCTGTCACAAGAGTGTATATCTTACCGCCCAACGCCGCCGCGATGGCGCCGACCAGACGTTGAGCGGTCGAGGTGATTCGCCGAACCTTCAGAAACCGGGCGATTTTGCGCTCGAAGCCCGCCTAGAACGCGGCCTTCAGCCCAGCCACCAGGCCTCTGCCCGCGCGGTCGCTGTCGATGAAGCCCAGCTCAGCATTGACAGGTCCGAACCGGGGCGCGGCTGAGGTCGACCAGTCCCACTTGCCGCCCGGCGCGAAGGCGCCGGTCTCGTAGCCAGCCTGGACGGCCAGGGTCACGGGCGCCGACGAGGCCGACCATTCCAGACGCCCGAAGCCATAGCCGTCGCCCTCGGTTCCCAGGGCCTTCTGGCGCGGCGCATAGGCGCCGCCGACCTTAGCGGTACAGGCGTTCCAGCTCTTGGCGACCGTGACCGGAAACTCGAAATAGGCGACGTCTTCGCCGCCGGGATAGGTATAGCGCGTAACGGCGACGTCGACGTCCATGCCTGCGATGGCGGACGCCCAGCCGGCCGCGTAGTCGACCTCGACGGTCGCGCCCTCGCCGTCTGCGCCTGCGCAGTATTCGTCGGTAGTAGACGCCCGGACAGAGCCGTAGAACCCGCTGGCCAGAGAGGCCGTGACGCCGCCCTGCAGCGCGGGGCGCTCATCCGACAGCGACAGGCCGCGATAGCGGTAGTCGGAAACCACGCCCAACTCATAGTCGAGAGACATGGCCGCAGGCTCGGCGGCGAGGGCCGCGAAGGGCGTAACCGTCAGGATGACGCCACTGAGAAACCTGTACATGCCGCCCTCCAGAAGCCGGTTATTCAGCCACTGGTGACGGGAAAACCTAACGATTTGGCCTCGCGCCAGGGATCGATCGACTGTTGCGGCCAAGGGTCGCACTTTACGAGTCGCTAGCCTTGAGCCGTCTTAATTCCCCATGGCGCGATCTGCACCCTCCTCGGAAACACGACGCTTCAGGTCGATCCATTGGATCGTCGGCTCGACGATCGTGCTCGTGCTGGTGTCGATCCTGGGCGGCCTGCCATTAATGCTGTTCGCCGCCCGCCAGCTCGACCACATGCAAGGCGTCCGGGAGCGCGAGCTCGTGGAACGCACCGTTCAGCGCGACCTCAAGCGTATGACCCGCGAGCTGACCTCGGCGACCGTCTGGGACGACGCCTACCAAGCCACCGGGCCGACAGTGGACCTGGCCTGGGCCGACACCAATTTCGCCGACTATTACAACCAGTACTTCGGCCACGACCAGACCTTTGCCGTGCGAGGCGCAAGATTACCTACGCCTCCGTGGCCGGCGCGCGTGTCCCCGCATCGCGGCTCGGCGCGGTCCCCTTGGACACGAAGGTCCTGATCGATGCTGTGGCCGCCAAGGCGGCGGTGGCCCATGCGGCCGGCAGGCTCAATCTGGAAGGCGTCGCCACGGCCGCGGGCCTGATCCGCTCCGGCGACGAGGTCTACTTCGTCGTCGTTGCCGACCATCGTCGTGTCCGCGCGCCGGATCAGCGCCAGCGTCATTCGCGGCATGAAAGAGGATCTTGGCACGCCTGACCTGACCCTCGCGGCCCGTTCAGAAGCTAACGTGCCCGGCGTGCCGCTGTTGGATCCCACGGGCAAGGAGGTCGGCGTTCTGGCCTGGACGCCGACAAACCCCGGCATGTCGCTGCTGTGCAAGGCCGCGCCGTGGCTGGTGGCGGGCTTCATCGTTCTGGTCGGCGCCAGCATCGTGCTGCTGCTGCGGGTGATGGAGTCACTGGACAAACTGGCCCAGAACCGTCTGGACCTGATCGGCGCCAAGGAACAGGCCGAGGCGGCCAATGTCGCCAAGACCCAGTTCCTGGCCAATATGAGCCACGAGATCCGCACGCCCCCCAATGGGGTTCTGGGCATGGCCCAGATCATGGAGTGCGGTCGGCTGTCGCCGCCTCAACGCCGGCGCCTGGGGATCATCAACGAGTCCGGCCGCGCCCTGCTGGCCTTGCTCAACAGCATCCTCGACCTAGCCCGGCTGGAATCGGGCGCCGTGAAGCTTCGTTGCGAGCCTTTCGACCTGATGGCCCTGGTCGACAGCAGTTGCGCGGCGTTCTCGGGCGCTGCGGCCAGCAAGGCCATCGCCCTGCATCACACGGTTTCGCCGAAGTGCCGGGGCGTGTGGATCGGCGACCCGATGCGGTTGCGCCAGGTGATGGGCAATCTGATCGCTAATGCGGTGAAATTTACCGATCAGGGCTCGGTCAACATAACTGTCCGCGAGACGCCGGCCGGTGTTCGGGTCGAGGTCAGCGACACGGGCATGGGCGTGGCGCGGGAAGACCAGACGCGACTGTTCGAAAAGTTCTCGCAGATCGATCCGTCGATGACCCGCTCGCACGACGGCTCCGGCCTGGGCCTGGCGATCTGCCAGGAGCTGGTCGACCTGATGGGCGGCGAGATCGGCGTGGACAGCGAGGCCGGGGCCGGCTCGACCTTCCACTTCGAAGTCCCGCTGGAGCATTCGCAAAGCGACCGCTCCCCGCCCCGCCCCGCCCCGCCGAGCGGGTCTAGAGCATTTTTCCGTCCTGACTGCGTCAGTCCGGAGCTCTAGATCCTTGTTTTAACGCATTTTCTTCGCGCGAGCCGGGATCCACTTCGCTTGAAAATGCTTTAGCCCTTCATCAGCTCGAAACTGCCCGCCAAGCCGTCGATCGACGAATTGGCGACCCAGATGTCGAACATGCCGGGCTCGACCACCCAGCGATCTCCGTCGCCGACGAACATCAGGTGCTGGCGCTTCAGCTCGAACTTCACCTCACGGCTGGCGCCAGGGGCAAGGGAGACGCGCTGGAAACCCTTGAGCTCGCGCACGGGGCGCGTGCGGCTGGCGACCCGGTCGCGGATATAGAGTTGGACCACATGCTCGCCATGGACCTGACCGGTATTGGCGACCCTGGCGGTGACATGCAGCGTATCGCCCCACCGCAGCTGGGGCGCGCCGAGTTTCAGGTCGCTGAGCGCGAAGGTCGAATAGCCCAGGCCAAAGCCGAACGGGTACAGCGCCTCGTTACGGATCGACCGCCAGCGGGCCTTGTACTCCTGGGCGTTCGGATCGATCGGCGCGGGGCGACCGGTGGTGCGGCCGTTGTAGAAGAACGGTTCCTGACCGCTTTCCAGTGGGAAGCTGACCGGCAGGCGGGCTGACGGATTGACCGCCCCGAACAGCACGTCGGCGACGGCGTTACCCATTTCGCTGCCCAGGAACCAGGTCGCCAGGATCGCCTTGGCGTCGCGCACCACCCCTTCCAGGGCGATGGCGCGGCCGTGGCGCAGCAGCACCACGACGGGCTTGCCCGTGGCGGCGATGGCCTCGGCCAGACGCTGCTGGACCGGCGGGATGCGAATGTCGGTGCGGGACTTGGCCTCGCCGGTCATGTCCTGGCTCTCGCCGACCGCCAGCAGAACGATGTCAGCCGCTTTGGCCGCCGCCACCGCGCGCTCGAAGCCGCCAGCGATGGTGGTCTCGACCTCGCAGCCGCGCTCGACGATCAGGCTGGCCGGGTCGCCCATGGCGGCGCGCAGGCCGGTGGCGAGATCGACATTGAGGGTCTTATCGCCAAAGAAGGCCCACGGCCCGACGACGTTGTCGCGGTCCTCCGCGAACGGGCCGATCAGGGCCAGGCGCTTGCCGGCCCGCGGCAGGGGCAGGATGCCGCCTTCGTTCCGCAGAAGGACGATGGAGCGACCGCCGGCCTCGCGGCTAAGCTGGCGCAGGGCCGGCGTCGCGGTGCGGGCCGCCTCGGCCTTGGCGCTGATCGAGCGATAGGGATTGTCGAAGAGACCCAGGGCCTCCTTCAGCGCCAGCACCCGGCGCACAGAGGCGTCGACCACCGCCATCGGCACCGCGCCCGAGGCGGTCAGTTCAGGCAGGTAGCGCAGGTAGAGACCGCTCTGCATGCTGATATCGACGCCCGCCAGGATCGCCAGGCGCGCGGCGTCGCGGTCGTCGGCGGCGAAGCCGTGGGCCACCAGTTCCTGGTCGGCGGTGTAGTCCGAGATCACTACGCCCTTGAAACCCCACTCGCCCCGCAGCAGGTCGGTCAGCAGGCGACGATTGGCGCTCGAGGGCACGCCGTTGATGTCGTTGAAGGCCGACATGGTGGTCAGGGCGCCGGCGTCGAAAGCGGCCTGGAACGGCGGCAGGTGCACCTCGCGAAGGGTGGCTTCGGACAGCTCGACGGCGTTGTACTCCAGCCCCGCCGTCACTGCACCATAGGCGGCAAAATGCTTGGGGGTGGCCAGCATGCTGTCTTCGGCCTTGAGGTCCTTGCCCTGAAAGCCGCGCACCCGGGCCGCGCCCAGCACCTCGCTCAGATGGACGTCCTCTCCGGCGCCCTCTGCCACCCGGCCCCAGCGCTGGTCGCGGGCCACATCGACCATTGGCGCGAAGGTCCAGTGCAGACCAGACGCGCTGGCCTCCGAGGCAGCGGCGCGGGCGGTGCGTTCGCACAGGTGCGGATCGAAACTGCCCGACTCCGCCAGCGGGATCGGGAACACCGTGCGGAAGCCATGGATGACGTCGGCGGCGAAGATCAGCGGGATCTTCAGGCGCGAACCCTCGACCGCCGCCTTTTGAGCCTCCAGCGCGCCCGCCGTGCCCAGGCCGTTCATCAGCGTGCCGATGCGGCCGGCGCGGGTCTCGGCCAGCAGGATCTGGGCGTTGCGGATATTGACCAGCGGATTGATGTCGCCGATCGGAGGGCGGATCATGTCGGCGAAGCAGGACAGCTGCCCGGCCTTCTCCTCGATGGTCATGGCGGCGATCAGCTTCTCGATCCGCTCGGAGCCTTTGACGGCCGCTCGAGCCGGGGCCGTGACGGCGAATCCCACAAGGGCCGCCGCACCAGCGAGCATGGATCGACGACTAAGCCCGGAAGGCCTGTCTTTGAACGCCTTTGAAACCACGAAATCCCCCGGTACGCTTACGAGGGCGCCAAACTCGCCGCTAAAGACGACAGGCGCAACCGGGCTCGCCTATTCGGCGGCCTGGACCGTCGGATCGGCCGGAGTCCGCCCCGCATTGTAGACCTCAAGGTCGAGTATCCCCTCGCGCTTGGCGACGATGGTTGGCACCAGGGCCTGGCCCGCGACGTTCACCGCTGTGCGGCCCATGTCCAGGATCGGGTCGATGGCCAGCAACAGGCCCACACCTTCCAGCGGCAGGCCCAGGGTCGACAGGGTCAGGGTCAGCATCACCGTCGCGCCGGTCAGGCCCGCAGTGGCGGCCGAGCCGATCACCGAAACGAAGACGATCAGGAAATAGTCGGTCAGCCCAAGTTGAAGGCCGAAAAACTGAGCCACGAAGATGGCCGAGATCGCCGGATAGATGGCCGCGCAGCCGTCCATCTTGGTGGTCGCGCCCAGTGGTACGGCGAAGGCCGAATAGGCGCGCGGCACGCCCAGGCTCTGCTCGGTCACCGCTTCTGTCACCGGCAGCGTCCCCACCGACGAGCGCGATACGAAGGCCAGCTGGATCGCGGGCCAGGCGCCGGCGAAGAACTTGATGGGGTTGAGGCCATTGCTCGCCAGCAGCACCGGGTAGACGACGAACAGCACGAGGGCGAGGCCGATATAGATCGCGCCGGTGAAGGCGCCCAGCTGGCCCAGGGTGGTCCAGCCATATTGCGCCACGGCGTTGCCCAGCAGGCCGATGGTGCCGATGGGCGTCAAGCGGATCACCCACGAGAGCACCTTGCGGACGACAACGAGTGCGGAGGAGTTAAAGGCCAGGAAGCCCTTGCCCGCCTCACCCGCCTTCAAGGCCGCAATGCCCGTGACCAGCGAGATCACCAGGATCTGCAACACGTTAAACGAAAGCGAGGTCTTGGCGGCGCCGGCGTCGTTGATTGAGGTCGAAGCCGTCAGGCCCAGCACATTGGCAGGCACCAGACCGGTCAGGAAGTCGAGCCACGAGCCGTTGGTCTTGGGGGCATGGGCCTGGGTCGCCGCGACCGTGGTGTGCAGGCCCGGCTGCAGGATCAGTCCAAGCGCGATGCCGATTAAAACGGCGATCAGGGCGGTGATGGCGAACCAGAACAGGGTGCGCCAGACCAGCCGGGCGGCGTTCTGCAGTTCCGCCAGATTGGCGATGCTGGCGACGATGGCCGTGAACACCAGCGGCGGCACCAGAACGCGCAGCAGCTGGACGAAGATCGATCCGATCTGGCGCAGGGTCTCGGCGAGCACAAAGCCCGCCTCCCCTTTCGCCGGACCCAGTTCACGGGCCAGCAGACCAAGGCCTAGGCCGATGACCATGGCGATAAGCACCTGGAAGCCGAAGCCGCTGATAAAGCGGGATTTGGAAGTCGCGGCGGCCATGGTCGATCCTGAAAACTGTCCTGGACGCTAATGTCGTGCGGATAAGTGGGCTTTACCAGCACGGTTTTTCAAGGATCGGCTTTAGCAAAGCTGAGGCATGGGCGGCGCATGTCAGCGCGCAAACAGCAGATCCGACCAGCGCCAGGTGCGAGATCCCAAAGCTAGGCGCGGAGCGCCGGGGCCGTCCTTCAGGGAGATCAGCACCAGCCCCCGCACCGGCTCGGCGCGGCAGGCCTCGGGAGCGAAGGCTACCTCCATGGCGATGGCCTGACGGATGCCCGCCAACCCCTTGCCCTCCTGGGTATTGGTCCTCACCCAATCGCCGTCCCAGACCAGGATCGCGCGGCCGGCCCGGATGGTCTCGGGATGGGCGGCCGCTACGGCGGCCTGCACGCGGGGGTTCTTGCGCAGCGCTATCTGCAGCAGGCGCACCATGTTGCACCCTGCTCCGCCACCTGAGCCGGAGCCAGCGGTGGCCGCGCCGACCAGGTCGGAGTCGCCTAGCCCGACCACCAGTTCGGGCGTCGCCACCTTGGCCGCCTGGATCGGCTCGATATCAGGCGGCGCAGCGGTCGGCCGAGCGGGACTGCGCGGCCGGGCGGCCTTGGCGGGCGATGGCTCTTCCGTCCTCGGAGCTGTTTCGGGCGGAGGCGGTGGAGGTGGCGGCGGCGCAGGCGGCTCGACCATCGAGACGATGATCGACTCCGGCTCGACCGGCGGCGAGGCGGGACGCGACAGCAGGAGACCACCAAGCGCCAGAACGTGAGCGGCGACGCTGACCGTCACAGCCAGAAGGCGGCCTCGTCCGGCGTTCTTACGGCGCGCCGTTTCTAGGCCTGGCGGTCGTCCGCTCATCGCAAATCCAAGGCTGACCTGTACTCGTCGATCCTTGGAAATCATGCCCCCGCGTCAGGATCGTGGCGCCATTAAATGCCGAAACGCCCGCCGACACTTGAGGTGTCGACGGGCGTTCATGAGCTTGGCCGAAGTTTAGTGGCCGCCGACCACTTCCTCGGTGATTTCGTGCACCGGCGCCTTTTTGGCGGCGAGCGCGAACCACAGGACATAGACGTAGCAGACCAGCGGCGCGGCGAAGGCCAGGGCCTTCGAACCGGTCGCTTCCTCGATGGACGCAAAGATCAGCGGCAGCACGGCGCCGCCGACGATGGCCATGCACAGCAGGCCCGAGGTCGCCGAGGTCGGCGCCGAGGACCGCTGCAGGGTCAGCGTGAAGATGGTCGGGAACATGATCGAGTTGAACAGGCCGATCAGCAGGGCGGCAAAGGCCGGGATCAGACCGCTGGTCAGCGGCGCCTGGGCCAGGAACAGGTTCAGCACGCCGGTGGAGGCGGTCGGGACCATGTCCTTGGTGAAGATCACGACCAGGCAAAGGGCAATCGCGCCCAGAGCCACGACCGTCAGCAGCACATAGTCCTTCACCGCCTTCAGCAGGGCCGAGCCGGCGAAGCGGCCGATCATGGCGAACACCATGTAGAAGGTGGTCAGCTTGCCCGCCTGCTCGGCCGAGATGTTGAGGACGTTAGTCTGCTCCAGAAACAGCAGCAGGTTCAGCGAGATCGCCACTTCGGCGCCGACATAGACGAAGATGCCGAACGCGCCGAGATTGGCCCACTTCGACTTCAGGGCGCTGAACGGGCTGACCAGCTTGCCGGTTTTCGGCGCCGCGTCGGTGATCCGCTGGCGCACCAGGAAGATGGCCAGGATGAACAGGGCCAGGCCCACGCCGATGGCCAGATAGACGTTCGAGACGAAGCCCAGAGCCTGCTCGCGCATGGCCTGGGTGACGACGATGTCCTTCTCGAAGATTTCGCCCTTGAGCAGGAAGTTGGCGCCGAACCACAGGCCACAGGCCGCGCCCAGCGAGTTGAAGGCCTGGGACAGGTTCAGCCGGAACGAAGAGTCCTCGGGCTTGCCCAGCGAGGCAATCAGCGGGTTGGCGGCCACCTGCAACAGGGTGATGCCCGAGGCCATCACGAAGAGCGCGGTCAGCACCAGGCTATAGGTGTGCAGCTGGGCGGCCGCGATGGCGATGAAGCAGCCCGCGACGATGCCGCCCAGGCCGACCATCACGGACCTGGCGTAACCGAACTTGGACAGGAACGCCGCCGAGGGCAGCGACATCAGTCCATAGGCGATGAAGAAGGCGAAGCCCGTCAGGTTGGCTTCGACCGGGCTGAGGGTGAAGACCGTCTTCATGGTCTTCAGCAGCGGGTCCAACAGATTGGTGACCAGCGCCCAGATGAAGAACAGGCAAGTGATATAGACGACGGCCAGGGCGACGCCCTTGCCCTTTTGGGCTGTTGCAGCGTTAGCCATCGTTCAGACCTCGTTCCGCGACGACCGGCTTTCCGCCGATCCGTTCACTGTGGCGCACGTCCTCGCGCCGTAACCCAAGCCTGTCATGATTCACTCCCCTGTCCGTCTTCGCGGGACGCGGCATTGCGTCCAGACGTGACAACGTTGTCAAGAGAGGGTGCGCCGCAGCATGGATTTGGGAGGGTTCTGAAGGCGGAACCAAACGCTTCACTCACGGTTAAACAGCCTAGCTTGGGAGAGCTATCATGACCAACCTCGTCATCATCCTGACATCGGGAATTTTCGCGATTGCGGCCTTCATCGGCCTCGTCGATCTGTTCGTGCATCTGGTCTGCTGGAGCGCCAGGTCGCTACGCACGCCGGACGCCCTTCAAGAGCACCAAGGCGAGGCCCTTCAACGGCCCGCGCATGGAATTACAGCATAGGTCCGGGTGGTAAGCCACCGCCCGGGAAACTCCAGCCCATAGGGCTGGCTCGCGGTCCAGACGCGGCCGCGCAAGGCCGGATCGAGGGCTGCATCAGGGTCCATCGGCGCGATGATCCAGGCCGGGGCGTCGCTTGCCGCGCACAGACCCGACACCTGACGCAACCTCGGCATCTTCGGCGTCGATGGCGCGGCGCCGAAGGGCGTCTTCCAGTCCTCGCCCACCAGATCAGCGGCGATCAGGCGGTCGATTCGGTCGGTCAGCACGACCGCCAGTGGCCGTGACAGCACCACGCCCGCGCCCTGAAGTTTGCTGGCCCAACTGGCGCGCCCGGCCAGGGTCCAGGGCTCGACGCTGCCGGCCAGCCACAGCAAATCGCCGGGACGTTCCGCCAACATCGCTCGCAGGTGAGGATCGTGACCCGAATCGCGTTCGCGCACGAAGCCTGGGCGACTGTCCCACAGCGCCAGGGCCAGTATAGCCAGAAGCACAGCGCCCAGGATCGCCGACCACGGCTTCAGCAAGACCGGCCATCTGGCCAGGACCAGCGCCATAGCGCCGGCGACCCAGCCGGGCAGGCCGCTGTTCCAGATCAGGCCGGGGCCGGCGCCCTGCCCCTCCGGCAGAATGGCCAGGCCCTGTTGCAGCCCCCTGAGCCGGACCACCGCCCAGGCCAGGATCAGCACAGCGGTCAGGCCGATCATCACCCGCCTTGCCAGGTTCGGCGCGCTCCAGACGGCGCGGTCGCCGATCAGGACGGCGCTCAGCGCCAAGGCGGCGGCTATCACGGCGAACACGCCCCAGCCGATATAGGTCCAGCCCACCACGAGGGCGCATACGGCCAGCGCGCCCGTCGGGCCACGCCCTGCAAGCTCGCGCACGCAGATCGCCAGACCGCCGGCGGCCAGAACCGCCATCAGGGCCAGGGTCCGCCAGGCTTGGACCTGTATCGGCAGCACCAGCGACAGGCTGTCGGCCGCCCCGGCAAAGCCGACGCCCAGCAATCCGGCGATCAGGGCGCCTGTCATCAGGCGACGGATGGGACCCAGGCTCAAGGCGGCGGCGAGACCCAGGGTCACGGCTTGCACGGCGACGCGGCCCCAGGCCTCGGCTGGCCACAGGGAAACGAAGACCACCGGGCTGCGCGCCTGGCTGATCGCTCGCCAGGCCGGGTCCATGACCTGCAAGAGCCGCTCGGCGACCGGCAGGCGCAAGGCCGCAGCGACAGCCAAGACGACCGCTCCGAAGAGGCCGGCCAGCAGCCAGCGGCGATCTTCCAGGCACAGGGCCACGAACAGGACAGCGAGGCCGCACAAGGCCATGATCGGGTGCAGGGCGAGGGCCGCGACCAGCATGCCGCCGGCCAGCCATCGTCGGTCACAAAGCCATGCCGCGAGGGCCGCCATGCCGACAGCCTCAACCAGAATGCGCGGGGTGGCGAAGGCTTCGCCATAGGCGAACACTTCATGCGAGCCGTAATAGGGAGCGACGGCGACGACTAGGATCGTCGCGGCGCGACGCCAGACGATGGGAAGGTCGGCCAGCAGCCGCGACATCAGCAACAGCAAGGCCGCCAGCCACACGGCCAGACCCAGAGCGCTGACCAGCATCACGGCCGTGTTCAGTCCCAGCCCGCCGACCAGCCAGGCCAGCACCGGCGTATAGACGCTGAAGCCGAACTGGCCGTCATGGGCGAAGATCAGGTCGCGGCCGACGCCCTGCGGGTCCAGCCGCGCCAGGGCGTCGCCGAAATACAGCCGGGCGTCGTGGCGCAGGCCCAGATGCACGCGGCTCAGAGCCACAAGCGACGCAGCGACCGCCAGGAACGCCCAGCGGCCGATCCGCGAGGTCGCTTGTTCGCTCACGCCCCCAAAACTCAAGAGAGGGCGCGAGGCGCGCGGAACAGCAGCGCCCGCCGGACGGTGAAATTGAAGATGAAGACCAGACCCGCCGTCGGGATCTTGGCCAAGCCCGGCGCCATGGCCAGCCGCTCGACCCACAGGGCCATCAGCAACTGGGTGAGGACGAGGCCGGCGATGCCGACGCCGAGAAAACCGGCGAACTCCCGCCGCCGGTCGGCGATCGGGCGATGGCGAAAGACCACCGAGACGCTCAGGAAATAGGTCACCGCGATGCCGGCGGAAAAGCCGACGGCCGTGGCGAACAGGTAGTTCACGCCCGCCCCGTGCAGTGCCAGTAGCAAACCCCAGTCCACCGCCAGGGCGGCTGCGCTGGCCAGGCCGTAGAGGCCCAGCTCGCGCAGACCGACCGGCAGTCGGCGCCAGAGGTCGGCCAGGATCGTCATGCTCAGGCGGCGACCTTGCGCGGCGCCGCGCGTTCGCTGCGCAGGGCCTCGCGTGCTCCCGAGACGCCGGCCTCGCCGTATTCGGCGTCCTCGTTGACGTCCCAGACGTTGTGGATCGTCTTGCCGGCGATGATGTTCTCGGCCGTCAGCAGGCCGGTCATCATGGCGTGGTCCTGATTGTTGTACTTGTGCATGCCGTTGCGGCCGACCAGATGCAGGCCCGGGAAGTGCATCTTCAGGTCCAGGCGGATCATCTTGATGTGCTCGGCATAGGCGTCGTCATAGACCGGATAGGCCTTGTGCTGGCGCACCACGCAGGCGTCGTAGACCTCGTCGGGATTCATCAGGCCGATCTTGGCGATCTCGCGCTTGGCCTGGGCGACCAGGTCCTCGTCGGTCGAGGTCCACAGACCGTCGCCCTCGAAGCAGAAATATTCCAACCCCAGGCAGGTCGAGACGCCGTCCGGGATCATTTCGGGCGACCACGAGCGGAAGTTCTGCACCCGGCCGACCTTCACCGAGGGGTCGTGGATATAGATCCAGTTGTCGGGCAGTTCCTTCTGCGGCTTGCCGATCAGCACCACGGTGATGAAGTCGCGATACATCAGCTCGCCGGCGTGGAACAGGCTGATCGGCGTCGGCGACACGGCCTGCATCAGCTCGCGCAGCGGGGCCGAGGAGACCACGTCGTCGGCGGTGTAGATCTCGACCGTCCCATCGGCGCGGGTCACCGAAACGGTCCAGATCTTGGCCATCTTGTCATAGTGCAGGCCATCGACCTTGCGGCCCATCCGCAGCTGACCGCCCAGGGCCAGGATCTTGTCGGCGCAGGCCTCCCACATCATGCCGGGGCCCTTGCGGGGATAGCGGAAGCTCTCGATCAAGGTCTTGGGCGAGCCCTGGCTGGTCTTGGCCTTGACGCCGAGCGAGCGCTTGACGCCGTCGACGATGGCGGCGGCCAGGTCCAGGCCCTTGATGCGCTGGCTGGCCCAGTCGGCCGAGATCTCGTCGCAGCTCATGCCCCACACCTTCTCGGTGTAGGTCTTGAAGAAGATCGAAAACAGCTTCTCGCCGAACTGGTTGCGCACCCACTGGTGGAAGGTGGTCGGGTCCTTGATCGGGCGAGCCTTGGCGAAGCCGAACGAGGCCATGCAGCGCGCGGCTGTCCAGATCCCCAGATTGGCCAGGGCCTCGAAGGCCTTCAGCGGATAGGCGTAGAACTTCTCGCGGTAATAGATGCGCGACAGGCGCGGCCGGTCGATGAAGTCGTCCGGCAGGATCTCGTTCCAGAGATCAACCACCTCTTTGCTCTTCGAGAAGAACCGGTGTCCGCCGATGTCGAACTTGAAGCCCTTGTAGTCGACGGTGCGACTGATGCCGCCCACATAGACCGGGTCCATCTCCAGCACGGTCACGCCCCGCCCGGCCTTGGCCAGGGTGTAGGCGGTCGTCAGGCCCGCGGGGCCGGCTCCGATCACCAGGGTCTCGACGTGCTGGGCCATGTCCATTCCAATCCCGTTTGCAAGGTCAGGATGCAGGAGACTTGGTTAAGGCCGGGTCGCGAGGTGTGGTGAATCCCGGTTAATTGTGAACGTGGGTCGATGGGTCGCGGCGGGGCACGGGACACAGCTTCGCTGCTTCACGCGGTTGACCGCTGAAGAGATGGGAAGGGTCGCGGAGCGTCCGGGCCTCGCCCGGATGAGGGAGTAGTGAATACCGTTTCGACGAAGACAGACGCTCCGCGTGATCGTTATCCCTCTGGCCGGGGTGCGCAGGCCTGTTCAGCCTTTTGCCCCACCCAGGCTTCTCCCCTTCGAAACCGGACCCAGCCCTTGAGCTGCAGCCTCGGCTCTCCCGGAAGCCCGGAGCGAACCTTCGGACGGGCGGAGGCTTTGGCTGTCCTCCGATGGGCGGGTTTACGTCCCCCGCCCTCCTTTAAGCACGCCGGCACGGACAATCGTCCGACCGGTGGCCCCGCTCGATCACCCCTGACAGCCGTCGCTGGTCGCCGGCCGGACGCCCTTCCCGTGCTGTCAGGTGAGATTGATTATGCGGGCGGTTTCAGCGCGGGGGACTGGCGCGCTCCATTTATTTTTAGAGCGTTGGATTTGCTAGGCTCTATCCCGGACTGTTCGGGGACTGAGGGCAGCCCATCCCCTCTCTTGCCCTACAAAACCTTTGTCATCCCGGACGCGCCTTGGCGCGAGCCGGGACCCAGGGGCCGGCGCATTGCGGTCGCCCCTGGGTCCCGGCGCTCCGCTGCGCTACGGCCGGGATGACAAGAGTTTGTATGGTTGTAAGGAGCCCCGCCCCCCTTCGCGCCGAAGGGAGCCATCCCTAAATCTCACGGCGAGACGATCGCCGGACTGGCAAGGTCTCTCCGCCGACACCGGTCTCCGACCGGCCGCGCCGCGGCGGCCCAGAGGGCCGTCCTTGACAGACCTTTCCAGTCCGGCACGCTCCAGCCTCCAAGAGATTTAAGGATGAGCGGGGTGCAGAGCGTCCGCTTGTGGGGCATGAAGCCGGGGTCGCTTACGACCCCTATGCGGACCCGGTGTGTCGGGCTCAGACACTAGAGCCTTTTCCGACCTGATGGCTTTATCAGGGTCGGGCGAAAAGGGCTCTAAATCAGAAGTTTAGAGCATTTTTCGATCCGATAACCGTTTCACACTTATCGGAAAATGCTCTAGGCCAACACGTCGATTTCCAAGCTCGGATACACAGTCTCTCTGATGAGCCGGATTGCTCGCACCTGAACATCGACAACGGCGGGCGTTGCTTCCACCTCGGCGACAACCGCCGGGTCCATCGTCCCGTCACGATCGGGACGGGCGAGTGTAAGGTGCGTGCGATCGAAAGTCTGAGTCGGAAAGTCGACTGACGCCGCCAAAGCGTTCAGCCGATCTCGCAGGCGGTGGATCGGGCCAGGCTGATGCGGCGTGGACAGGATGAGCGCCGACGGCGCGATCCTAATTTCCAGAAAGCGGATAGACACAGCATTAGCGGCTTCCACAGACAACTCCTGGCGCACGAGAGGTTCCAACCTCTTCCAAATGGCCTCTTTGTCGTTGCTCACCCATCGGGCGGGGATGATCGAGAAGACGGAGACATGCATCGTATGTGGCGGTGTGGGGCGCATTATGCCTCCGCACCGACGCCGCACACGATCCTGGACATCGGCAAGGCGTGCCAGGCTTTCTTCATCGAAGAGCGCTTGGATGTTGTAGGCCAGACAAGGCTGGCCCCACATGGGATCGCGGCGGAGATGGAATTGGGACATTGCGGTGAGGCTAACATTTGGCTGAGTGGTGCCTAGGTCTGTCCCCACCCGTTGCGGACCGGGTGTAGGTCCGGTCCCGGGCCTGGCGATGATGGCTTTCAACCTTGAGCGGAAGTTTGAGCTACTCGTCCGTTGGCCACGCCGAGACGTCGTCGACGGGTTGAGGCAAGCGGCCCTCCAGCCAATCCGCAACCGTCCCCGGCTTCATGGCTTTATCCCGGCACTCGACGAGCCAACAGAGGTAGTCGCGCGGTCCGCCATTTAGATATGGCGGCGGCGACACCGGCTTGAACACGGTCGGAAGGCGCTCGGAGAGGGATAACTCGTTGAGGACGTAGCCAATCTCCTGCACGGCGTTCCATGCGAGAGGATGGTCGATATCCAGCGATAGCTTCACCCACCATCCGCCTTCGTCGCTACCCGTACCAAATCCGCCCCACGGTGTTTCATTGGTTTGGACAGCAGGGATTCTCGCGAGGAATGCGAGCAACTTCAGAAAGCTTGGATCGTGCTTAGTTGGCGTAGTCATGTCGCCAGGATACCTGACGAACGTCTGAGAACCACCCCACAGCCGACCTTCGATCTGTCCGCTCCCCCCTACTCCGCCAGAGCGTCCCGCTCCCACGCCAGATACTCCGGCGTCTGCAGCAACCGATCACAGTACTTCTGCGCAAGCCCCGTATCGCCGTAGTCCCCCAGCCTCACCCCGTAGGTCACAAACCGCGTCGCCACCGGCGTGTAGAACGCGTCCGCAATCGACCACGCCCCCAGCAGGAACGGCCCGCCCGAGCGCTCCAGCAGCTGGTTCCAGCGGGCTGCGATCTTGCGGATGTCCTTCTGGGCCGCCTCGGACAGGTCGATGATCTTGTCGCGGGCTTCCAGCTCCATCGGGCACTCGGTGCGCAGGGCGCCGAAGCCCGAATGCATCTCGGCCGCCACTGAGCGGCCCAGGGCCCGCAGGGCCTTGTCCTTCGGCCACAGGCCGGCGTCCGGGAACGCCTCGGCCAGATATTCGCAGATCGCCAGCGAGTCCCAGAGCACCAGGTCGCCGTCCTTCAGCACCGGCACCAGATTGCTGGGCGAATGCTTGCCGATCTCCTCCGAAAGCCCGACCTGACGCAATTCGATCAGGGTTTCCTGGAACGGCGCGCCGGTGTGCTTGAGCGCCAGCCACGGACGCATCGACCAGCTGGACCACTTCTTGGTGCCGATGACGATTTCCATGGATGCGCTCCTGCAAGAGATGGCGGGTAGTCATTCCGCTTAGCCTGCGTCTAAGGTGGCCACAACAATTAGAACAACTGTTTGAGGGAGCGCGCTCATGGTGGATACGGCCACACCGTCGCCGGTTATCAACCCCGTCTCATCCGGCTATCGTCGCTACGCCCTTTGGGTGCTGCTGATCATCTACACCCTGAACTTCCTGGACCGGCAGGTCGTCAATATCCTGGCCGAGCCGATCAAGCGCGACCTCGGTCTGGCCGACTGGCAGCTGGGCATGATGACGGGCCTGGCCTTCGCGATCTTCTACACCGTGCTGGGCATTCCGATCGCCCGCATGGCCGAGACCAAGAACCGGCCCTACATCATCGGCGCGTCGGTGGCGGTCTGGAGCGCCTTCACGGTGCTGTGCGGCTTCACCCAGAACTTCTGGCAGCTGATCCTGATGCGGATCGGCGTGGGCGTCGGAGAGGCCGGCTGCACGCCGCCCGCCCACTCGCTGATCACCGACTATGTGCCCAAGGAGAAACGGGCCAGCGCCATCGCCTTCTATTCGATCGGCACGCCGCTGGGCACCCTGGTCGGCATGGCCATGGGCGGCCTGGTTGCCGACGCCTATGGTTGGCGCGTGGCCTTCATGATGGCCGGCGCGCCGGGGATCCTTTTCGCCCTGGTGGCGGCCTTCACCCTGATCGAGCCCCGCCGACAACTCGCTGCCGACATCGCCGCGCGGGCCAGCGCGCAGATCAGCTTCAAGGCCGCCCTGGCGGTGCTGGCGACCAAGAAGACCTTCTGGCTGGTGGCCCTGGCCGCCTCGATCAAGGCCTTCATCGGCTATGGCTACGCGCCGTTCATCGCGTCGTTCTTCTTTCGTAATCACGGGGCGGAGATCGCCCAACTGGCCGCGGGATTTGGCTTGAAGTCGGCGGGCTTTCTGGGCCTGGCCCTGGGGCTGATCGGCGGCACGGCGGGCGTGATCGGGGCCTGGCTGGGCGGGTTTCTGGCCGACCGTCTGGGGGCCAAGGACCTGAGGGCCTATGTGATGGTGCCGGCCATCGCTTCGGTGATCACCATTCCGATCTTCATCACCGCCGTCAGCCTGAACGCCCCGATGCCCGCCATCGGCCTGCTGGCGATCAACGCCCTGCTGGGCACCCTGTGGTACGGACCGGTCTACGCCACGGCCCAGAGCATCGTCGAACCCCATATGCGGGCCACGGCCTCGGCCGTGCTGCTGCTGGTCATCAACCTGATCGGCCTTGGTTTGGGGCCGGTGGCCGTGGGCCTGCTCAGCGACGTGTTGGCCGGCCCCGGCGGACTGGGCGAAGCCCAGGGCGTGCGCTGGGCGCTGATCCTGTCGGCCGGCCTTGGTCTGGTGGCGTTCGGCCTGTTCTGGCAGGCCAGCAAGACCATCCGCGAGGACATGGTGGCCTAGGGGTGTCGGCGCGGCCTCCGCCAACCCGCCCTTGACTTCCGTAGCGAAAGAAAACGAACCTCTTGGCAAATCTCCAGAGAGCGCGCGCGTGGCCACCTATACCGAACTGACCGCCGCTATCGCCGACACGGCCGCCGGCCACGCCGTCGAGGTCACCGAAGACTGGCGTCAGGGCCGCACCACCTATGGCGGACTGTCGGCGGCCTTGTGCCTGGAAGCCGCAATGCGGGCCCTGCCCGAGGCCCCGCCCCTGCGCT
This sequence comes from Caulobacter sp. DWR1-3-2b1, assembly GCF_049895765.1. Taxonomy (NCBI): domain Bacteria; kingdom Pseudomonadati; phylum Pseudomonadota; class Alphaproteobacteria; order Caulobacterales; family Caulobacteraceae; genus Caulobacter; species Caulobacter sp. DWR1-3-2b1. Next base: position 351,178 of record NZ_JAFCSZ010000001.1, read on the forward strand.
CGGGCCAGTTCGCCTTCATCGGTCCGGCGGCCGGAGAGCTGGCCCTGGAGACCAGAGTGCTGCGCCAAGGCAAGTCGACCCTGTTCGTCGGCGTCGATCTGATGGGCGAGCAGGGGCTGGCCACCCGGGCCATCCTGACCTTCGGCGCGGCGCGGGACTCGCTTGTGTCGTACAGCGACCTGCCCTGCCCCGTCGTGGCGGCTCCTCAGGACTGCGAGTTCTTCTTCCCGCCCGGCTCCGGCCCGGGCTTTTCCCGCCAGTTCGAAGTGCGGATGGCCGGCGGCGCGCGACCACTGTCGGGCCAGCCGCCGGAATATCTGCTGTGGATTCGCCACCGCGACCCGGCGGCGCGGTCCGTAGCGGCGCTGGTGGCTCTGGCCGACGCGCCGCCACCGCCGGCCATGACCCTGTTTCCGAAATTCGGGCCGATCTCGACCATGACCTGGTCGCTCGACATCGTGGGCATGCCCGCGGAAGACGACGACGGCTGGCGTCTGCTGCGCAGCACCGCCGAGATGGTCGGCGACGGCTATTCCACCCAAGGCATGATGCTGTGGGACGCAGCCGGCCAGCCGCTGATCGCGGCGCGGCAAAATGTGGCCGTCTTCGTCTGAGGGCGCGGGAGGGGCTTGGCGGCGACGGGGTTTTGGCTCCATCCTCCAGCCGCTCGGCCGACCTGTAACCTCGGCCCGCGTGGGGATATCGCATGACCAAGATCGCCTGCCTGGCCGGAGCGGCCGTCGCCGCCCTTTTGGCGACCAGCGCCGCCGCCCAGACCTCTGAAGAGGCAACAAAGGCCTATCTGGCTGAGATCAAGGCGAAGAACGACATCCTGCACGCGGTGATCGCCGTAAACCCCGCCGCCGTGGCCGACGCCAGGGCCCGCGACGCCGAGCGCAAGGCCGGCAAGGTTCGCTCGGCCATCCACGGCCTGCCGATCCTGCTGAAGGACAATATCGAGTCCGCCGAGCCGCTGGCCACCACCGCCGGCTCGCTGGCCCTGAAGGACAATGTCACCGGCCGCGACGCGCCGCTGGTCAAGGGTCTGCGCGACGCCGGGGTCGTGATCCTGGGCAAGGCCAACCTTTCGGAATGGGCCAATATTCGCTCGAACAACTCGATCAGCGGCTGGAGCGCCGTGGGCGGCACGGTGCGCAATCCCTATGTGCTGGACCGCAGCGCCTGCGGCTCGTCCAGCGGCTCGGGCGCGGCCGTCGCGGCGGGCCTGGCCTGGGCGGCCATCGGCACCGAGACCGACGGCTCGATCACCTGCCCGGCGGCGGTCAACGGCCTGGTCGGGCTGAAGCCCACCGTGGGCCTGGTCTCGCGCACCCACGTCGTGCCGATCAGCCACAGCCAGGACACCGCCGGCCCGATGACCCTGACGGTCAAGGACGCCGCCGATATCCTGACTGCCATCGCCGGCTCCGATCCCGCCGACGTCGCGACCAAGGCCGCCGACAGCCACAAGACCGACTACGCCAAGGGCCTGTCGAAGGACGCCCTGAAGGGCGTGACCTTGGCCGTTGCGCGGTTCTATACCGGCTATTCTCCCAAGACAGACGCGGTGTTCGAGCAGGCCTTGGCCGACCTGAAGGCCCAGGGCGCGACGCTGGTCGAGGTGAAGGCGTTCGACGAAGGCCCGATCGGCAAGGCCGAGGGCGTGGTGCTCTATACCGAACTGAAGGTGGATCTGGCCGCCTACCTAGCCTCGACCGACCCAAAGAAGGTGCCGACCCGGACCTTGGCCGACGTCATCGCCTTCAACAAGGCCACGCCCCACGAGTTCGAATGGTTTGGTCAGGAAAGCTTCGAGAAGGCCGAAAAGACCAAGGGCTATAGCGACCCGGAGTACATCAAGGCTTTGGCGGATTCCAAGCGCCTGTCCGGTCCCGAAGGTATCGACAAGATCCTGAAGGACACCGGCGCGGTGGCCATCGTCGCCCCGACCACCGGCCCGGCCTGGACCATCGATCCGCTGAACGGCGACAACTATGGCGGCTCATCGACCACCCTGCCCGCCGTGGCCGGCTATCCGCATCTGACCGTGCCGATGGGCGAGGTTACGGGCCTGCCGGTGGGGCTGTCGTTCATCGGCCCGGCCTGGAGCGAGAAGCTGCTGCTGAACCTGGGCTACGCCTACGAGCAGGCGACGATGAAGCGCAAGGCGCCGACCTTCCTGAAAACGATAGCGCCGTAGTTCATCATTGGCTCTCCCCGGCGAACCGGAGGGCGGCGAAGCCAAAGCCGGGGCCCAGGTCGAGCCCCGGGAGGCCGGCGTTTCTTGCTCGCTCAGAAGGCGCATCATCCCCAGACGCTCAGGCTGAACCTGGACCCCGGCCTTCGCCAGGGAGAGCGGGTTCTCAGACCTTCGGCCGGATCACTTCGATCGGCGGGGGGGGCGGCGTCACCCGGTCGGGCGACGGCGAATAGGGGGCCGGGGGTCCGCCGCCGTGCGAGGCGCAGGCGCCGAGCGCCACGGCGCAAAGCGTCAGGATCAGGCTCGTCTTCAGCATCCGCTGGCTCGGCCGCCCGAGTTGAACACGCCAACGCCGGACTTGAAGCAGCGATTATCGCCGCGCGGGTCCCAGATCTCGACCCGGCCGTCAGCGCGGGTGAACGCCCAGCGATCGCCCTGGCCGTCCTTGCTGTGGACGCTGAGCTCGCCGGGACGCTCGGAATGGACGCCATACGACTGGTTCAGGATACCGTCCACGGCGCAGGACGAAACCAGGCCGGGCTTGGACAGGTCGCCCGTCAAGGCGGCCGAAGACCGGGTCTGGGCGTTATAGGCCGACACATCGGTGTCGCCCTTGCCGCCGCCGACGAAGATCTGGGTCCCCGTCGCGCGGTCATAGGTCATGATGTCCGGCGCCTGACCAACCAGCGGACCGCCGCACGGACCGCCGCGACCGCCAGGCGGTCCTCGACGGCCCGACTGGGCCTCGGCGACGGCGAGCGATGTCGTGGCCATCAGGAGCGCGACCAGACCGGTGACGAGCTTGCTCATTTCGGAGCTCCTTCAGCTTGGTGTGCGCCCGACAGGGGCCTGCCGGTCTGATACGAAACGCTTGGCGGCGCTTCGCCCGGGATGCTCGACGACCGGTCGGCGGAGACGCCGGCCATCGTCATGCCAGGGGCGGGCCAATAATCGTCGAAGTCGAGACGGGCCCGGTCGCGTCCAGTGCGGAACAGCTCGGGCGCCTCGAACCATGGACGGCAGGTCAGGGCGTCGTCGAAATAGCCGGTGACCAGGGCCTCGCAGCCGCCGGGGCGGGCGAAGACGCGGTTGTCCCGAGCCCGGATCTGGGCGCCCTTTTCGGCATACAGACCCGCCCGCATGACGCCGACGATCTTGTTGTTGGCCGCGTTCAGGGTTCCGGAGTCGACGTAGAGACCCACATCGACCGCCTCGAGCTGGCCGTCGAGGACGCGGACGTCGCTATCCTCGGTCAGCACGGCCCAGTCGCTATCGCGCACCACGGGGCGCAACAGGGTCGTCTCGTCGCCGCCCGCGATATAGATGCCGCGCGAGAAGCCATCGACATAGAGGCTGTCGATCTGCACCAGCTGCTCGCGGTTCATGCCGGAAAGCACAAAGCCGGCTGAGTTGCGGGTGCGGTCCGAGCCGCTCCAATCGCCCAAGCGGGTAATGCGGACGTCCTTCATGCGGCTGTCGCCAGAGGTTTCGAAATTGGCGCCCACGGCGGTGGCGGCGATCTCGACATTGGAAGCCATGATCTCGCCGGTGGCGCGGACGACCGGCTTGCGCGTGCGGCCGATGAAGACCGAGTCGGCAAGTTCGACGCGGCTGTCCTCGATCTGCAAGGCCGAACCGGCGCCGTCGTAGCGAACGGTCACGCCCTTCAGGGCCAGCTCTGTCGCACGACCGACGATGCACGAGGCCTCGCCAGCGCGCAGGCTTTCAAAGCCAACGCCGTCGAGAACCACATAGCCGACGCCTGGCGCGATGCGCACGCAAGGCTGGCCGCTGGGCGCCACCAGGATCGGCTTGCCCAGGCCCGGGGTATAGTTGCGAACCACGATGGTGATCGACTGCGTGATGTTCAGCGACTCCACGCAGGCGCCGCCCTGTCTCGAGGTCAGGGTGAGGATGTCGCCGTCGTAAAGCCGCGCCAAGGTGTCGTTGACCTGACCGGGATAGGCGTAGTCGCAATTGATCTCGCGCGGGACATAGCGACCGCGGCCGGGACCGTAGCCGCCGCCATTGCCGGCCACGCACTTGCCGCGCACACGGTAATAGCCACGCGCGCAGGGCCTGGGCTTATAGCGAACCTTGCAGCCATGCGACAGGTTCGGCTCCAGCAGAAGACCGAAACACGGACGGATCTGCTGGTCGATCTTCGCGTCCGGCGAAGCCAGGGCGACAGCGGGCGCAGCGGCGAGGCCGAGCGTCAGCACGGCCACCAGGGCCAGGAAGCGGCGCAGGCGGCTCATCGGTAGTCCCTCTCGATATAGGGTCGGCCACCGCGCTCGGCGGCGGGTCTGGGCGGACGCGAAACCTGGGCCAGCAGTTGCTGCAAGCGCCAGACAGAAGGCTTGAAGCCGGCCAGGGCGCCATCCAGCTGATAGACCACCGCCTTGGCGCGATCCTGGTCGGCCACGCCCTGAAGGCCCAGCGAGAAGAAGGTCGACATGGCGTATTTGGCTTCGGCAGAGCCCTGACGTTCCGCCTCTTCGTACCAGTGATAGGCGCGAGCATAGTCGCGCGGCACGCCCACGCCTTCGGAATACATTACCGCCAGCACCAGCTGAGCCTTGGACGAGCCATTGACCGCTGCGTACTGCACAACCCGCACCTTCTCGATGGCGCTCAGCCGGCCGGTGATCGGACGGCCGATCATCGCCTGGAAGGTCTGGGCGTCATTGGTCGAGAGTTGCTTCTCGTCGATGAGCGGGGCCGGGATCACGCGCAGATAGGCCAGAGCCTCGCCAATGTGGACGAAGGGCAGCTCGTGCAGCCGCGCCTGTGCGGCCTCCTTGGCCTCGCCCGACTGGTCGGCCTCGTCGGAATGGGGCACGCCCGATTCCGGGGATTCAGGCGGATAGAACTCGTAGGGCGGGATCCAGCGCTTGGCCTTGGTCTCGACGAAGCCGCCATAGGACGCGCGCTGCGGCGAGGAGCGCTCGAAGTCCTTGAGCATCACATAGGCAGAGACGTCGCCGGTCTGCACCGCCAGATAATTGTAGAGATAGGCGTCAACGTCGTTGCGGCGGAACAGGTCCAGCGCAGCGGGCGTGCCGGCGCGCTTGTGGCTGCCATGGGCCTCGACCGCCTGCAGATTGTCGGAGGGCTCGCCATAGGGCCCAAAGAAGCCGTCATGCATGCGGGCCAGCACGCGATAGCCGTCGGCGCCCTGACTGGAGAGCACATAGATCACGCGATTGCGGACCTTCTCACGCTCTTCGGTCGACATGCGCGACAGCAGGCGGTCCAGCGCGCCATAGGCGCTCTGGCGCTCGAAGGCGCGGCAGTCGTCGAAGCGCGACAGCGCCTTGCCGTCACCCTTGCCACGGCGCTCATAGGCCGCGATCGGCGCGTAGCCGCCGGAATTGGCCAGGGCCATGGCGTACCAGGTGGCCGCCTCGACCTGATCCTCGAGATTCTTGTCGACCGAGCGCTGGCCTTCATAGCGACGAGCCAATTCCAGCTGGGCGAAGAAGTCGCCGCGGAAGCCGCCCTGGCGAAGCGCCCGGATCTCTTGCTGTTGCTGGTTGAATTGCCCCGACACGCCCTGGGCAGCCTGGGGACGCGGGCAGGCGCTTGCGCGCTTCTGGAACCAGAGGTTGGGACCGACGTCGCAGCCGACCAGGGGAATCACCACGGCGGCGACCAGCGCCCCGATAGGGATACGCTTCAACAGCGCGCCCTGTCCGGAAACCGCCCCCAACAGGGTCTTTCGGAGCGCGGAATAGCGCGAAACAGCATCGCTGACTTCGTGCATCACTCCTCCTCCAGCACGCCGTTAACCATAACCATCGAGAACTCATGTGCCCGGGGTTGCATGCTGTCAAGGTGAAGCAACGGCGTTCGACCACCGGCGTGTTTCCGCGCCCAGGCAAGGACTCGCGCCTCAGGAGAATCCATCAGACCCAGGCTGGATTCGTCGCCGATCATGGTGGTGCGATTGCAAATGACACAACTGCGAAGCGAATCTTCGGTTGCCCTGAAACCGACGCGCCGCGCCCGGTTTTCGAGCGCGGCGAGCCGTGGTCCTGCCGAGGCCGACTATCGCCCGGTCGGCATGTCCCTGAAGGCGACGTCCTTGTCGACCCGCACATCGCCCGGCAGGCCCAGAACCCGCTCGGCGATGATGTTCTTGAGAATCTCGTCGGTGCCGCCGGCGATGCGCAGGCCCGGCGCCCACATCAGGCTCTGCTGGAACGCCGCCTCGGCTGGCGCCTGATCCGGATCGACCAGAATGCCGTACTGGTCCTCCATCTCGACAGCGGTGTTGGCCAGTTCCTGCATCTGGTTGGCCGCGATGATCTTGCCGATCGAGCTTTCCGGTCCCGGCGTCTGGCCGCGCGACAGGGCGGTCATGGTGCGGAAGCGGGTGAACTTCAGGCCCTCGGACTGCACGTACCAGTCGGCCAGCCTCTCGCGGAAGGCATTGTCCTTCAGCGCCGGACCGGTGGCGCCGGTCAGCTGGCGGGCCAGGCCCATGATCTCACGATAGTTGGGACCGGACGTGCCACCCACGGCCAGGCGCTCGTTCATCAGGGTGACCAGGGCCACCTTCCAGCCCTCGCCGACCTCGCCCAGGCGCTGGCTGTCCTTGACCCGCAGGTCGGTGAAATAGACCTCGTTGAACTCGCGACCGCCCGACATCTGATGGATGGGCCGGCACTCGACGGCGGCGTCGCGCATGTCGATCCAGAACATGGTCAGGCCCTTGTGCTTGGGCACGTCGGGATCGGTCCGGGTCAGCAGGATGCCGTAGTCGCAATAGTGGGCGCCGGTGGTCCAAACCTTCTGGCCGTTGATCACCCAGTCGTCCCCGTCGCGCACAGCGCGGGTCCGCAGTGCCGCCACGTCGGAGCCGCCGGCCGGTTCCGAGAACAGCTGGCACCAGATCTCCTCGCCCTTCACGGCGGGGCTGACGAAGCGTTGCTTGGTCTGCGTGTCGGAAAAGGCCATCACTGTGGGCACGCACATGCCGAGGCCTATGGTGAAGTAGCCGTAGGAGAGGCCCGCCTTGGTCTCTTCCTGGCCGAAGATCACCGACTGGATCGGCGTGCCGCCGCCGCCGCCGATGGCGGCCGGCCAGGTGATGCAGGCGTAACCGCCCGAGGCCTTGCGCGCCTGCCACGCCTTGGCGGCAACCATGTGCTCGTCAGTGTTGGGTTTCAGCTCGCCGAACTGGCCGCGATGAGCGGCGGCGTTTTCAGCCAGCCAGGCGCGGGCGGTCTCGCGATAGGCGGCTTCTTCGAGGGAATCGTTGAAGTCCATGATCGTCTCTCCCTTACGCCGCGTTCTTTTGTTCGAGCTGGCTGACCAGCCGTTCCTTCCAGACCCGCGGCGCACCGGCCACGAGGCTGAGCTGGCGCGAGCGCCGGTAATAGAGGTGGCAGTCGACGTCCCACGTGAAGCCCATGCCGCCATGCACCTGGATGCTCTCCTTGCTGGCGAACCAGTAGGCATCGGAAGCGGCGATGCGGGCGGCCGAGGCGGCGATGGGCAGTTCCGGCGCGTCGACGTTCAGGGCCCAGGCCCCGTAATAGGCATTGGAGCGGGCGACCTCGTTCTTGACGTACATGTCGGCCAGCTTGTGCTTGATCGCCTGATAGCCGGCGATGACGCGGCCGAAGGCGTAGCGGCCAAGCGCGTATCCCTTGGCCATCTCCAGGCATTTGTCGGAGCCGCCCAGCTGTTCGAAGGCCAGCAGCACGGCGGCGCGGTCCATGATCGCCTGGACGAGGTCAAGGCCGGCGCCCGCCTCACCCACCCGCTCGGCGGTGACGCCGTCGAAGGTCAGCCTGGCCACGCCGCGCGTGGGATCCAGGCTCTTGAGGGTTTCGCGGGCTACGCCCCTGGCCTTCAGGTCGACCAGGAACAGACCCGGCTTGCCGCCTTCGCTGGCCAGGACCAGCGCCATGTCGGCGACGTCGCCATCGGTGACCGGGATCTTCGCGCCCGTCAGCTTGCCGCCCTCGACACGGCAGGCGAGGTTCGAGGCATTGACCACCCCGGGACCTTCGGAGGTCGCCAGGCACCCGATCAGCTCACCGGCGGCGATGCGCGGCAGGACAGCGGCCTTCTGAGCCTCACTGCCGGCCAGCATTACGCCTTCGGCCATGAAATAGACCGTCGAGGCGAACGGGATCGGCGCGACGGCGCGGCCCAGTTCCTCGGCGATGGCGCACAGCTCGACCCGGCCAAGACCCAGACCGTTGAATTCCTCGGGGATGCAGGCGCCCAGCCAGCCCTGCTCGGCGACCGCCTGCCACAGGTCCTGATCGAACGAGCGCGTGGCGTCGTCCAGCACGCCGCGCACGACAGCAGGACCGCAGCGCCCGTCTAGGAACTTGCGCGCCTCGTCCTTCAAGAACTTCTGGTCGTCGGAAAAGTCGAAATCCACTGGACGCCTCCCTGGGCATGGCTCTCAACCGGCCCGCCTCGATATCCACCCTGAACGACCTTTGGCTCCAGGGAAAGATTGACCCGGCGTCAAGGATTTCAGGTTCTTATGCAAGCCGAACAGTTCGCGCCTGCGTTTGGGACTCATGGCCAAGACCGTCTATCAGCGTAACCAGAAGGTGTGGGTCGAGAGCGTCGGCGCCTGGGCGACGATCGAGCGCATAGTGCCGATCTGGGCCAAGGGCTTCGACGAGCCCGTGCGCGTCACCTACGACGTCGGTCTTGGCCGCGAATTCCACGCCCATGAGCTGAAGCCCGAAGACAAGGTCGACGCCGAGGGCGCCGGCATGGTCGCCAACTGGCGGGTCCTGCGGGCCCGCAACAAGTGGCAGCAGGAAAGCGACTGCCCTCATCACCCCTATCCGGGCACCTATCCGGTGGTGGTCACCGATCCCAATGACTGGGGCGGCTGGCGTACGCCCGGGGCCGAGTACGACCGCGATCCGCGCAAGATCGAGTATCAGGCCCGGCTGATCTCCAGCGCCCCGCGCCTGCACGCCATCGCCCGCCAGATTCTGGAACTGGTCGCCGACTATCCAGAGGACGCGCCGCCGGCCCTGACAGCGCTGGCCCAGCAGGCCTCAGCCATCGAGCGCTATCTGCATGAGGTTCCGGCGGCCCCCGAGACGGCGACCTCGGCTGGCCTGACCGAGTAGGTTTTCGGGCCGCCATGACGCGCTTTTTCTCGCCTCGGCCGACGCACGCTCCTACATAGGAGCCATGCGCACCGACACGCCCCAGGCCGTCCGCCTCCAGGACTATCGCCCCTTCCCGTTCGCCATCGAGACCACTGAGCTGGTCTTCGATCTGCAGCCCAGCGCCACGCGGGTGCGGGCGACGCTGACGATCAAACGCAGCGGCGCGGCCGGCGAGCCCCTGGTGCTGAACGGCGAGCGACTAAAGCTGATCTCGGCGGCTGTCGACGGCCGGGCCTTGAGCGCCTCGGACTACAAGCTCGACGCAGAATATCTGACCCTGGCCGATGTGCCCGACGCCTTCGTCCTGACCACCGAGGTCGAGATCGACCCGGCCGCCAACAAGGCGCTGATGGGCCTCTACATGTCCGGCGGCCGGTTCTGCACCCAGTGCGAGGCCGAGGGCTTCCGCACCATCACCTACTTCCCCGACCGGCCAGACGTGCTGAGCCGCTATACCGCGCGGATCGAGGCCGACACGGCCTTCCACCACCTGCTCAGCAACGGCAACCTGGTCGACAGCGGGCAGTTGGAAGCTGGCCGCCACTATGCGGTCTGGAACGACCCCTTCCCCAAGCCGGCCTATCTGTTCGCGTTGGTCGCCGGCGAGCTTGATGTTCTGGAGGACAGCTTCGTCACCATGAGCGGGCGGACCATCGACCTGAAGGTGTTCGTCGATCCCGGTCAGGCCCCGCGCGGCGAGTACGCCATGGATAGCCTGAAGCGCTCGATCAAGTGGGACGAGGAGGCCTTCGGCCGCGAATACGACCTTGATCTCTTCATGATCGTCGCCGTGCGCGACTTCAATTTCGGCGCGATGGAGAACAAGGGGCTGAACATCTTCAACAGCTCCTTGCTGCTAGCCGATCCCGAGACCGCCACCGACGCCGACTACGAACGCATCGAGGCCGTCGTGGCCCACGAATATTTCCACAACTGGACCGGCAATCGCATCACCTGCCGCGACTGGTTCCAGCTGTGCCTGAAGGAGGGTTTCACGGTCTTCCGCGACCAGAGTTTCAGCGCCGACCAGCGCGGCGCGGCCGTGCAGCGGATCAAGGACGTCAAGGCCCTGCGCGCCCGCCAGTTCGCCGAGGACGCCGGCCCGCTGGCCCACCCGGTGCGGCCGTCCAGCTATATGAAGATCGACAACTTCTACACCGCGACGATCTACGAGAAGGGCTCGGAGATCATCCGGATGCTCAAGACGCTGCTGGGCGCCGAGGCGTTCCGAAAGGGTAGCGATCTCTATTTCGAGCGCCACGACGGTCAGGCGACCACGGTCGAGGCCTTCATCGCCTGTTTCGCCGACGCCTCGGGCCGCGATCTGACCGACTTCTTCGGCTGGTACGAACAGGCCGGCACGCCATCGGTGTCGCTGGTCAGCGAGTACCACGAGGACTTCAAGGCGCTGGAAATCACCCTCACCCAGTTCACCGCGCCTACGCCGGGCCAGCCCACCAAGCGCCCCCTGCCGATCCCGGTGACCATCGGCCTGCTCGACGCAGATGGCGCGCCCATGCGGGATAGCGAGGTCGTGGTGCTAGACGGCGCGACCACCACGGTGCGCTGGGAAGGCGTCGCCTCCCAGCCGGTGATCTCGGCTTTGCGCGGCTTCTCCGCACCGGTGAAACTGACCACCGATGCACGACCGGTGGATCGCTACGTGCTGTTCGCCGCTGATCCTGACCTTTTCAACCGCTGGGAAGCCGGCCAGACCCTGGCCCGCGAACTGATCCTGGCCGGCGCGGGCGGCGCGCCCGACGAGGTCGGCGAGGAACGCTATGCCGACGCCTTGGGCCGCGCCCTGATCGACGACGCCTCCGAGCCCGCCTTCAAGGCCCTGCTGCTGGCCCTGCCCAGCGAGCCTGACCTGTCCCTAGCCATGGAGCCGGCGGATCCGGCGGCAATCCACGCCGCACGTGACGCCCTGCGCGCGCGCATCGCCGTGCATCTGGGCGACCTGCTGCGTCGCCTGCATGGCGATCTGCAGGTCGCCGGCGAGTTCTCGGCCAGCGCCCAGGCGGCCGGCAAGCGCGCCCTGCGCAGTGGCTGCGCCGACCTGCTGACAGCCGATCCGCATGCGGTGAACGTCGAGCGCATCGTCGGCCACTTCGAGGCGGCCGCAAACATGACCGACGCCATGGGCGCTCTGTCGGCGCTAGTGCAGATCGGCGGCGAAGCCCGCGACCAAGCCCTCGCCGCGTTCCACGCCAAGTGGAAGCCCGAGCCGCTGGTGCTGGACAAGTGGTTCGCGGTCCAGGCGCGCGATCCGTCGGAAGACGTCCTCGAACGCATCGTCGCCCTGACCCAGCACGCCGATTTCGACGCCACCAACCCCAATCGTTTCAGGGCTCTGGTCTCGACCTTCGCCAACTTCAACCCGTCGCGGTTCCACGATCCGAGTGGCGCGGGTTATCGGTTCCTGGCCGAGAAGATCCTGGCCGTGGACGCCTACAACCCCATGACGGCGGCGCGTCTGGTCGAGGCCCTGGGCGGCTGGCGGCGCTATTCCGAGGCGCTGGGCAGCCAGATGCGCGAAGCGCTCAAGGAGATCGCCGCTCATCCGGGCCTGTCCAAGAACGTGCTGGAACTGGCGACCAAGGCGCTGGACTGACGCCGACTGGTCCTCGTCCGGGTCTGTTCGACGGCGGATGGATTGCGACCAATAGGCTCATCCCCCGCCAAATCGGCCGTTCGTCCGTGACGGAAGCCTTTGGCGTGCGGTAGATTCACCATGTTGGCGAAGTGACTCGCCAGGGGAAGCGGGAGCCGTTTTGCGCGTTGGGGATGCGAGACCCGGGAGGCTTGCGGAAGCCGGACCTTCCGCGGCGGGTGTCGTGCGGTCGATCGCCGCGCGCTCGCCTTCGCAGGTCTATGTCCGCGTCGCCATCCTCGCCGCTCTGCTCCTGCTGGCCGTCTATACCGCCTTCGGGATCCAGCGCCTGCAGCGCGAGGCGGAGATGGCTCCGGGCGGCGCGCCGCTGGCCGCCGAGGCCAGCTTGGTCGCGAGCCGCATCGAAGCCAATCTGGCCGCCCAGCGCGCCGGTCTTTCGGCCGCCTCCGACATCCTCCAACGCGACCCGGCCGACACCATGGACGCCGCTGAGATCGCCCTGCGCGCCAGCGGCGGCGAGGCCATGGCCGTCGCCGTGGCCGGGCCAGCCGGCGTCCAGGCCGTCGCCGGCCGCGATGAGGGGGCCGACTGGAAGGCCGCCGCCCGCGCCGCCGCCGCCTCGGGCCGCTCGACCTGGATCGGCGCGGCCGGCGAAACCGGCCGCCTCTATGTCGCCGCCGTCGCCCCGGCCTCGACCGGACGCAATTTCATCATCTCCAGCGGCGATCCCAACCGCCTGCTGATCGACCCCGGCAAGGGCGGCGCCCGCGCCATCGCCCTGCCCGACGGTCGCCTCGTGGCTGCCCAGGGCCGCCCGGTCCAAGGCATGCAAACCTTCCGCGAAGCCTTCGCCCTGTCGATGGAGGACGTCGGGGGCCAGAGCGCCGCCCTGCGCGGCCAGGCCGCCAGTGGCGCCCTGCTGGACGTGGCGGTGCAGCCCCTGGCCGAGGGCGCCCTGCTGGCCGTGGCCGGCGCGCCATCGCGCAACGTCGCCAACATGGACCGACAGGTCATGGAAGGCGCCGTCAACCTGCTGGCCCCCCTGGGTGTCGGCATCGCCCTTGCCCTGATGCTGATGCTGCAGAGCCGCAAGGTCGAGGTCGCCCACCGCGAATTTGTCGATAGCGAGCAGCGTTTCCGTCTCGCCGTCGAAGCCGCCCGTTGCGGCATCTGGGAATGGGATCTGCGCGGCGACCAGGTGTTCCTGTCCGACGTCACCGGCGTGATGTTCGGCTGGGGCGGCGGCGGCATAGTCTCTGGCCAGGAGATGCTGGACCGCATTTCCATCGATCACCGCGAGCGCGTCCGGCAGGCCCTGGCAAACGCCGCCATGTACGGCGCCTTCGATGTTTCATTCCGCGTACCCGCCACCCAGCAGGGCGGTCGCTCGATCTGGATCGACGCCCGCGGCCAGGGGTTCGGCAAGCCCGGCCAGGACGGCTATGTCCGCATCATCGGCGTGGCTCTGGACGTCACCGAGGAGCGCCTGGCCCAGGCCCGCGCCCAGGCCGCCGAGAACCGTCTGCGCGACGCCATCGAAAGCGTCTCCGAAGCCTTCGTGCTGTGGGATCGCCAGGGCCGACTGCTGATGTGCAACCGCAACTATCGCAGCGTCTTCAATCTGGAGCCCAAGCTGCTGAAGCCCGGTGCGCCGCGCGCCGAGGTCAACCGCTTCGCGGCCCTGGCCATCAAGCAGGACCACCCGGCGCCCGACGGCGCCAAGGGTGTTCGCGAGGCCGAGATGATGGACGGTCGCTGGATCCAGATCAGCGAGCGCCGCACGGCCGAAGGCGGCCTGGTGATGACCGCCGCCGACATCACCGCCATCAAGAACCAGGAAGAAGCCCGCCGCCTCAACGAGGAGCAGCTCCAGAGCGCCGTCACGGGCCTTGAGCGCAGCCAGGAGCAACTGGCGGAACTCGCCCGCAAGTACGAGATGGAGAAGGTCAAGGCCGAGGGCGCCAACAAGGCCAAGAGCGAGTTCCTGGCCAATATGTCCCACGAGCTGCGCACCCCGCTGAACGCCATCAACGGCTTCTCCGAGATCATGATGAACGAGATGTTCGGCCAGCTCGGCGACCAGCGCTACAAGGGCTACAGCCAGGACATCCATAATTCCGGTCAGCACCTGCTGGCCCTGATCAACGACATCCTCGACATGTCGAAGATCGAGGCCGGCAAGATGAACCTGAAGTTCGAGCCGCTGAACCTGGAAGACGTCGCCGAGGACGCCGTGCGTCTGGTGCGCAACCGCGCCGAGGCTGCGGGCCTGAAGCTGCTCATCGACTTCCCGCAGCTGCCCGAGATCGAAGCCGACTATCGCGCGGTCAAACAGGTGCTGCTGAACCTGCTGTCCAACGCCATCAAGTTCACGCCCCGGGCCGGCAGCGTCACGATCCGCGCCGAGGTGCGTCGCGATCCGCTGGGCGAGCGCGTGCGGGTCTCGGTGCAGGACACCGGCATCGGCATCGCCAAGGAAGACCTGGCGCGTCTGGCCCGCCCGTTCGAGCAGGTCGAGAGCCAGCTTTCCAAGACCACCCAAGGCACGGGCCTTGGCCTGGCCCTGACCAAGTCGCTGATCGAGATGCACGACGGCTCGCTGGACATGACCAGCACGCCGGGCGAAGGCACCACGGTGTGCTTCTCCCTGCCGATCCGCCAGAGCGAGATCAATCCGGCCCGCGACTTCGCCGCCGCTTGATCGTGACGAAATGAAGGCAGAATTATTACTTTGCTTTCATAGACTTAATTCCGCGTCATGAAGCAGACGTAACGGGTAACGGCGTTACGTCAGGTCTACACCCTCGTCATCAAGCGCGCCTGGCGCAGATCGAGGGAGTTACGCACATGACCAAGTTCATCAACCGTCTGGCCGCTGTGGCCGCCCTGGCCCTGGCCGCCACGCCGATCGTCGGCCTGACCGCCGCTCATGCCGCCGAACCGGCCCGGATCCAGGTGGGCGACCTGAAGCTGGTCAACCCCGGCGACGCTGCCGAATTCGTCCGCCGCGCCCGCGTGGCCGCCGACGAGGTCTGCTCGGCCCGCACAACGACCGAGAAGCTTCGCGGTCTGTCGGTTCGCGCCTGCTACCAGGACTTCAACGCCGACGTCCGTTCGGAACTGAGCCGCGAGCAAATCGCCGACCTTCGCGCCGCGCGCCGCGCCAAGCCTGCGGCGTTCGCCACCCGCTCGCTCGGCCTGTTCTAACCTAACCGTCTAGAGCCCTTTCCGACCTGATGGCTTCATCAGGGTCGGGCGAAAAGGGCTCTAAATCAGAAGTTTAGAGCATTTTTCGATCCGATAACCGTTTCACACTTATCGGGAAATGCTCTAGCCGCCACGCATCCACGCGGCGACGGCCCAGGCGTGGGCGTCGTGGCGCAAGGCGACCACCGCGTCGCGCGGATCCAGCCAGACCAGCTCGTGGTCGTCCTCGACCTTGAGTCCGGCCTTCAGCTGGATCATGCGCGCCGTATGAACGCCGCCAAAGTTGCGCACGGGTTGGCCGTCGGACTTCAGGAACAGCTGCGAGACGGAGGCGATCAGGGTCCCGACCTTGACGACCAGACCGGTCTCCTCGCCAAACTCCCGGACCACGGCTTGCGGTTCGGTTTCGCCCGGATCGACGGCGCCGCCCGGCAGGTCGAAATAGGGCGACTTGCCAGGCTTGCTGACCCGCACCAGCGCGATCTCGCCAGCCGAATTCTCGACGATCCCGAAGGCCGCCGGGCGCTCCAGATAGTCTAACCCCGGCGCCGGTTGGCCGAACGCGAGCAAGTCGTCAGTCCTTGCCGTAGAGATCGAGCCACGGATCGGCCTTGCCGCTTTCGACGTCGGCGACGCTGATCTCCGGGCGATAGCCGATCTTGCCGCTGGCGCTCTCGCGCCAGGCGTCGGTCACCAGATCGCGCAGGGCGCCGGCGCCGGCCGCAAGACGGGTCTGGACGAAGGCCCTGGCGCGCGGATCGGTGTCGACCATGCCGCCCGACTTCTCCAGCGCATAAAGCGGCTCGGTCAGCTTCCAGGTGGTGGTCAGATAGCCGACGACGCGGGTCTCAATGGAGCAGGCGCAATCTGTGTAGGCCGGCATCAGCGCCTTCACCTGGGCCTCGTCGCCCAGGGCTTTCGCCAAGGGGCCTTCGAAGCTGGAATGGGTCGAACGGGCGTTGGTGTAACCGTTGGGATTGGGATAATCGCCCCAGCCGTTGTAGTGCACCGACAAGTGCAGCGGCTGGCTGGCGTCGCCGACATAGTGCGCCC
Organism: Caulobacter sp. DWR1-3-2b1; assembly: GCF_049895765.1. NCBI lineage: Bacteria > Pseudomonadati > Pseudomonadota > Alphaproteobacteria > Caulobacterales > Caulobacteraceae > Caulobacter > Caulobacter sp. DWR1-3-2b1. Next base: position 367,412 of record NZ_JAFCSZ010000001.1, read on the forward strand.
AGACGCCAAGGTCGCGGAGCAGCAGATCCTCGCGGCGCTTCAGGTCGGCGGCGTACCAGGCCTTCTTGACCGGATCGGTCGCCAACTTCTCGGCCGCCACCAGGATGCGCCAGTAGGTGAAGTCCTTCACCAGCTGTTGGTAGCCGTCGATCATGGCGTAGGGCAGGTAACCGGCTTTCCAGCTGTCCATGCCAGCGGCGCGCAGGGCGGTCTCGTAGTCGGCGCGCGTGGGCGGCAGCGTTGCGACCGTAAACATCGGTCCGCCGAACATCCGTCCTTCGTCATCGACGTCCAGGAAGTGCGCCGCATCGCGGTCGTGGTCGTGGATCTTGCCCGAGCCCTTCGACCGGTCCAGCTCACGGGCATATTCGCCGATGGTGGCGACCGCCGTCGGCGTGCGCACGAAGGCCGGCACATCCGATGGCAGGCCCTGAACGCCCAGCACGCCGATCAGACGGTGGCCCGACGAGCCCCACGCCAAGGCGGAATTGGCCGGGGCGGCGAGGGTCGCCGCAATGGCGAGAACCTTGAGGCTGGACGACAGGCGCGACATGGAAGCTCCGCGAAACATTTAAAGACCCAGGGCGACCTCGACCCGGCCCACCCACGCCTTGACGGCCGGATATAGCGACAGGTCGAAACCGCCCTCATGGGCGACCCGGGTGTAGGCCACCAGCGCGATATCCGCCAGAGTGAGGCGCTCGCCTACCAGATAGGGAGTGTGTGTCAGCTGTGTTTCCAGGCGGATCAGCGCGCCATGGCCGCGTTCCACCAGCTTAGGGTCCAGCTCGCTCACGGGCTTTCCCAGATAGGCCACCTGGAAGCGGGCCACGGCGACATAGGGCTCGTGGCTGTATTGTTCCCAGAACAGCCACTCATACATCTTGGCGCGCTCGAAGGGAGCGCTGGGGATCAGCGTCGAGCCCTCGGCCAGATGCAGCATGATGGCGTTGGACTGGGCCAGGGCTCCGCCGTCGTCGAGGATCACTGCCGGCACCTGGCCGGCCGGGTTCATCGCCAGGAAATCGGCCGTCCGCGACTCCGATTTCATGATGTCGACTTCGATCCAGTTGAACGGCAGGTGGAGGCACTCGGCCGTCCACTTCACCTTCAGGCAGTTCCCCGATTTCGTGTCACCGTAGATGCGCAAGGTCACTGTTCGCCTCCAAAGGGTTGTCACGCGGCCGTGATCGGACTATCCAGAGCCCGCCCGACAGATACGCCGATAAGAGGATTCCCTCGATGCGTCGCACGCTCGCCGGAATTATGGCCTTCATGGCCATTTCCACCGCCCTCCCCGCCTTCGCCTTGGACTCCGAGTCCGCCTCGCGTTCCGATCCGCTGGGCGACCTCATCGCCGGCGCGCTGACCGGCACGATCCCCGGCACGCTCGAATACAAGATGAAGGCGACGCTGTACCACGCCGGAGCCAAGGGCATCCGCGCCCTGGACTCGCTGGGCTGCAAGGTCGTGGCCATGCGCACCGTGGCGGTCGACAAGACCGTGATCCCGCGCCGCACCGTGCTCTTCATCAAGGAAACCGTCGGCCTGCCGATGCCCGACGGTCGCAAGCACGATGGCTACTGGTACGCCTCCGACGTCGGCGGCGCGATCAAGGGCCTGAAGCTCGACCTGTTCAGCGGCTCAGGCCGCTCGTCGATGGCTCCGCTGATGCCCCTGAACCTGACACATCTGTCGGTCAGCAAGGTCGGCGAATTCAAGGGCTGCCCGCCCGAATAGAGCGCCGGATCGCGTCCGCCGCTTGCGGTCGCAACCTCCACCTTCGCCACCCGTTAGCGTGCCTCACAAGAGGATACGCCGCATGATACTTCCCAAGGGCGCCACAGTCGCCGTCGTCGACGGCGAAAAGCTGGTGATGTTCAAGAACACCGGAGAGCACGAGCCGCAATTGTCGGCGCTGCCGCCCCCCGCCATCGATGCCAAGGGCGCAGGCTCGACCGGTCACCAGTCAAGCGCCGCCAACCCCGACAACAGCACTCAGGCCGAAGACGGCTACGCCGCCGGCGTGGCCGAGATGCTAAACGCCCAGGCCCTATCCGGCGCCTTCGATCACCTGCTGGTCATCGCCGCGCCCAAGACCCTCGGCGAGCTGCGCAAGCATTGGGGCAAGCCGCTCCAGGCCAAGCTGGTCGGCGAAATCGCCAAGGATCTGACGGGCCAGACCGCTGATCAGATCGTCACGGCGATCGACAAGGCCTGACGGCGATGGCGGGGGCTGAGAAGCTCCCGCCGTCGCTAACCCCTAGAGCCCTTTCCGACCTGATGGCTTCATCAGGATCGGGCGAAAATGGCTCTAAATCAGAGGTTTAGAGCATTTTTCGATCCGATAACCGTTTCACACTTATCGGAAAATGCTCTAAGCCGCCTGTATCTGCTGCTTGACCCGTTCGGCTAGAGTCTTGATGTCGATCGGCTTAGGCAGGAATGTTACGCCCGTCTCGCCTTCCAGCAGGTCGCTGAACTCGGCCTCGGCATAGCCGCTGATGAACATCACCGGCGCATTGCCCAGATAGCCGCGCGCCTTCTTCAGCAAGGTCGGACCATCGATGCCCGGCATGATCACGTCGCTGATCAGCAGGTCGATGGTGCCGGCATTCGCCTCGGCGATCAGCAGAGCTTCCTCGCCGTCGCAGGCCTCCAGAACCTCGTAGCCACGGGCGCGGAGCAGGCGAGCGGCGACGCCGCGCACCGCGTCCTCATCCTCGACGAACAGGATGCGGCCGGCGCCCGAGAGATCGCGGGGCGGACGGGCCTTGGGCGGCGCGGCGGCGACGGCGGCGGCCTCGGCGATGGCGGCTGCTGTCGGTACGTGCACCGGCAGGAAGATGCGGAACGCCGCGCCTTCACCTGGACGGCTGTGGACATGGATCCAGCCGTCGCTCTGCTTGACGATGCCATAGACGGTGGCCAGACCCAGGCCCGTGCCCTCGCCCACCGGCTTGGTGGTGAAGAACGGGTCGAAGATCTTGCCCATGACGTCGGGCGGAATGCCGGGACCGTCGTCGCTGACCTCGATGAAGGCGGTGTCGCCGTCGGCGCCCGGGAAGCCAAGCGAAACAGCCTCTTCCTGTGTCAGCCGCGCCGTGCGGATGCGAACAATGCCGCCGCCCTTGGCGGCGCGCACCGCGTCGCGGGCGTTGACGGCAAGGTTCATGACCGCTGTTTCCAGCTGGCTCTTGTCGGCCCGCACCTGCGGCAGGTCGCGGCCATAGTCGGTGATCAGCTTGACGTCTTCGCGCAGCAGACGGCGCAGCAGGACCTCGAATTCCGAGATCAGCTCGCCCAGGTCCAGCACTTCGCGCTGCACCGTCTGCTTGCGCGAGAAGGCCAGCAGCTTGCGCACCAGGTCGGCGGCGCGCACGCCCGTCTGGCGGATCTCGTTGAGGCCTTCATAGGAGGGGTCGCCCACCGGGTGACGGTGTAGCAGTTCGTCCAGACGCAACTGGATGGCGGTCAGCAGATTATTGAAGTCGTGGGCCACGCCGCCGGCCAGCTGGCCGATGGCCTGCATCTTCTGGGCCTGGGCCAGTTGCAGCTCGATCTGCTTCTGCTCCGAGACATCGATCATATAGGCGACCAGACGCCCCTCGGCCTTGTAGAGATAGAGGTGGGCGATGCGGGTCGGGTCGCGCGACAGGCGCACCTCGAAGGGTCCGGCCTTGCCGCCCGCCAGGCGGGTCTCGGCCTCGGTGCGGGTAACGGGCTCGATCAGGTCGCCAAACAGCACGCCGGCCTTGGCGTTTGGACCGGCCATGGCGGCGAGGGCCGGATTGGCCTCGAGAATACGCGAATTGAAGGGGTCCAGCCCTTCCAGCAGGGCCGCGCCGAACGGCGAGGCGCCGGAGAAGGCGTCCAGCGAACCCGGCGGTGGCGCGATGGCCTCGACCACGGGCGCCGGCAGGGCATCGGCAGCAATGGTCTGGACCACGGCGGGCGGAGGCAAGCGGACCAGAAGGCGTCCGCCAGCCAAGCGCGACACAGCGGCCACGCGGTCGGCGCCGTCGACACGCAGCGCGCCTTCGGCCATCTCGCCCTTGCGGGCGCGGACCAGGGCCGCGAACAGGCCGGAACCCGCCACGCCCTTGGGCAGGCGCTTGGCGTCGCCAATGACCAGGCGCCAGGCGGCATTGGCCGCCAGCAGGCGGCCGTCGGCAGCGACCAGGGCGGTCGGTTCGTTCAGGGCGTCGATGAAGCCTTCGGCGGCGTCCAGGTCGCTCTCATGATGGGCCGAGGCGCGGATGGCCACGAGGCCAAGGATCGCGACGCCGGCGACGCCGCCCAGCAGCAGCAGGCCCGCCAGGGTGGCCGGTCCGGCGCGGAGGGCCGGGACGGCGGCCAGACCTGCGGCGGCCACGAAGAAGATCGCCGCGCCCCAGATATAGGGGTCGAAGCGGCGGCGCGAGACACCGGTCTCGGCGATGTCCTGGACGGGCATTTCGGCCATGGACGACGGCAATCCTTGTTCAATGCTCGGTCGCGACTCACTTCGAGCCGATCCGAGGATACTCTTTATGGAACGCAAGGTCAGAGGGCGTTTGAAATACGCTTTAAAAACGGCCGATTAGAGAGGACGCGCCGACGCCTTGGGCTTCTTGCCGTTCATGATGAAGCCGATGACCTTGGCCACGGCCTCGAAATGATCGGCTGGGATTTCCTCATCGACCTCGACGGTAGCATAGAGCGCGCGCGCCAGGGGCGCATCTTCCAGCACGGGCACGCCGTGTTCTTCGGCGACGGCGCGGATCTTCAGGGCCAGGTCGTCCATGCCCTTGGCCACGCACATCGGCGCCGGCGTCTCGCCCGGCTCGTATTTCAGCGCGACGGCGTAGTGGGTCGGGTTCATGACCACGACGGTGGCCTTTGGCACGGCTTGCATCATCCGCTGGCGCGAGCGCTGCATCTGGATCTGGCGGCGCTTGGCCTTGATGTGGGGGTCGCCGTCCGACTGCTTGTACTCGTCCTTGACCTCCTGAAGGGTCATCCGCATCCGCTTCATGAACCGCTGGCGCTGCCAGAACCAGTCGAAGCCGGCGGTGACGCTGAGCAGGATCAGGACGGCAAAGAACAGCTTGGTCGCCAGCTTCATGGCCGCCGGGATCATGGCCGACGGCGCCATGCCGACCATGTTGATCACTTCGCTGGCGTGCGGCTTGAGCACGTAATAGGCGATGATGCCGATGAGGATAAACTTTAGCGCCGACTTGGCGAACTGCACCAGGCCATCGATGCCGAACAGCCGGCCCATGCCCTTGATCAGGTCCAGTTTCTTGAGGTCGGGCTTGATCTTCTCCGGCGTCATCATGAAGCCGGTCTGGCCGACGTGGGCGACGATGCCGAAGATGGCCGTGACAATCATCACCAGGACCAGCGGCGGCATGGCCGCCATGATCGCCTGCCGGGCGATGACCACCGCGCCGCCACTGCTCAGATCCATCCGGCCGGCATGGGCCAGGAACGGCACCAGGGCCGCCGAAAGGTCCCGGGTCAGCCAGCCCCCGGCCATCAGGATCACGCAAACCGCGCCGAGCAGGGAGGCCAGCTGAGGAACGTCTTGACTCTTGGCGACGTCGCCCTTGGCCTTGGCGTCCGACAGCTTCTTGGCTGAGGGTTCTTCTGTTTTCGAGTCGTTGTCTGTGTCTTCCGCCACGGCCCGCCCCTAGTTGAAGATCATCAGGAGGTCGCGGTAGCGGTCGGTCCAGACCATGGCGATGCCGCCAAGGCTCAGGGCCAGCAGGGACAGGCCCAGGATCACGCTGAGCGGAGACGCCACGAAGAAGATCTGGAACGATGGCATGACCCGTCCCACCAGGCCGACGGCCAGGTTGAAGACCAGCGAGAACACAATCACCGGGGCGGCCAGCTGGATGCCCAGGGAAAAGCTGTCGGCCACGGTGCGCACCGCCAGGGTCGCAGCGTCGTGTACGGGCACGGCGCGGCTGAACGGGAAGATGTCGTACGACTTGACGATCGCCCCGATGAACAGGTGGTGCAGGTCGGTGGCCATGATCAGGGTCAAGCCCAGCATCGACAGGAAGGTCGCCACCGCCGTGCTGGACTGGCCCATCGATGGGTTGGTGGTCTGGGCGAACGACAGGGTCGTCTGCATCGAAATCACCTCGCCGGCCGTCGACATGGCGGTAAAGAACAGCTTCAGCACCGAGCCGATCATCAGGCCGATCAAGATCTCGTGGATCACCTGGCCCCACAGGCCACCGACCGAGGTCGGCACGCCGGGGACAGTGTTCTGCACCAAGGGGGTCAGCAACAGGGACATCAGCAGGGCAAAGCCCAGGCGAACGCGCGCCGGCACCGAGGCGTCGCCGATGCCGGGCATAAGCATGACCATGGCGCCGACCCGCGCGAAAACGAGGCCGGCGACATAGACCTGGGCGGCTGTCGCGTAGGAGTCCAAGCGGTCCTCGCCTCCCCTACATGCCAGCGATGCGGGCGGCGATCTGGCGCATGAAGCCCGCCATCAGCGCGCCCATCAGCGGCAGGAAGATCAGCAGGGACACGAAGATCGCCACGATCTTGGGGGCATAGACCAGGGTGGCTTCCTGGATCTGGGTCAGGGCCTGGAACAGGCCGATGGCGACGCCGACCACCAGGCCGACGATCAACACAGGCGCGCAGAGCTGAAGGGTCAGCCAGATCGCGTCGCGACCGACATCAAGAACTTCGGCGCCGGTCATCAGAATCCCCGTCAAAGCCGGCCCGAACAGGGCTCAGAATCTAGGGTTCAAGATGCCGAGATATGGTTAACAGGGCATTAGGAGTTGGTGCCGGAAGGGTCGATCATCGTCTCTGCGGCGCTCTGCCTCAGCGGTGTTTTCCAAAAATCCAGGAAAGAAGTTCCTGGCCGCACGGGAGCTAGATGTTTGGTCCCGGACTTTGATGGTGCACTATTTTCCGATGGTTGGAAGGATGCGTTATGGGGCAGGTACACCACGGGAGCGCCACAACGACAGCGGCGGTCCGTCGAGCGATACAGCATAGTCAAGAGAGCCTGAGGGGCCTGGCGAAGCGTCATGGGATCAACCCCAAGACCGTCGCCAAGTGGAAGGGACGGGCCTCGGTCGAAGATCTGCGAACCGGACCGAAGGATCCCAGGTCGACGGTCCTGACGGTCGAAGAGGAGGCGATCATCGTCGCCTTCCGGCGGCACACGCTGCTGCCGCTGGACGACTGCTTGTATGCCCTGCAGCCGACCATCCCGCATCTGACGCGCTCGTCACTGCATCGCTGCCTGCAGCGTCACGACATCTCCCGTCTGCCGCAGGTCGAGGGTGACAAGCCCAACTGGCGCAAGTTCAAGACCTATCCGATCGGCTACTTTCACATCGACATCGCCGAGGTCCGCACCGAGCAAGGCAAGCTCTATCTGTTCGTCGGGATCGACAGGACCTCGAAGTTCGCCTTCGTCGAGCTCCACGAGAAGGCCACCAGACACATAGCCGGGGACTTCCTGCGCCACCTGATCGCGGCCGTGCCCTACAAGATCCACACCGTGTTGACCGAC